>JAZQHJ010000040.1:0-2825 GCA_045540515.1 Eubacteriales bacterium
ATCTCCAAGCAATACAACAGCTGGGCGTGGGACTCTGTTGTAGTTTGATGCCATTGAGTAATTATATGCACCTGTTACTAACACTGCAAGATAATCGCCCCTTGACATTTTTGGCACTTTTACGTTTTCCTGTATGAGGTCACCACTTTCACAGTTTCTTCCTGCAATTGTAGCCACGTAGTCGGCTTTTTTGCTCATTTTGTTAGCTCCAAGCACTGTATAGGCTGAGCCGTAAAGAGCATATCTTGGGTTATCGGTCATACCACCGTCAATTGCGATATAATTCTTATATCCAGTTATTTCCTTAACTGAAAGCACGGTATAAATTGTCATTCCTGCATTGGCAACAATGCTTCTACCTGGCTCCATTAAAATTGTTGGACATTCTATTTCGTTTTGTGTGCAATATGAATGAACAAAGCTTGCAATTTTTTCGATATTGTCCTCAATAGAAATCACAGGGTCACTTTCTACATATCGTACGCCAAAGCCACCACCCAAATTAAGCATTTTAGCCACGTAGCCAAGCTTTTGCTGTACCTCGCTTACAAAATTAAGCATAATGCTTGCACAGTTAATATATGGCTCAATTTCAAATATTTGAGAGCCTATATGACAATGGAAGCCACAAAGCTCAATTCCGTCAAGAGTAAGCGCCTTGCTAGTAATTTCAAGGGCTTGTCCTGTTTCAATGGCAGTACCGAACTTGCTATCAACCTTTCCTGTTGATATTGCAGAGTGGGTGTGTGGGTCAATGCCAGGGGTTACTCTGAATAGGATTTTTTGCTTTATATTATAATTTCTTGCAATTCTATCAATTGCATAAAGCTCATCATAGGTGTCAACAACGAAATAGCCAATTCCGTTTTTGATTGCGTACTCAATGTCGCTATCACTCTTAGCATTACCATGAAAAAATGCATTTGAAATATCAAAGCCAGCTCTTATTGCCGTATAAAGCTCACCCACTGATACAATGTCAGTGCAAATTCCTTCCTCCCTTGCAATTTGATACATTGCTGTAAAGGAAAGGGCCTTTGAGGCATAAAGGAGCTTACTGTCTGCGCCAAAATATCTAGCTAGAGCATTTTTATAGGTGCGCATATTCTCTCTTATTTTATTTTCATCAAGTAGCATAAGCGGTGTTCCATGCTTTTTTGCAAGCTGAGTAGTGCTATACCCTGCAAAATAGAGCTCATCGCCTCTTACGCTAAGATTAGAATGTAACATTCCTTGTTCAGTAATCATTAGCTTTTAAAAATATCCTTCATAGTATAAATTCCAGCGCTCTTTTGGCAAATGTACTCTCCTGCCTTGATTGCTCCGTCTGCAAAGAGAGCTCTATCAAAGGCAGTATGCTTTAATACAATTTGCTCTGAATCAGTAGTAATATATACCTCGTGAATGCCAACAATATTTGCCATTCTTAATGCATGAATACCGATTTCGTTTGGCTCTCTTTTAGCCATTCCACCTCTGCCGTACTTATACTCAGCCTGTGGGCGAGTCTCCTTAATGCTATTTGCAAGCATAAGGGCTGTTCCACTTGGAGCATCAGCCTTGCGATTGTGGTGAGTTTCTACAATTTCAATATCGGCATTTGGAAAAGCACTTGCAACTCTTTTCGCTGTTTCACAGAGCACCGCAATTCCAATAGACATATTACCTGATAAAAATACAGGAATCTTATTTGAGGCACTTGCAACATACTGCTTTTCCTCATCGGTAAGTCCTGTTGTGGCAACAACAATAGGTGTACCACTCTTTACTGCGTAGTCAAGCACGTCCTTAACTACTGTATGGAAGGAGAAGTCAATAATAACATCTGCCTTACCCTCTATTTGCTCAAAATCGGAATAGTATTTATAGCTCTCATTTCCTGTTGTAACCTTGTCAACACCACAAAAAAGCTCCATTGTGTCGCTGTTTTTTAGTGCCTCAATTACGTGTGAGCCCATTTTTCCATTTGAGCCGTGAACAAGCACCTTAATCATCAGATTTCAATTCCCTGCTTTCTCATAAGGTCAAACATTCTTTCTCTCTTTTCAGGAGTCATAGATGTAAGAGGTAGTCTTAATGTATCAGTACCAAAGCCCATTTTAGCAGTTGCACTCTTTACTGGGATTGGGTTAACCTCACAAAATAGGCTATCAATAAGTGCGTGAAGGTCATACTGAATTTGAGCAGCACCCTTGTAGTCACCGCTTAATGCCCTTTTGCAAAGCTCAACGGTTTTTGCAGGTAAAATATTTGATACAACGGAGATAACGCCCTTTCCACCAAGTGACATAATTGGTACAATCTGGTCATCATTTCCACTATACATATCAAGCTTGCCATTTACATATGACATTGTTTCAACAATTTTTGAAATATTGCCATTTGCTTCCTTGATTGCGATAATATTTTCGTGGTTCATTAGCGCCTTATAGGTGCTTGGCTCAATGTTTACGCCCGTTCTTGTTGGAACATTGTAAAGTATTACAGGCGCCTTGCTATTATCTGCAAGAGCTGTGAACATTTTTTCAAGCCCTGCCTGTGTTGCCTTGTTGTAGTATGGAGTTACTGTCAAAACAGCATCAACTCCCTCATCACACGCATACTTTGTAAGGGAAAGTGCATAATCAAGGTCGTTTGAGCCCGTTCCTGCAATTACTGGAACACGGCCACCTGCCCTTTGAACAACGTGGGAAATTACACGTCTGTGCTCATCATCGGTAAGGGTTGATGCCTCTCCTGTTAAGTCGGATCGTAGCCATGTCGTTCTGTGAGCCAAGGAGTTGGGGAAACATGTTGTCTTCCTAAGACCACTTGGGGTTACGACC
>JAZQHJ010000041.1:0-8119 GCA_045540515.1 Eubacteriales bacterium
ATAAGTCCCTTAGGACCAAGAACCTTACCAAGACGACCAATAACACCCATCATATCAGGTGTAGCGATAACAACGTCGAACTCAAACCAGTTTTCCTTTGTAATCTTTTCAACGTAGTCCTCAGCACCAACGTAATCAGCACCAGCATCCTCAGCTGCCTTAGCCTTGTCGCCTCTTGCAAATACAAGTGTACGAACCTTCTTACCAGTACCGTGTGGAAGTACAACAGCACCTCTTACCTGTTGGTCAGCGTGACGTGAGTCAACACCTAGACGAACGTGAACCTCAATTGTTTCATCAAACTTTGCTTTAGCTGTTTCACAAACAAGCTTCATAGCTTCAGCTGGATCATAAAGCTTAGTAGCGTCAATAAGCTCAACGCTTGCGATATATTTCTTTCCCATTTTCATCGTAAGTTACCTCCTAATCCTTATTCCTCAACTGTGATACCCATTGAACGGGCTGTACCTGCGATCATGCTCATAGCTGCCTCAATAGAACCAGCATTTAAGTCAGGCATCTTTGTTTCAGCAATCTTTCTTACTTGCTCCTTAGTTAGCTTAGCAACCTTTGTCTTGTTAGGAGTAGCAGAAGCAGTCTCAATGCCAGCAGCCTTCTTAATAAGAACTGGAGCTGGTGGAGTCTTTGTGATGAATGTGAATGAACGGTCAGCGTAAACTGTAATTACAACAGGGATGATGTAACCGATATCGTTCTTTGTTCTTTCGTTGAATTCCTTTGTAAAGTTAGGAATTGATACACCATATTGACCAAGAGCTGGACCGATAGGTGGTTGTGGTGTTGCTTTACCTGCAGGGATTTGAAGCTTAATATAACCCTGAATTTTCTTTGCCATAATAAATTTCCTCCTTGGTGGTACTATACGAGAGAATTACACAAATTTTTCTCTCTCCCACGCATGTAGCGTTTGTTGGTAGCTACGTCACCATTATAATTATTTCTTTTTGATTGCTTTTGCGTCTAGACTAACAGGCATTTCACGTCCGATAGAAGACACAATAACAGTAACCTCACTGGAATCCTCTGAAATTTCGGAAATTCTTCCGGTATGTCCAGTAAGAAATCCATCAATGATTTCAACCTCGTCACCGATTTGGAATGCATCAACAACCGTCGCCTCTTCAATTTCAATAGCGCGGACATCCTCATCAGAGAGGGGAACAGGTCTTGACCCAGGACCAACAAATCCTGTAACACCATTTATATTTCTAATAATGTGCCAAGACTCATCATTCATAATCATTTTAACGAATACATATGATGGAAACTTCTTTTCCTCAACAATCTTTTCCTCACCCTTTGCATTGGTGGTAACTGTTGGGATAACAGGAACCTTTACATCAAAAATAAGATGCGATAGGTTTCTAACCTCGATTGCTTTTTCGATAGTTGCTTTTACCTTGTTTTCGTAGCCGGTGTAGGTATGAATAACATACCATCTTGGTCCAACGTTAAGCTCATTAAAGTCACTCATCTTTTATCACTCCTTATTAGCCACTAATGCGACCGAGTAATTTGAGCAACTCAGTAAGTCCCCAGTCGAAAAGACCGACAACAACTGCGAAAATGATTAAAACAACGAGAACAATACCGAAGTTTTTTGTTGTAGTTTTTACATTTGCCCAAGTGATTTTCTTGAACTCACTCTTAAGCCCCTTGAAAAAATTGCCGAGTCTGGCAAAAAATCCAGGCTTTTTTTGTTTTTCAGCTTTAACAGCTTTTTCTTTGTTTGCCATACTCTTTCTCCTTACTTAGATTCCTTGTGCAAGGTGTGCTTACGGCAGAAGCGGCAGAACTTATTCATTTCAAGTCTGTCTGGATCGTTCTTCTTGTTTTTCTTTGTGTCGTAGTTACGTTGCTTGCACTCTGTACAAACTAGAGTAACCTTGACTCTTGCATCGTTCTTAGCCATTTTTTTCGGCACCTCCTAATTAAATTTTTGCACTGAATGTGCATTTTTGTACCTCCCTCTAACAAGAGGATTTACCTTTTTTTGACGCGCAAAAAAAGAACCCCGTGTGCGAGGTGAAACCATTTTAGCACACAAAGATTGCAATGTCAAGTATTTTTTTAAATTTTTTTAATTTTTATATATAATTAATAAATATAATACTTGATATTTGACTATGAATATGATACAATATACATTGGAATTTTTTATCCTCAAGGAGATAGTAGAAGTGCTACAGGAGTATTTGGAATGCGGACAAATTATAAAGGCTCATGGCGTAAATGGAGCAATGGTTGTAAACCATTTTTGCGACAGCTGGGAGGTTTTTGCATCCCTTAAATATGTCTATTTTAAGGAAAATAACGAATACAAAAGAGTTAAGGTGAAAAAAGCATCACCATACAAAAATTCTGTGCTTGTAACGCTTGACGGCATTACAACTCCCGAGCAGGTTGTTTTAATTAGAATGAAAAAGCTTTACGCACACAGAAACGATATTTTAAAGGAAGAAAATGACTTCTTTATTGTTGACCTTATCGGACTTGAGGTAAAGGACTATGAAACGGGCGAGGTGTATGGAACCTTAAAAGATGTAATCACCTCTGGCGTTCAGGATATTTATGTTATTCAAAGAGAAGGAAAAAATGATGCATACATTCCTGCAATTCCACAATTTATAGCAGAAATATCCCTTGAAAAGGGAATACTAATAACACCAATAGAGGGCTTACTTGACTAATGAGATTTGATATAATGACGCTTTTTCCCCAAACAATTGAAGCAGTTTTAGGAGAAAGCATAATAGGCCGTGCAAGAAAAAACGGAATAATCACCGTAAAAGCACACGATATAAGGAATTACACCCTTGATAAGCATAAAAAAACCGATGATGCCCCTTATGGAGGAGGCAAGGGAATGCTTATGGCAACACAACCAATATATGATTGCTTTAAGGCGGTTAGTGAGGGACTAAGTGGAAAAACTCACGTAATTTACGCATCCCCACGTGGCAGAGTATTCAATCATGAAATTGCTAAGGAGCTAAGCCAATACGACAACCTTGTAATCCTTTGTGGACATTATGAGGGTGTTGACGAAAGAGTAATTGAGGAAATAATTGATGAGGAAATTTCGGTTGGTGACTATGTTTTAACAGGAGGAGAGCTTCCTGCCTGTATCATAGTTGACGCCGTTGCAAGGCTGGTTGACGGTGTTCTTTCAGATAAGGAATGCTACGAAAAGGAAAGCATTGCATCGGGCTTGCTTGAATATCCTCAATATACAAGGCCACCTGTCTTTAACGGCAAGGAGGTTCCACCCGTGCTTCTTTCAGGCCACCATGCCAATATAGAAAAATGGAGACTTGAAAAATCACTTGAGCTCACCAAGGAAAGAAGACCTGACCTTTACGAAAAGTATATGTGTGAGCAAAACAAAAACAAAAAATAACCCACCCAGTGTGCAAAAATCCCAAGAAATGGAGGTGTCAAGGTGAAGGAAAAAAAGAAAAATACAAGCCGTAGCTCTATATTTACCAAGCTCAGCGAGAAAATATTTTCTATGCTTAAAGGCGGAATGTTTGGATACTTTTTTACATCGTATGATGAAGCAAACGAAAGGTATCAACGAACATTAAAAAGAAAAAGAGCAATTCGTTCAAATAAAACAAGACGAAAAATATCCAAAACAATTGAAAGCAGCTTCTTTGTAAACTTTATACCAAGGCTTGTTGAGTATCTCCTCACGACATCAACGAGGGATTATGGTATAGCTCTTCTTATAATGGGCGCAGTTACAACAATTTTATACCCACTAAGGGCACAAATTTTGTTCATTAACATAACACAAGCAACCTTCTTTGCAGGAATAGTAATTTGCCTATGCTCAATACCACTTATAATATCCTCAAAATCACTGGCAATGAATATGCACACAAGCCAATTTTGCAACAAAATCCTGTTTGATTTTTTAGGCTTTGATAGGGATAAAATTCGTGAAATTTCAGAAAAAAACAGACACTTCTCCACAAATATTTCACTTTTAGTGGGACTTTTACTAGGAGTTGCGGCATACTTTGCTCAGCCAACCAGAGTTATAATATTTCTTGCAATTCTTGTTTTGGGCTACTCGGCACTAAAAACACCTGAAATTGGTGTTGTTGCAATAATTTTTTCAATACCATTTTTCAGTGTAAAAATTCTAACAGTGGCAACAGTATATGTGTTTGGATGCTATCTAGTAAAATGGATAATAGGAAAGAGAACCTTCAAGCTTGAATATCTTGATATATTTGTAATTGGCGCTATGGTGCTTGTTCTTATAAGAGGCTTAATTTCAAAAAGCATTTCAGTAACCTTTGAATCTGCACTTCTTTCCGCTTCCCTTGCACTTGCGTATTTCTTGATAACAAATCTCATAAGGTCCAAGGAATGGTTTAGAAGATGCATAACAGCCCTTGTGGTATCGGGCTTAATTGTTTCACTTATTGGAATTCTTCAATTAATAATAGGGAAAATAAGCATATACGTGCCACAGCTTTCAATAATTTTTAAAAATGGACAGAGCATTGGCTCGACATTTAATGACCCACTTGTTTTAGGACAGTTTTTAGTAGTGCTTGTGCCATTCGTTCTTGTTAGAATGCTTTCAAAAAGAAACGGTATGGGCAAATTTTTAAGCTTTTTATTCTTGGTGATGGTTTTTGTCGCAATTTTTGCAACAGCCTCACTCCCAGCTGTAATAGGCGCAATAGCAGCAGCACTTTTGCTTTTGATAATATATCACAGAAATTACACTTATCTTGCTTTGATTCTATTTTTGGCACTTCCAATTTTATATATTAGCTTGCCAAATGATATTATGGCAAGGCTTGAGGGCTTAAAGCTGTTTTCAAGCTTTGAAACTGCATCAATAGTTGCTGAAATCAGACACGCCTTCCAGTTTTTTATTCAAAATCCATTTGGAGTCGGCAAGGGTATTTTAGAAACGAGCCCTTCATACGATTATACTGACAATTTGCTTTTGCAGGTTTTGATTGAGCAAGGCATAATTGTATTTATCGGAATAGCAACCCTTTTTATAATGATAGCGCGAATGACACTTTCATATTGTGCTAAGGCGAAGAATAAATACAGAAGAATAAATGGAGCCGCAAGCATCTCCTCATTCAACGGAATATTAACTGCGGGGCTTTTCACCTACGCATTTTACGATGAAAGACTATTTTTGCTACTATGGGTTTTAACTGCCATATCCTTTGCTTATATGCGTATAGAAAGAGACGAGGAGGAGCCAAGGACTCGCAGAGCAGATTTTACAAGTGCAACCATTGATATCACACTTACGGGTGAAAATGAAAACGAAAGCATTCCTAAGCGTAAATACGTTCGTCTGCCAAGAATAAGAAGAATAGAACGAGTTAACGAAGTTAACGATTTTGGCTTAGAGGACGATGACCCTTTGGACGATGATTTGGTGATGAATAACGAGGAGGATAATCAAGAAAACGATGAAACAAAATTCTAATAAAAAAAGAAAATTCACCTTTAACGCAATTGATGCACTCATAATTTTATTGATTGTTGCCTTGATTGCCTTAACAGTGTACTTTTTCGTTCTTGGCAAGGACTTTAAGAACGCAAATGAACAAGAGCAAGACACTCAAACAAACGAAGAAGCACAAGCAACAGCTAGCGTATCACCAGCTATTGAGCTGAAAGCAGAGGCATATCTAGCTTAAAAAAGACTTCTTTCAAAAGGGAAAGGAGAAAATATGTTTATTGATAAGGTAAAAATTTATGTAAAAGCAGGAAACGGAGGAAATGGTTGCGTATCCTTCCGTAGAGAAAAATATGTAGCAAAGGGTGGACCTGATGGTGGAGACGGAGGAAATGGCGGAAACGTAATTTTCACAATCGACAAGGGAACTAATACACTGCTTGCATTTAGATACAAAAGAAAATTTATCGCAACAAATGGTGGAGACGGCGCAGGAGCAAAGTTCCACGGTAAAAATGGAGAGGACATCATAATCAAGGTTCCAGAGGGAACTCTTATTAAGGATGACAAAACAGGTAAAATTTTAAAGGATATGTCTGACTGCGAGGACTGGGTTTGTGCCAAGGGAGGCAGAGGAGGCTGGGGAAATAAGCACTTTGCGACTCCAACAAGACAAATTCCAATGTTTGCCAAGGGAGGCACTAAGGGACAGGAATGGGAGCTTACGCTTGAGCTGAAAATGCTTGCAGACGTAGGACTTGTAGGACTTCCAAGTGCAGGAAAATCATCACTCCTTGCAGCTGTTAGTGAGGCAAGACCTAAAATTGCAGACTATCACTTTACAACTCTTTCACCAAATCTTGGTGTAGTAAATGTAAGAGAAGGTCACGGCTTTGTAATGGCGGATATTCCTGGACTTATCGAGGGTGCATCCGAGGGACAGGGCTTAGGACACGACTTTCTTCGCCATATTGAAAGATGTAGGCTTCTTGTACAGGTTGTTGACATTTCTTGCTTCGAGGGTAGAAATCCAATTGACGACCTTATAGTCATAGACAATGAGCTTCAAAGGTTCTCACAGGAGCTTGCAGCAAGACCAAGAATAATTGCCGCAAACAAGGTTGACTCACTCAATAGAGAGGCTGTTGACGTTGATGCATTTGAAAAATATGTAGCCGAGCGTGGCTGGAAGGTTATTTACATTTCAGCATACACGGGTGAAAATACCGAAATTCTTGTAAACGAAATTGATAAAATGCTACAAGAGCTCCCGCCACTTACAATCTATGAATCCGACTACTCACCTGAGGATGCGGTGCTTGCAGACGGAGATGACCACGCAATCACAATCACAAGGGATGAAAAGGGAACATATATAGTTGAGGGCGAATGGCTCTTTAACCTCGTAGGACAAGTAAACTTTAATGACAGAGAATCACTTATGTTCTTCCAAAGAGTTTTGTTAAAAAGCGGAGTGATAGACAAGCTTCGTGAGGCAGGCTGTAAGGACGGCGACTCTGTTTCAATCTACGATTTTGAATTTGATTTTGTAATATAAAAATAACGGACACGTGTCCGTTATTTTTGATTTTTATAGTCATGCTTACAGTATATTATCAATTGTAAGCTCCTCGTGCCGTTTAATTTGATTAATGTAATTCGTAACAAGAGCTTTCGCCCTATCAAGCTCATCCTTGCTTTTAGATTTACACGCATTCTTTATCAAAACAATTTGCTCCTCAATTTTGTCAACCTCCCTGTGATTTGCACAAAGAGAAATAATCATCTTTCTTTTTTGCCAAAGGAGAACAAGCTCACTATAATTGTCAAAGCTCGTGCTGTCAGTCCTTGATATGAGCTCTTTTGTTACCTTGTTTATATATATTGCATTAAAACCGATAAGTAACGTAAGCACAAGCACTATGCATAATGAAATAATAAAGGCCTTCATTTTTCTTCCTTAATAATTATATTTATATTTGAATTATCATCAACACTCATTAAAAACACACTATCAAGCTTTAAATTTCTTTCCTTTAATTGCTTATATAGCCAAGCCTCGTTTTTTTGAGCATATTTTAGATTTGTGTAATCAATGCTCCCGTCAATGATAATAGCGTGTCCAATTCCGGTACGATTTACTTCAATGCCCAAATCCTGCACCGTGATATTTCGCTTGTCCTTTTTTAAAAAAACGGAAAGCTTGCCGTTTTGCTCAATAATAGCATAATCGACATCTGAAATATCGCTAACATCCTTTAATCGAAGCTCACCAATAAGCTCGTTTAGGCCAATTCGCAAACGGCTAAGCTCCTTTTGATTTAATTTTCCATTCCTAATAATAAAGCTAGGATTACCTGCAAAAAGCTTTTTTAAAAGCTTAGATTTTGTCACTAAAAAGGAGACAATCACCTCAAAGGTTAAAAGAAAAACAATGGGAATAACAGAATAAGCAAGAGGAATGGAAATGTCCTGAATAGGAGCAGTTGCAAGCTCAGAAACCATAAAGGTTACAACTAGCTCCGAAATTTGTAGCTCTCCAACCTGCCTTTTGCCAGTTAGTCTTATTGCAAGAATAAATAAAGCATAAACAATTAGCGTTCTTATTAAAACAGTAGCCATTTTAACCCCAAGTCGGAGGCCAAGCGG
>JAZQHJ010000042.1:0-9172 GCA_045540515.1 Eubacteriales bacterium
TAGGCTGCGTGTGTACGCACGGTGACGTGTTTAGCTTGGCAGTACTAATAGGTCGAGGGCTTGACCACATTTCTTTATCTTTGGTCAATCCGCTTATATCTCTCCCTTTATCTCTCCACTTTGTTCAGTTTTCAGGGTGTATACAGCTTAGGCTGTCTCTACTTTGACAGATATGCACCATTAGCTCAGTTGGTAGAGCACCTGACTCTTAATCAGGGTGTCCCGGGTTCGAGTCCCTGATGGTGCACCAATATGGCTCGTTGGTCAAGCGGTTAAGACACCGGCCTCTCACGCCGGTAACGGGGGTTCGATTCCCCCACGAGTCACCACTTTCTCTGTCAAGAGAGACCCTAAAAAAGTTAAATAGTTGGTGTCGATGACGCAGGGGGTCCACCCGTTCCCATCCCGAACACGGAAGTTAAGCCCTGTAGTGCCGATGATACTTGGCTGGTGACGGCCCGGGAAAATAGGAAGATGCCAACATTTATATTCCTCCATAGCTCAGTCGGTAGAGCACTCGGCTGTTAACCGAGTTGTCGTTGGTTCGAGTCCAACTGGGGGAGCCACAACGAAAGCCATCCATTACGGATGGCTTTTTTGTTTTATTTTTATAACATAATGTGTATTATTTTTGGTGTTCATTTTTTATATCTTGCAAAAAATTAAATTTATGATATTATTGTTTTAAGGAGGGATATTATGGATTTTATTAATTTTGTTGAACAAATACCCAATATCACAATAGCAAAAAGAATAGCATCTGCATATGTTGCTGATTACAGAAGATTGGAGTTTTCTGAGATAAAGAGCTTTTTGATCAAAACTTCAAAACAATATACGTCTACTGAGAATATATCTAATCGATTAGATGAGCTCAAACTTGATAGTAATAGAGCAGTTAGAATTATTGCACCTATTTTATTACGTGATTATTTATTGAATCAAGACGATTTTATTTCTCCTTGTAAAGATACTGATTCCGCAATTATTAATTATGAAAAAGCTATAATAGATGAATCAAACAATTTTGATTATAGTAAAATTTCAAAAGATTTAGCTTTATTTAAGCATATGCTTGATACAGCTTGGGCTTTTAATGATAATATTTCTGTTGACGAGAAAAATTTATTAGAATCTCTTAGAAAATATCTATCAATTACTATTAGAGAACAGCAAATTTTGGAAGCTAAATCTGGTAGATTTCCTAATCCTAAAAATACTCTGCACACTTTTGATGATATTGATGTAGCAAGAAAAGCATTACAATCTAAGGGATTGATTGTTAGTATTAAGAATTCAGATGGTGTTATGTGTGATATGATACCTGATGACATTGCACAAGGCATTCGACAGTATTATGGTATCGAAATTCGTACTTATGGATATGAAAAATTAATAGATTATGTTGTTAAGAAAACAAAAAAACAGTATTTGATTGATATTGTTACAAAAGCAAGTAGCCATTACGAAAAAGCTAATATTGAAATTTCAAATAATCCTACAGTAAACGAGTTGAAAACAATTATATTTAAATCTATACAACCTTCAAATTTGATTGGCGGTTTTACTGCATATGGTGGTATGAATGTTGAGGATTTGTCAAGTTGGTGCAGTGATTTAGGTTTGAATATTTATGGAGCTAAAAAAGTACTAATTGACAGAATATTAGAGTATTACGATAATTTACGCCGTATTGAATTAAAGACGGAAGATCATAGAGAAAAACTCGTATCTGTATATTCTGAGTTAGCAAGAAGAGATTTGAAATTTTTACGCACAAATAACATCATAGATAAAGATTTGCAATGTGAGCATTATTTTGAGGATGCTACTAATTACATATTTGAGAAAATGTTATTAAATAAACCGTTAACTTTAACTGGCACAGATCACCCAGATGGTAAATTATCCTTTAAAGATAAATATATTATGTGGGATAATAAGTCAAAAGAAAAACCGGTTAATCTAAAAGATCATATATTACAGTTTGATAGGTATATTAAATCAGCTGATAAAGATGTTGTTGTGTTTATGGTGATTGCACCAGACTTTACTCCTCAAAGTGTTCAGGAATGTGTAGATTATTCTCTAAATAATGATACACAAATACTATTAATAACAGCTGACGAGCTGAGGGCTGTTGCGGACTCTTGGTGTAAAAACCATAGCGGTGAGATATTCAATTTAGGCTACTTTAAACAAAACGGAAGATTTGATATTAATTTACTCAAATTATGATGAGTTAACAATTTAGTTATATATAGGAACAACCTTTGTCTTAATGACAAAGGTTGTTTTCTTTTACAATTATTCAAATTTATAATTATCTTTATAAATTACTCCACAGGCTATCTTGTTACCTGCATTACCTGACGGCTGTGATGTGAAATCGTCAGGCATGCTGTGGATGACAACTGTCCTGCCTATGATATCTTTTACTAAGATTCTGTCAGTTGCAACAGTCATATATGCACCGCCATTACATAGCATCAGTGGGGGTAGGTCTCCTCTGTGTTTGGGGTGTTGTAACCCTGGTGGGTTGTAGTGATTTCTTGTGTTTGAAAAGCTTTCTCCCGTACAGCTTTTACCCTCGTGAATATGAAGCCCGAAGAAACCGCTATTGTTATCAGGTAAACCATTTATATCAACTTCTACCAAAATATAGCCTCTTTTTTGATAAAAATTCACTTGACCTGATATATCTCTAAATTCGTTTTGACCTTTTATTTTAGCTGTTGCATTTGGACAGCAACATTTTTTATTCATAATATCACCTTTTAAAATTTAATGAATGTTAATACTAATGTAATTTATTCTCACATTTATATTATTGGTTTTACGCATTAATATGAAGTGGAATGTTTAAGTGCTATATTTTGCTGTTTTTATGTTAAAAAAATGACGAAAATCCTTTTGTTTTGCACTTTTTTATCGTGCTTTGTAAGTTGTGATTATAGAAATAGAAATATTTTGACATTTTTGTGAGTTTATTATTAAACTTATTGCAAAAAACATAGTTTTGTGTTACACTTTAATGGATAATAGAGTTATTGTGCCTATATGGAAAAATCTTAATTAATTTTTAGAATTATGCGTAGTTTTTTCTATCTGGTGTGCTGTTTATTTTTAGCTTTTTATCACTAATTAGGATAGAGTTTTTGTCAGATTTTGCACAGCTTGTCTGTGCTTTGGGGTATATAAGGAGCTTAGACTCTCTTTTAAAAGGAGTAGTTACAGAATAATGGAAGTAAAAGAAAATATTACAATAACGGTTCCCGCTGAGGAGACTTATGTTTCTACTCAAGAGTTTGAACCAAAGATAATTAAGAAAACTTCATATTTTGTTTGCAAGCGAATATTTGATATTGTTCTGTCAGCTATCGGTCTGGTTTTGTCTATTATACCGATGATAGTTATTGCTTGTTTGATCAGAATTGGATCTGAGGGTAGTGCGATTTATGTACATAATCGAGTTGGCAAAAACGGTAAACCGTTGCCACTGCTTAAATTTCGAACCATGTATACAGGTGCTGAAGATATGATAGATAAATTTACACCTGAGCAAAAAGCTGAATGGGAGGAAAATTTTAAGCTTGACGATGATCCTCGAATTACTAAAATAGGTAAATTTTTGCGCCGTTCAAGTCTTGATGAATTACCTCAGCTTCTGAATGTCTTAAAAGGCGAGCTTTCTATTGTTGGTCCTCGACCGGTTGTTGAGGAAGAGATAGAGCGATATATAGAAGATAGAGATAAGTTTTTGAGTGTTACACCAGGACTTACAGGCTACTGGCAGGCATACGCCAGAAGCACTTGTTCCTATGAAGAGCGAGTTAAAATGGAATTCTATTATATAGAGAACGCTAATTTCTGGTGGGATATAAAGATTATGTTTGCGACAGTCGGAGCGGTTTTCCGTGGCCGTGGTGCTAAATAATAAGGAAGTGTTTTTAAATGTCTGACAATACTCCGCTTGTTTCTGTTATTATGCCATCATACAATGCACAAAGGTTCATAGAAGAAGCAATCAATTCAGTTATCTCTCAGACAATTTCAGATTGGGAGCTTATAGTGATAGATGATTGCTCAAGTGATGATACATATGCCTTGGCTTGTCAGCTTGCTCAGGGTGACCAAAGAATCACAGTGCTGAAAAATGAGAAAAACTGTGGCGTATCAGAAAGTCGCAACAGAGGAATCAACTTATCAAAAGGAAAATATGTTGCATTTTTGGATAGCGATGATGTCTGGCATAGTGAAAAATTAGAGCGTCAATTAGAAAAAATAAAGTCAACTGATGCCGGAATCTGCTATTGTTCGTATAGTATTATTGATACTATGGGACAAAAAGCTCGTGCAGATTATATTGTACCATCTCAGGTTGCATATGAGGATATATTGAAGGAAAATTGTATTCAATGTTCTGCCATGCTGATTCCTGCAGATATAATCAAAGAAACAAAGTTCACTACAGATTTTTATCATGAAGATTATGTTTTGGGACTTGATATTTTAAGAAAAGGATATAAGGCTGTTGCGTGTACCGAGATTTTGCTAAATTGGCGTTATCTGGCTAATTCCAGATCTTTTGATAAAAAGAAAAGTGCACGCAACAGATGGAGAATATATAGAGAATATCTTAATTTGCCATTAGGAAAATCAATGTGGTTGTTTGGCTTCTATACAATTGCAGGTATGAAAAAGTATTTGAGAAAAAGCTAAAACAGTTTTTCTTTAAATTGCAAAGGCAAAGTTGCAGGAGTGTTATATTGTGAAAAAAGTTACAGTTATTGGTAAATTTCATACAACTGATGGTGTAGTAGATGGACAAGCAGTAAAAACAAATATTGTATATGAGGAGATCGTCAGGGCGTATTCAGAGGCTGAGGTCTCAAAAATCGTCACTTTTGGATGGAGAAAGAACCCTGCAAAATTATTTTTGCAGTGTGTTAAGGCTGTTTTAGGTAGCAAAAATGTACTCTTTCTGACTGACGAGGGTGGTATAAAAGTATTTCCTCGATTACTTCAGATGGTAAACTTAGGTCATAAAAGCAAAATACACTACTACGTAGTTGGTGGCTGGTTGAGCAATTACCTTGATTCTTCAGAGTCGGCGGTTAAGCTTTTGCAAAAGTTAGATGCTATATACGTCGAGTTACCAGCGATGCAGAGAGAGCTTGAAGAGCGTGGTTTTCATAACACGGTATTGGTCAACAAATTCCGCCGTATGAATCCCGTTAGTTATGAAGAGTTGAACACAACTTTACAGGAACCTTACAAATTATGTTATTTTTCTCGTGTTATGCGTGAAAAGGGAATAGAAGATTGCATTTCTGCTGTGAAATTATTAAATGATCGTGCAGGATATGTGAAATATACTTTGGATATTTTTGGTCTTATCAACGAGCCGTATCGTGAAACATTCGAGCAGATGATATCAAAGTTTCCTGATTACATCAGGTATAACGGAATTGTTGATTTTCAAAAAAGCAGTAGCGTGCTCAAAGATTATTTTGTAATGTTGTTTCCAACATCATACACAAGCGAAGGATATCCCAATGCTGTAGTAGATGCGTTTTCGGCAGGTTTGCCTGTAATTGCAACACGCTGGAACTATAATGCTGATATTATCCACGAGGGTGAGGATGGCTTTCTGGTTGATGTAGGAAATGTAGAACAGATAATCTCTGCTATAGAAAAGCTATCAGCTGATTCAAATTTGTATTCAAAAATGCGTGGAAATTGCTTAAAACGTTGCTCTGAGTATCTACCTGAGTATGCTGTCAGGAAGGTAATTGAACAAATGAAATAACGAGGATAAATAAACTGTGAAAAGATTATTGTGTATATTGAGTTCTTTAACTGCAGGTGGAGCAGAAACTTTTCTAATGAAAGTATATCGAGCTTTGCCACCGCAGGAGTATCAACTCGATTTTATCGTATCTGAGGGTGATGGTTGTTACACACAGGAGGTTCTTGAACGTGGAGGGCATATCTATCAGATTCCATTTCGTACGAAGAACCCTATCAAAGCACTCAGGGGAATAACAAAAGTGGTTAAAGAAAACGGATATACATCTGTTTTGAAACTTGGTAATACACCAATTGCTGCCTTGGATTTGGTTGCTGCTAAATTTGGCGGTGCAAAGATTTTAGCTATGCGTTCATGTAATGCACTCACTACTCAGTCTGTTAAAGAAAAAGTAACAGACACACTGCTTAGACCGCTTCTGAATATGGTAGCAAATGTAAAGTTAGCTCCATCAATGTTAGCGGCAGAGTTTACATTTGGTAAATATCATGCTCACAAGGATGTGCATCTGATAAAAAATGGTGTGGATTTGAGCAAGTTTTGTTTTGATGCAAAGGGACGCGAGGCTGTTCGCGGCGAACTCTGCATTCAGGATAAACTTGTTGTTGGACATATCGGTCGTTTTCATGAACAGAAGAACCACCTGTATTTGCTCGAGATATTCAGAGAAATCAAGAGTATACGCAACGATGCGGTTTTGTTGTTGGTTGGAACAGGTGAACTTGAAGATACTGTCCGCAACAGAGTAAAAGAATTAGATTTAGAGAATGCAGTTATGTTTTTAGGTGAGCGGTTTGATATTCCTCAGTTGCTTTCGGGGATGGATGTATTTGTATTTCCGTCATTGCACGAAGGAATGCCTAACACCGTTATTGAGGCACAGGCTTTGGGCCTGCCTTGTGTAATTGCAGATACTATAACAAAAGAAGCAGACCTTACTGGTCTTGTGACTTATCTTTCTCTTGACAGTACACCTCAGGTGTGGGCCCAAACCGCTATTAAAGCTGCGGATACTCCACGAGTGAGCACAACTGAGAAATTAAGAGAAAGAGATTATGACATAAATAACACGGCAAAAAACTTGATTAAACTGATGTTTGCATAAGCTTGGCTGTGGGATAGGAGGATAAGTATGTCGTTGAAAATTAAAAAATTCATATGCAATAGCGATTACAGATTCCTCGTTCTATCAGGAAAAGGATTAAAGAAAAAAGTGCCAAGCGTAGAGTTTCTGACTCGTCTGTATAAAATCAGAATGGGAAGACCGCTAAATCTGGAAAACCCGGTGACTTATACAGAGAAGCTCCAGTGGCTTAAGCTTTATGACCATCGAGCTGAATATACAACTATGGTTGATAAATATGCCGCTAAGGAGTACGTAGCAGAAAAAATTGGTAGTGAATATATAGTTCCACTGTTGGGTGTGTGGGACAAGGCAGAAGACATCGACTTTGATTTATTGCCTGAGCGTTTTGTGTTAAAAACTACTCATGATAGCGGAGGCATTGTTGTTTGTAAGGACAAGTCTTTGCTTAACATTCCTGCTGTCAGAAAAAAGCTGAATCACTCACTAAAGCAAGACTATTATTATAAAAAGAGAGAGTGGCCTTACAAGAATGTTCCACGCCGTATAATTGCAGAGAGCTATATGGAGGACACTTCTACAGGAGAGCTCAGAGATTATAAATTTTTCACATTTGGTGGAGAACCTAAAGTATTATATATCGCTCAGGGACGTGGTAGCGGCAATGAAACCGTTGCTGATTTCTTTGATATGGATTTTAACCACCTGCCATTTACTATCGATCACGATATGGCTATGACTCCTCCTCAAAAACCTGAAAACTTTGAGCTTATGAAGGAATTTGCTGCAAAGCTCAGCGAGGGTACACCACAACTAAGGGTTGATTTTTACGAGGTTGACGGCAAGTTATATTTTGGAGAAATGACCTTTTTTCATTGTAGCGGTATGGTACCATTTCATCCTGAGCAGTGGGATAAGACTTTTGGTGACTGGGTTAAGCTTCCCAAGCAGAGAGTGGAGGGATTGTCATGAATCTTCAGACTTTTCCCAAACGAAGTCACCTACGTTTTGGTTTATTGCTTGGTTTATTGTTAACTCTGATTTTAATCAGATATGCGTTTCAGATAGATATACCTCGTATAGTATTACTTGCAGTGATTGCGTTGACTGCATTATTAGGTGACAAAAACGAGATTATCGCTCTGTGTATTGCCTTTATCCCGATGCATGAGTCCATTGACTTCTATTTCGCACTTGTTATCTGCATGGCAGTATATATCCTGAGATATTTCAGGGAGTTTCGCATAGGCTATGCCGTTTTATTGGTGTTTGTTGTTTGTATATGGGAAGCACTACATTGTCTTCAAAGTACATTCTCAGTTGTTGATTTTCTGACATGTATAATTCCTTTTATTATTATGTCAATACTTATGGCTACGGATATAGAACAATTAGACTATAGTTTTATTGTGCGCTTGTTTTCCTTATCAACTTTAGGAATTATTCTTATACTTTTTATCAGAGTTCTTTATTTTTCTGATTTTAATATTGCTACTGCACTTTTAGGACTTGATCGTTTAGGGTCAGATTTGCATAGCGGAATTGAAGATGTTGCTGTATCCGGCGGTCAGATAAATCCTAATAGTTTGGGAGTTATTACCGTGTTGGCGGTTACCGGTCTTATGCAGCTCAGACGTATGGGCAAGGGCACTGTTGGTGACGTAGTTCTTATGTGTGCTATGATTTTGTTTGCGACTCTTTCTGCATCGCGAACTTATCTGATTTGTCTGGCACTTATGTTCTTTTTGCTGATTATTTCAGAAAAAGGCGGACTAAAAAAGAAGATAAAACTTATTTCTTTCATTTGTATTGCAATAGCAGTCATAGTTATTGTTTTGCTTATTTTCTTTCCAAGTACATTTGAATATTTTGTTAATCGTTTTATGGTTGATGATATTACAACCGGTCGTGGTGATCTTATGGGTAAATATCACCAGTTCATTTTATCTGATCCCAAAAACTTGTTCTTTGGAATTGGACTACAGGATTATCGCGATAGATTGGTTCAGATTTATAATGTTGCAGATGTTACACCTCATAATTTTCTACAAGAGATAATTGTTGCGTGGGGTATTCCTGGCTTGATTATTTTTGCGGTACTTTTATTTAATATGTTCTACCAGTCTTCGCGTCACAATAGAACAATATCTCTCATCAACTGTATACCGCTGATTATTATTCTTGTAAAAAGTCTGGCAGGTCAGTTGTTGACATCATCTTATACTATGCTTGCTTTATCCTATGCATATTTAAGTTTGTGTCAGGACTTTTCGTAT
>JAZQHJ010000043.1:0-15271 GCA_045540515.1 Eubacteriales bacterium
CATGGCTACGATCCGACTTATGTGTGCTGTGTTTGCAAGTGCACCATGCCTTGACAAAACAAATGCACCCGAGTGGCTAAAAAAGCTTGATAATGTTCCAGTAAGACTTGCTTGTATGGCAATTCCGTTGCTAATTTATAGTATTTATTCGGGTTGGGTGCAATTTTTCAGCTTTATTTCACTTATACTTTTGCTTTTCTACTCAGAAAAGAGAGGAAACGTAAATTTGAAATACTTTTTCTACGTTTTCTACCCAGCACATCTATCGGTGCTATACATAATTTATTTTTTAATTCACTAAGGAGAGAAAATGAAAAGAACGGACTGGTTTTATGAGGCAGGCTTTGGACTTTTTGTGCATTGGACAAAAAGAAGTCTTGCCCAAAACGAGCAAAAATCACATGCGCAAGCAATACTTGATTTCGACCTTGACACCTTTGTTTCACAGGTTGTGGAGTCAGGCGCAAAATTTGTGTTTTTTACAATTTCACATGCGCATATGCACCTACCATTCCCACTTCCTGAGCTTGATGAAATTGCTCCAAATCACACCTCGTCAAGAGATTTAATTGGCGAAATGGCTGATGCACTTGCAAAGCATAACATTAAGCTAATGGTGTATTTTAATGGTGACGGCTGTATGGACCCAGAGTGGAACGAGCCAACAAAAACCTACACCGACGGCTTTGCCCATGCGGAGTATTGCTACAAAATTGCCGAGGCAGTGTCTAAAAAATACAAAAATAAGCTTCACGGCTGGTGGATTGATTGCTGTTACACGGAAGGAATTTGCTCCGAGTACGGAAAATATTACGACTATGAGCGCTATGCAAATGCAATGCGTAGTGGCAATCCAAATTCAATAGTAGCATTTAATTATCGTGGCGTTGAGCCGTGGGGCTGTGATTGGGGCAAGGGAATTGCCGACTTCCAAGCAGGAGAAATGAACGACCTTGCGTTTTATCCAAACGGCAGATTTTCAGGCGAGGGAGATACTCAATGGTTCGGCCTTTGCTGGATGGATAAGTTTTGGGTGAACGAAACCGAGGGAGAGCCAACCCCTGTTCACTCAAACGAAAGGGTGCTTGAATACATAAGAACCGTAAGAGAAAACGGCGGTGTTTTTGCCTACAATGTAGCACCATGGCAAGAGGGAAGAATCAGCGAAAAAACAATGGAGCAGCTAAGGTTTTTAGCAAAGAACCTATAATGAAATTTAGTGATATAAACATAAGAGACCCATTCATTTTAAAGCACGACGGAAAATACTATATGTACGGCACAAGGGCGACATATACATGGGGAGACGGCAACAAAGAGGACTACGGCTTTGATGTATATGAAAGCACCGACCTTAATGAATGGACGGAGCCAAGGCCAGTATTTGAATACTACGACGGATTTTATGGCGTAAAAGAGTTTTGGGCACCCGAGGTGCACTATTACAACGAAAAATTCTATATGCTTGCAACATTCAGAGTAAGGGACGGGAAAAAGGGAACGGCAATTTTGGTGTGCGATACCCCAAACGGAGAATTTAAGCCTCACTCAAATGGACCGATAACCCCACCCGACTGGGAGTGCCTTGACGGAACATTATATGTAGAAAACGGCACCCCGTATATGATTTTTTGTCACGAATGGACGCAAATAAAAAACGGAGCTGTGTGCGCAGTTCAGCTCTCACCCGACTTAAAAACAGCAGTGTCAGAGCCTGTGAATCTGTTTTATGCAGGTGATACGCCTTGGGCTTACGATATAAGAGGCAACGGCTCATATGTAACCGACGGACCATTTGCTGTTGCAAAAGACGGAAGACTTTCGCTTATTTGGTCAAGCTTTTCAAAGGGCGAATACTGTCAAGCAGTGGCACGTTCAGATAATGGAAAAATCAGTGGAAAATGGACAATTGATAGCGAGCTGATTTACGAAAAGGATGGCGGACACGGAATGATATTTACTGACTATGAGGGTAACGACCTTTTTGTGTACCACACACCTAATGATACGCCAAATGAACGACCCAGTGTACGAAAAATAAATATTGATAGCATAATTTAAGGAGAACACTATGAAAATATCAAGAGCTAGCTTTTGTGAGTATGCAGATGTTAATGCAAACGGAGATAGCGTATGCCCAAGTACATGTGTGGTTAAACAGACTTGGGGAGTAATGTATTGCAAGCGTGCTCAAGCAAAGTACGAGGCATACCTATTGAAGGAGCAGGAGCAGAGCAACAAGACAGAAAAAACAGTAAACGTAAACAAAAACGTAAGAGTAAAAAAGAACAAGAGCATTACAAAGAAAAAGAAATAAAAATCACCCTGTCTACGATTTCGTACACAGGGTGTCTCTTTTATAAGTGGTAACAAAATTTGCGAAAAATGCAAGCCACTTTAAATAGGATGTGATGATAAATTAGGCTTTATATTTTTTAGCCTGTAAATTAAACATGTGGGCATATTTACCATTCTGTGAAATCAGCTCATCATGAGAGCCTGTTTCGATGATTTTACCCTTTTCAAACATGTATATTCTGTTTACATGTCTTGTTGTAGATAGACGATGGGTTATGAACACAACTGCTTTATCCTTGGCGTTTTTATCAATTCCAAGATTCAAATTGTATTCTGCAATAGGGTCAAGTGCGCTTGATGGCTCATCCATTATTATAAGGTCGTTATCGTGAGCAAAAACACGAGCAATAGCGATTTTTTGATTTTCGCCACCTGACAAATTGGTGCCGTCATCGTAAAATTCTCTTGTCAGCTCTGTCTCAATTCCCTTTTCTAAGGATGAAAGCTTTGAGCCAAAGGTGCTATCCTCTAAGGCATTTAATACTACCTCTTCCTTTTCCTTTGTATAAATGTCGCCAAGAACATTTTCAGCAACTGTTGCAGCAAAAACCTTGTAATCCTGAAAAACTGCACCCATTTTACTTCTTAGACTATCTAGGGTGTATTCCTTGATATTTATGCCATTTATCAAAATTTCTCCACTGGTTACATCGTAAAGTCGCATGATGAGCTTTGTTGCTGTGGTTTTTCCAGCACCATTATATCCAACAAATGCAATTCTTTCTCCCTTGCTTAGCTTGAAGGAAACATTTTCTAACACATATTCTTCGCCCTTGTAGGCAAAGCAAACGTTTTTAAATTCCAAGCTTTCAAGTTCTGTAAGCACCTTGCTTCCAGAAATGATTTTAGGCTTTGATTCAAGAAATTTTCTGATTTTTTCGGCATAAAGGGAGTCCTTGCCCATTTTTACAAATTTACTTTGTATATCGTAAAGGAGCCATTTTAGTCTCCATGCTGCGGTTATACTAACAGTAAAGCCACCTATAAGAACATTGCCTGTAACCATAAGATGATATGCCATATATATTAAAATAAATGCGATTAGCAGTGAGCTCAAAATTGAAGCAAGAGCATTTAATGAGCCGTGCTTTAGTCGAACACGTACGTCAGCTTTTCTTTGCGTTTCTATGGTTTTATCATATTCGATAATCAAACGCTTGTCAATGTCAGTAAGTCGTATTTCCTTTGCGTAATCAGAAAGAGAGAAGAAGCGCTCAATATACCAGCTCTTTCTCCAAAGCTCATTAAGCTCAAGGTCATATTTATACCAAATTCCATTTTGAATTAGCCTTATTATCATATCAATAACTGCAAAGCCCATAATAATAAGAGCAACGATAATATCAACATTTAAAATTACTGCAAAAACAGACACGGAGGCAACAATAGCGCGTATTAGGTCTGCAAGCTGGTCAACGGTGTTGACTATGCTTTTGTCGCAGTTGTTCATTGAATAAATAAAATCGTTATAAAATTCAGGAGTGTCATAGCAAGACAAATCAATGTCGTTTGCCTTAACAAAAAAGCTTTTGTGAATTAGTCTTATAAAATCTAGCTTGTGTGTTGGGTTTAAAAGCTTGTAGTACCACGCAAAGAATAATTCGTAAGCAAGAGTGTAAAGGCCCATAAGAGCAATCAGCATAAATATGTATGACAGCTCGTTTCCTTTGTCAAGAGCATTTAAAATCTCGCTTATAAAAAAGATTGAAAGACCATGATTAAGACCTGTGAAAAATCCCATAACAAGACGCATAATAACCATTACCTTATCACTATTAAAGGCAATTTTTAGCATATAGATGTTATTTTTAACAGCATTTTTAAATGGAACCTTTTCTTTTTTCTTCTTGTTATTTGCTTTCATTCTATCACCTCACCTTCGAGGTCAATATAATTTTGAGCTTGTTTTCTAAACATATCGGCATATTTCCCGTTTTGTGCCATAAGCTCCTTGTGTGAGCCAGATTCGATAATTTCACCATTTTCAAGCATATAAATTCTGTCCGCTGATACGGCTGATGAAAGCCTGTGGGAAATAAAAATCATTCCCTTGTCCCTTCCGACCTGCATCATATTTTCATACATTTCGTTTTCAGCCACAGGGTCAAGAGCTGAGGTGGGCTCGTCAAGTATTATGTATGGCGAATCCTTAATAAAGGCATGCGCAATAGCAATCTTTTGGCTCTCTCCCACGGATAAAACAACTCCGTCCTCGCTAAACTCCTTAGTAAGCAGAGCCTCTGTTCCGTTATCAAGAGACATAATCTTATCGTATGCGCCACTTAGCTTCAGTGCGTTTTCTACCTTTTCCTTGTCCCCCGCTTGTCTTGGACGCATAAGAACATTATCAAAAACAGGTAGAGCAATAAGCTTAAAATCTTGAAAAACAACACTGAATAAGTCACGATAGCTCTTTAGCTTTAAATCCTTAATATTCGTGCCGTTTAGTGTGATTTTTCCCTCGTCAACATCATAAAGACGTAAAATAAGCTTGATAAGAGTGCTTTTGCCAGCTCCGTTATGTCCGACAAGAGCAATTTTTTCGTTCTTTCTTAGCTCTAAATTGATGTTTTTAAGAACATAGCTGTCACTTCCAAAATATTTAAAGGAAACATTTTCAAGCTTTAAGGTGCCACTTTCTGCGTCAACCGCATCGCTTTTGTCCTTGATTTTTGGCTCGTAGCCCATAAAATCGTAATAGTCTTCAATGAAAAGAGCCCTTTCGTGAAGAGAATAATATTGATTGGTGATTTGAATGAAGGAGCTGGAAAGAGAGGAAACGGAGTTGATAACAACGGCACAATCGCCAAGCCCGAGTGTACCCTTAACAAGGGTCATAAAAATAGCATAGGCAATTGCTAAAGGGTTGGCCAATATGCTTGAAATTTTGTTTCCTAGAATATCAAGAAGCATTTCCTTTTTGCCATATTTTTTAACAATTTCTTTACGGCCGTCAGAGGCTTGCTCGTATTTTTTCAGCATAAAAGCCTTTGCGTTTGTAAGTCTTAGCTCCTTTGCGTAGTCGCTTGAATAGAAAACCCTTTGGGTATATTGACAGCGTCTATGAAGAATTCTGTCCTCAGTCGAATGCTTATGCCAGAGTACATTGCTTTTCTTTTTAAAAAATGAGCCCAAAAGAGGAATAACTGCAAATATTATAAAAATAGGGTCCATTGTGAAAAGCAAGGAGCCATAAAGGCAGGTGTTTAAAATCGTGTAAATAAGGTAAAAAATTGTAAAGGTAACATTGAACATATTGTTAGCAGTTTCACACGATGCCTTTACATACTTGTCATAAAATTCTGGATTTTCATAGCACGCAAGCTCTACCTCTGTATTCTTTTTAAAAATAGATTTATGAATTGACGTGCTTATTTTTAGACTTCCAACACCCCAGCTAAGCTCAACAATAAAATCAACAGCCAGCTGAACAAGGGCAGGTATTGCGATAAGAAACAGCACTGTATAAGCTACCTCTGAAAATTCAATGCCATCCTCGTACGAGTCAATAATATATTTAAGAGCATATGTTCCAGATGTAAAGCTGATAAAAGCATCTATAAGATATGAAAAAAGCATAATTGAGCAAGCAATAGGTGCGTGCATAAAGCATATTCTAAGGGAAGCAAATGCATCCTTCATTACTACCTTGAACGGAGTCTTTTTTGCCTTTTCCTTTTTTTCTTTTTTCAAGACTGGTTTCATCTCCTTTTTTAAATTTGTTTGGTTGATATTTGAAAACGGCACAGAAAACGCAAGAAGCCAAGATAATGCGTAGCACAGGACTAGCTCTGAGCCGAGTAAAGGCTTAATATGATTTGTGGTAAATAGTAACAATTTTAGTATAATTCCAAAACGGAATTTTGTCAAGAGATTTTAATGCTAAAATTCTAAAAAAGAATTAAAATAGGGAGAGTGCTATGAAAACACGTAAAAATGTCTATGGCAACCAGAATCTCATTGGTAAAAATGTTGAAAAAATGAGAAAGGAAAAGGGCATAAAGCAAAAGGATTTTATTGCAAGGCTTCAGGTTGAAGGACTTGACATAAATCCAACCAGCTACTCCAAGCTTGAGGGACAGGTTCGCTTTGCCACGGACAAGGAGGTATATATAATAGCACGAGTTTTACAGGTCGAAATAGAAAAGCTATTTACAGAAGGGGAATGACCCTTCTGTTTTAATTTTAGCACATATAACTAAAAATAGGTAAAATAGGGATAAAAAATATTTTTTTGGGATAAAAGCAACCCACCAGTCCAAAAATCCCAAAATAGCATACATTTATCCCATAAATTGATTTGTGTCATTGATTGTGCTATAATTTAAATAAGTTATGGAAACTTCGTTTTGCTCACTATAAAAGGAGAATGACTATGATAAATATTGCTGTTTGTGATGATAATATACAATTTGCTTCCCTGCTAGTGCAATCCCTTCAAAGAATTAGCGTTTATAAAATGCCACCACGAGCAGATTGCAGAATTTTGCCACCATTTTTTTGTGCCGACGAAATAATAAGTTACTTACAGCACGGCACAATAGATGTTCTTTTTTTAGATATAGACATGAAAGGAACTAGTGGCTTTGAGCTTGCAAAAATGCTTTGTGAGGCACACCCTGATACAATAATTATTTTTGTTTCTGCATACGAGGAGTTTGTATATAGCTCGTTTGAATATTGTCCGTTTGGCTTTTTGAGAAAAGCTTACCTTTCAAGAGAGCTAGAGCCAACACTTGAAAGGGTAATAGAGAAGCACATGATAAGCAATGAGGTTATTGCATTTAATACCACAGAGTCAGAGGTGGCATTAAGAGTAAAGGATATTTTATATTTTGAGGGTCAAAAGAATTATTATCATATTTACACACAGCAATCAAAGACCTATAAATGTAGAGGAACTATGGAATCTGTTGAAAAAATGGTATCACGGTTCGATTTTTTCAGAATACATTCTGCATACATTGTAAATCACAATCACATACAAAGCATAAATAGTAAGGGCTTTGTAATTATGAAAAATAATAAAAGATTGAGCATTAGCAAAAGACGAATGAGCGCATTTAAGGAATCATATATGAGCTTTATAAGAAGGAGGGTTACAAAATGAAGCTAAATACTCTGATTGAGCTTTGCTTTTCTCTTTTTGATGCTGTAATCTTTCTTTATTTTGTTTCGTGCTTTAATGATGCATCTATATCGCCAAGAAAAAACAAGCTACTCATTCCTGCGCTTGTCGTAATTTTCGGATTTTCGATAATAAATGACCTGCTTTTAAGCGGATTTAGTGTACTTGGCACAGTCATTTTCCTTATACTATATGTAGCCTACGCCATAGGAGTATCGAACAAAAAATATGTAAGAGCAATTGTTTCTGCCTGTATTTTTGAAGTGGTTTTTGTTCTACTAAGTAGTATGCTTTATTTTGCAATAGGCTTTTTTATAAAAAACACAGACCAGCTTTTACAGGGCTCAAGCAATGTTATAAGATATGTATATATAATTATGCACAAGATAGCTCTTTTTGTGGTGCTTAAATTTATTTTAATGGCATTTAAATCAAGAAGCAAGATGGAGCTAAAGCATGGAATAATAGCACTGATTTTCTCATTAACAACGATTTTAGGGCTTGGTGCAACTATGCACATGTCCTTTAATGCGGAAAAAACACAGCTTCAGGCTATGGTAATTGCAATAGCCTTTACACTGTGTAATGTGATTTTGTATTTGTTAATATATCAGGTACAAAAGCATCAACAAAAGGAATACGAGCTAAGGCTACTTAATGAAAAGGTGGCATCGACCGAGGCAAGGCACAAGGAAATAACTGTAATTTGGGAGCAGGCAAGAAAGCTTCAGCACGATATGCGATTACACCTTGGAATAATAAATGAATACCTTGAAAAAAACGAGGTGGAGCGCTCAAAGGAATACATAAACGAGCTTTTGCCAAAAATTCAAGGTCAAAGAGCTTTCACCTTTGCCGAAAATCCAATACTTGAATATCTTATAAATTCTAGGCTCTCCAACCTTGCTGACACGGAAATTGTAATATCTGGCTCAATTGGAGACCTTTCAGATATTAAGGACTCTGATTTGTTATGCTTGCTTGGAAATGTGCTAGACAATGCCTGTGAGGCAGTTGAAAAAATTCGCAAGCCAAAGAGTAAAAGGATAGAGCTGCTCTTTTTAAGACAAAATTCCAACAGGATTATCATTTGTAAGAACACCATAGAAAAACCTGTGTTAGAGGAAAACAAGGAGCTGATAACAACCAAGCACCCTAAAGATGAGCATGGATACGGAACAAAAATAGTATCAAAGATAGTTAGCGACTACGGAGGAATGGTTGATTATTTTGAGGAATTTAATATGTTTGGAGTACAGATAATTTTGCCAGAATAAACAAAAAAGTAGCACCACGTGTATGATTTTACACATGGTGCTTTTGTTATTTTACGGTTACGTCGCTTTCGTCTATTGTGATTTGGGTGCCGTCCTCCTGACCAACAAGCTCCTGTCCCACCACGGGAGCCTTTTGCACAGGCTTGTCCTGCTCGGTAGTGTCGGGCTTTATGCCCTTTCGCTTTTGCTTTCTTGCAAGCTTCTTTTCGAGCTTTTTGCGCTTCTTTTCCTCAATTTCCTCGTTTTTAATCATTTCAATAATGTCAACCAAGGATTTTGGATTGTGAATTATGTAATTTGCACCAGCATCTGTAAGAATTGATGCATTTCGATAGCCCCAGCTAACACCAACGCTTAGCACCCCTGCGTTTTTTGCAGTGATGATATCAACATCGCTGTCACCAACAAAAAGACATTCGCTTGGCTTGACTCCAAGTAGCTTTAGCATAAGCTGTGTTGATGCAGGATTTGGCTTAACAGGTAAGCTGTTTTGTCCGATAATTTCAGAAAATGCTTTTTCCTCAAAAAGAGACTCGACAATATCATATGCGAATTTCTCTGGCTTGTTTGTAATTACGCCAAGCTTGATGTCGTTTGCCTTTAAAGCAGAGAGCAGTGGCTCAACTCCGCTAAACGCAATTGTCTTGTCAAGATAACAGCGAGAATACTCGTCCTTGTAGATTTCAAGTGCGCTTTCAAGAATAAAGTCAACGCCCTGAACCTCCTTAGGCAAGCATTTGCGTACAAGCTCACGTGAGCCGTTATTTATAGCATTTAAAATATCAGTTTTAGTTTTAGTTTTGTAGCCTAGTCGAATAAGCATACAGTTAATGGCGGTTTGCAAATCCAAAATAGTGTCTGCAAGAGTTCCGTCCAGGTCAAAAATTACAGCCTTAATCATAAAGTGCTCCTTTAATTGTTGCTTTTAATATTTTACCATATAAGCATCTAAAAATAAAGAGTTTTTTAAAAAAGACTTGCAAAAGAGCTCATTGCAGGGTTATAATATTTTTAAAATTAGTCTAATTTTAAAGGAGGGACGAAAATGAGAGCCTATAAGGTAACTGGAATGAGCTGTGCAGCATGCTCTGCAAGAGTGGAGAGTGCAGTATCTGCTCTTGGCGGTGTAAATAGCTGTAATGTGAATTTGCTAACAAACACCCTTTCCGTTGACGGCAGTGTAAGTGATGAGGAAATAATCAAGGCTGTAACAGATGCAGGATACGGCATACAAGCCGAGCAAGGCACGACAAGCAACCAGCCAAGTAAAAAAACAGAGTCCGAGGCAAAATTCTTAATTAAAAAATTCCTTTTGTCCCTTGGATTTTTGCTAGTCCTTATGTATTTTTCAATGGGCTACACAATGTGGGGCTTCCCACTTCCACCACTTTTTGACTCCTATCCCATACTAATCGCAATCGTTCAAATGCTACTTGCGCTTGTAATAATGGTGATAAACAGACGATTTTATATAACGGCAGTAAGGGCAATACTGTACAAGGGTGGAAATATGGCGGTTCTTGTGTCCCTTGGCTCACTTTCGTCATTTATTTATAGCCTTGTAAAGATGCTTACAATGATAGGCAAGGCACTACCCGAGCAAATGGAAATTTTGCACCAAATGTACTTTGAATCAAGCGCAATGGTTCTTGCCCTCATTACTCTTGGAAAGGCGTTTGAGGCATATTCAAAGGGCAAAACCACCTCGGCACTCAGAGCTCTTATGGATTTAACCCCACGAACTGCAATAGTTTTAAGGGACGGCAAGGAGACTGAAATTAGCGCAGACCAAATCAAGGTAGGAGATATATTCATAGTTAAGGCAGGAATGCAAATATCTGCCGACGGAATAATTTTACAGGGTGAAACAACAGTAAACGAATCGGCACTGACGGGCGAGAGTATGCCACTTGCAAAGGGTGTTGGTGATGAGGTTTATTGTGCGACGATGAACGGACAGGGCTATATTAAGTGTAAAGCGACAAAGGAAAGCACGGAAACTGCCCTTGCCGAGATTATAAAAACAGTAAAGGAAGCATCAAGCACAAAGGCGCCTGTGCAAAAAATTGCCGATAAGGTAAGCGGAGTCTTTGTTCCACTTGTAATAGCGATTGCTCTTTTGACAACCGTAGGCTATCTCGTGCTTACCGATGCAAGCTTTGGCTATGCACTTGAACGAGGCGTTTCGGTGTTGCTAATAAGCTGTCCGTGTGCATTAGGACTTGCAACCCCTGTTGCAATAATGGTTGGTAGCGGAGTTGGTGCAAGAAACGGAATACTTTTTAAAAACGCAGCAGCGCTTGAGGAGGCAGGAAAGGTAAAAATAGTTGCTCTTGACAAAACAGGAACAATTACCAACGGAAAGCCACTTGTAACAGATGTAATTCCATATGATATAACTGAAAATGAGCTTCTTTCCCTTGCTTACTCAGCAGAAAAAATGAGTGAGCATCCACTGTCAAGGGCGATAGCTCAAATGGCACAAGAAAGAGGCATAAAAGCCAGCCCAGTGTCTAAATTTACAGCTCTTTCGGGACTTGGAATAGAGGCGGAGCTTGATAGCTATACAATACTTGCAGGTAATATGCGACTATTTGAGGGCAGAGTGCAAATTCCAAGTGAAATGGTGCAACGGGTAAGCGACCTTGCTAGTCAGGGGAAAACACCGCTTTTGTTTGCAAAGGACAATGAATTTATAGGAATAATTGCTGTATCTGATACAATTAAAGAGGATAGCAGGGAAGCAATTTCTAGCTTGAAGGCGCTTGGCTTAGAGGTTGTTATGATAACGGGAGACAACGAAATAACAGCCAGGGAAATTGCAAGACAGGCAGGGATTGACACAGTTATTGCAGGAGTTATGCCAAATGCCAAGGGCGAAGCAATCAAGGAGCTTATGAAAAGGGGCAAGGTTGCAATGGTCGGCGACGGAATAAACGACGCACCTGCGCTTACTATGGCAAATATAGGAATTGCAATCGGGTCTGGGGCTGATGTTGCACTTGATTCAGCGGACATAGTTCTTACAAGAAATACTCTTGTGGACGTATGCACACTAATTCGACTTAGCAGAAAAACACTTTTGAACATCAAGGAAAACCTGTTTTGGGCATTCCTTTACAATATGATTTGCATACCACTTGCAATGGGACTTTTTGGACTTTCAATGAAGCCAATGTATGGTGCTCTTGCAATGAGCCTTTCGAGCCTGTTTGTTGTGGGTAATGCTTTAAGGCTTAACCTGTTCAAGGCAAAAGAAACTCAAAAAATTACCATTACCGTGCAGGGAATGATGTGTGAGCACTGCGAAAGGGCAGTGCAGGATGCACTTTTAGCCCTACCACAGGTAAAAAGGGTTAAGGCAAATCACAAATCATCAATTGTGAAAATCACGCTTTGCGACAGCGTACCAATGACACAAATAGAAAATCAAATAACCTTAAAGGGCTACAAGGTGGTAAAATGAACGAGCTAGGAATAGGAAGCACACCCCTTGTTGAGCTAAAGGGAATTTTTGAAAAATATGGCTTAAGGTCTAAAATTTTTGCAAAGCTAGAATCAGAAAACCCCGCAGGCTCAATCAAGGACAGAGTTGCGCTAAAAATGATACAGGATTATGAGGCGCAAGGGAAAATAAAAGAGGACACACTTATAATAGAGGCAACCTCGGGTAATACGGGTATCGGACTTGCCTATGTATGCAAGCAAAGAGGCTACAAGCTAATAATTGTAATGCCAAGCAATATGTCAAGGGAACGAATTGAGCTAATTGAATCCTACGGCGCAAAAGTAGAGCTTACAGATGCAAGCCTTGGTATGAGTGGAGCAATAAAAAGAGCAAATGAAATAATGGAGAAAAATCCAAATAGCCTAATTGCATCACAGTTTGAAAATCCCTCAAATCCACAGGCGCATTATGATTCAACAGGACCAGAAATTTTTGAAAACACGAAGGGACGTGTCGATTTTTTTGTCTGTGCTGTTGGTACGGGTGGAACAATTACAGGAACGGGAAAATACTTAAAGGAGCAAAGCCCAAGCACAAGGGTTATTGCAATTGAGCCAAGTGGCTCCCCTGTTTTAAGCGGGGGCAAGGCAGGACCACACAAAATTCAAGGAATAGGCGCAGGGTTTATTCCAAGTGTGCTTGATACAAAAATTTACGACCAAATAATTACCGTAACAGACGAACAAGCCTATCAAATGGCAAGGGAAGTGTACGAAATTGAGGGAATTATGGTCGGAATTTCGTCTGGCTCCGCCCTTTTGGGAGCAATTGAAATTGCAAAAAGAGAGACGGATAAGCAAATTGTCGTAATCTTTCCAGATACGGGCAAAAGATATCTTTCCCTTGGGCTTTTTGACTAAATTGAAATGCAACAGAGAGCTAATCTGTTGCATTTTACGTATAATATCATTGACAATTTTAATATAATATGATATACTTGTTTTAGTATAAGGTTTTGTAAAAAAGGAGAAGGCTATGAAAAAGAAGCTAATATTTATTACACTTATGGTGTCCTTGCTTGTGTGCATTTTTGCTTTGAGTGCAAGTGCTGCAACAATTTATAGGGACGAAAGCGGAGCAGAGCTTTTCCGTTACACCGATGCAGATAGTAACTTTGACTTTGATAGCTATGAGGGCTCATTTGCAAAAGAGGACGCAGACGGAAATGCAATAACATGGTATATCACCGCAACAGCTACTGAAAATGGTGATACAATCCACACAGTTAAAAGCCTAAAAACACTCGGTGAGGCAGGTAGCATCAACGGAAATGGTGCATATAGCTTTACATCACCAGTGACAAACAAAAATACAGTAAGCATTAATTTCCCAGATGATTCTGGAATTAAAAGCTTTGCTTTTAACTCATTTGGCGGACACAATTCACGAAAGAATGGAACAGCGGACAGCTTATATAATAATATTTTATTTGTTTATTGTCCAAACACCTTAACAACGTTTGCACAAGGTCCGTTCCAAGAAACCTCTGTAATTGTTGTTGAGCTTGATGACGAAACACCAATTAACAACATTCCACAAAACTTTGCACACGAGGCAAGAAATCTCGAAAAAATTAACATTCCTGCATCTGTTGCTACCATAAACGGAAGTACTAGTGGAAACGGAACACCATTTTACAGAAACTATTCTCTTACAGAGGTAAGGTTTGCATCCAATAATACTGTTACAAAGATGACTGGCGCAACATTCCAAGAGTGCACAGCCTTAACAAGCGTAACCTTGCCAGTAAGTGTTAAGGAGATTGGAGAAAGAGCCTTTGAAGGCTGTACAAATCTTACAACGGTTCGTCTTGGTGCTTCACTTCAAAAGACCACAGGCGTTAGTGTATTCAGATTGTGCCCTAACCTAAGAGTTTACTACATTCCAAATACATTTACAACAGTAAATCTACACACCTTTACACATGATAGCGGAAACGGACCTGCTGACACAGTATTTTTCTTTGCAGGAACACAAGAACAATTTAATACATTCTATAATGCAGCGGTTTCTGGGGGCAGAAACGAACGAGTAACATCTGGATATAAGGAAGAGTATGTTGTTGAGTGGGATTCAACACAGCCAGATAGCTATTATACAAATCTTGCTACAACCGCGGGACACAAGGTGTATGTAATAAATTATGGCGTTTGTGAGGCTTTCTATGGTGGAATTCACGTTCTTGACCCAGAAAAGTCAAATGCATGCGCAGGTATTTGTGCACAGTGTGGTGAGTTAAAGCAATCAGCAAGCCCAGTACACGAGTGGCTAACAACAATTACATATGCTGACTTCTCAATGGCTGGCATAAAGATAACTAAATGTACACACGACAACTGTACAAAAAATACAAATCCAGATTCAACAGAGGTAAATCCAATCTTTGTTTACGTTGGCTTCTCAGCAGATAAGAATGACGTATCACAATTCTGTATTGGCTACAGAATAGACCAAGATGCATTAAAGGCATACAAGGAAGCAAATCCAGATGTAGCAATCGGATATGGACTTACAGCAACAGCAATTGCAACAACCAACGCACCAATCGGCACTGATGGCGAAAGAGTAAGCAACAAGGTTGTTCAAGCAAAGCTTTCAACACTTGAAAATGCAGAAGAAATTATGTCGATTGACCTTGTAATCAAGGGCGACTTTACAAATAGCACAAACGCAAATGCACAGCTTGGTATGGCAATGTACATAACAAGAACAGAAATCGTTGAGGGTAGCGCCCAAACAACAGTAAGCTACATAGGTAGCACAGGAGAAGCTCCAACGATTGAGACAGTAACCTTTGCAGAAAAATTCCCAGACCTAGCACCAAAGGCTGAATAAGGAGAAGTCGGATCGTAGCCATGTCGTTCTGTGAGCCAAGGAGTTGGGGAAACATGTTGTCTTCCTAAGACCGCTTGGCCTCCGACTTAGGTGAAGCTCCAACAATTGAGACAGTAACCTTTGCAGAAAAATTCCCAGACCTAGCACCAAAGGCTGAATAAGGAG
>JAZQHJ010000044.1:0-1981 GCA_045540515.1 Eubacteriales bacterium
CATGGCTACGATCCGACTTACTTGATAAGGACGTTGCTCTTATTACTGACGGACGCTTCTCAGGTGCAACAAGAGGTGCATCAATCGGTCACGTTTCACCAGAGGCAGTAAGTGGAGGTCCAATTGCATATGTTAAGGACGGAGATATTATCTCAATCAACATTCCTGAATACAAAATAGAGCTCAAAATCTCCGATGAGGAAATGGCAAAGCGCAGAAACGAAATGCCAATTAAGAGAAAAGAGAATTTAAAGGGCTATCTAAAAAGATATTCTCAAATGGTAAGCTCAGCTGACAAAGGTGCTATTATAAACAGATAATACTTTCCCACCACTTGGTCAAGTGGTGGGCTAACCAAAGTCCATAATTTTTTAATTGTGGATTTTGCTTAGCAAATTTAAACCGAAAGGAAGAAATATTATGTCAATGACAATGACACAAAAAATTCTAGCTGCACACGCAGGTCTAGATAGCGTAGAGGCAGGACAGCTTGTTCTAGTAAAGCTAGACAGAGTTTTAGGTAACGATATTACCTCACCTGTTGCAATTAAGGAATTTAACAAAATAGGAGTAAACGAGGTTTACGACAAGACCAAGGTTACAATGGTAATGGACCACTTTGCTCCAAATAAGGATATTAAGGCAGCCGAGCAATGTAAAATGTGCAGAGAGTTCTGCAATGAAAAGGAGGTTGTTCACTTCTATGACGTTGGTCAAATGGGAATTGAGCATGCACTCCTACCAGAAAAGGGACTTGTTGTTTCAGGTGACGTTGTAATCGGTGCTGACTCACACACCTGTACATATGGTGCACTCGGTGCATTCTCAACAGGCGTTGGCTCAACAGATATGGCTTGTGGTATGGCAACAGGCAAGGCTTGGTTCAAGGTTCCGTCAGCAATTAAATTCGTATTAAAGGGAAAGCTAAACAAATACGTTTCAGGCAAGGACGTAATTCTTCACATCATCGGTAAAATCGGTGTTGACGGCGCACTTTACAAATCAATGGAGTTTGTAGGAGAGGGAGTTTCATCTCTTACAATCTATGACCGTCTTACAATTTGCAATATGGCAATTGAGGCTGGTGCTAAAAACGGTATTTTTGAGGTTGATGAGCAAACAATTGCATACATAAAGGAAAGAAGCGACAGAGAAATCGTTTCATACAAGGCAGATAGCGATGCAAAATATGATGAGGTTTACGAAATTGACCTTTCACAAATCAAATCAACAGTTGCATTTCCACATCTACCAGAGAATACAAGAACCTTTGACCAAATCCCAGATATAAGGATTGACCAAGTAGTTATCGGCTCATGCACAAATGGTCAATACAAGGATATTGAAGAGGCAGCAATGATTCTCAAAGGAAGAAGGGTTGCAAAGAATGTACGTGCAATCATAATTCCAGCAACACAGGATATTTATTTAAAGGCAATCGAAAACGGTCTTGTTAAAATCTTTATTGAGGCAGGATGCATTGTTTCAACACCAACCTGTGGACCATGTCTTGGAGGTTATATGGGTATTCTTGCAGCAGGCGAAAGAGCAGTTGCAACAACAAACAGAAACTTCGTTGGTAGAATGGGTCACGTAACAAGCGAGGTTTACCTAGCAAGCCCAGCAGTTGCAGCAGCAAGTGCTATTGCAGGAAAAATCGCAGATCCAAGCACACTATAATTTGGGGGTAAGACAAAATGGTATATACAGGAAAAGTAATTAAATATGGCGATAATGTAGATACAGACGTAATTATCCCAGCAAGATATCTTAACTCATCAGACCCAGCAGAGCTTGCAAAAAGCTGTATGGAGGATATTGATAAGGATTTCGTTAATAGAGTTAAGCCAGGGGATATTATGGTAGCTAATAAGAACTTTGGTTGTGGCTCATCTAGAGAGCACGCGCCAATAGCAATTAAGGCTTCTGGTATCTCGTGTGTTATAGCAGAGACATTTGCAAGAATTTTCTACAGAAATGC
>JAZQHJ010000045.1:0-4516 GCA_045540515.1 Eubacteriales bacterium
CCGCTTGGCCTCCGACTTCCCTCGACTCCGCCAATAGAAGGCTTTTTTGTACTGTTGTGATAAGCATCTCTACAATCCGCATTACCACCAGTTGCACTTGCGTGTCCCATTGCACGGTCGAAGTCCCAAAGTGGACCGGCAGAGATTTTTCCATTATGAATTGTAAATCTTGTTGAGTCCCAAGCGTAGTCAACATCCTTGAAAAATTCATTAAGAACATAGTATTTAGCAAGTGCATTGACATCAAAGCATTCTTGAATTTGCTCCCAGTCCCCACTCATAAGAGCATACTCTGCTTGTAAGATAGTAGAGTAGAGAGAAGCGTATCCTTCTGCTGTTATGTCCTCAACATCGTGGCTATCAACCTTTATTCTGAAGTTTGTATATGGTGTTTGGAAATAAAGAGCAGAATCATCTCTTATACCTCCATCGTTCCATTCTACCTCAAGAATAAATTCCTCATCCTCATCAAGGTCAATTCTTGTCTCTGAAATGTCAACAGGAGTGCAGAGCATATAAGCGCCTCTGTAGCTTCCATCACAATATACATCAACGAAAACAAATTTGGTTGTGTACTCTGGAAGAATGAGCTGATTTAACTCTCTTGCAACAGCATTTCTTATAAAGGCAGGCTCACAGGCGTTTGCCAGTAAGCAGTATTTGTTGTCACTTCCAAGGCCGAACAAGTCAACATCATTGCTGAATTTAATGTTATATGGCTTCTTTTCCTTGTTAGCAGTTGAATTACCTCTAACCTTTGCCTCGCCATTTGCATCTATAATGTCAAAGTAGTTACCATTTTCATCATACCAAGCAACAGCAAGCTCGGCTTTTATATAGTAAGAGTTATCTTTTTGACTGAATTCTTGAAGCTTTTTATCACCAATTGAGTTTATGAAAATAGTTGGAACATCAGTAACGAGATACTGAATCTTTGAAATGCATTCCTTTAATATAGCAACGTTACTATCAACCTGCTCCTGAGTTAAAGCAGATTTGTAGTTTGTTAAAACAGGATTTATAAGCGATAAGGTTTCCTTATTGTAGTATATTTCATAATGCTCAGGTATTTGTTCAAATAATTGATCAAAAACACTATAATCAACCACCTGAGACTCAAACTCGCCACAAATATCACAGTAACGATACTGACGACCTCTGTTTGTAGAAATTGTCCACCATTCTCCTGTATGCTCATCTAAAGCAGGATAATTCTTTGTTAAGGCTTCACCACAAATTTCGCCAGTTTCCTCGTTTATTACATTTTTGCATATATATTTATCCCAACCTACACTATTACATGTTGGGGCAAGAGAAGCCTTCTCATCAAGCACCCAATTATGACCAACATATGAAACAACATCGGTATCAATAAGAGTACCACAATCACCACAATATGAAACTGAAATTTCAAAATTTTCACAATCCGATATTAGAGAGGTCTTGTGAGTCTTTGTAATAATATTAAAGTGTCTATCGCAAGCACTATCTGATGGTGCAATAGAGTCATCAAGCTTTTCAACAAATCTTTGTAGCAAAATCAAGTCATAAATATCAACAGCCTTATCCTTGTTTAAATCGCATGAAAGCTTATTTAAGCCAAGGCTTGAGCCACTAATATACTTAGCAAGCAAGAAAACGTCATTTGTATCAATATGTCTATCGCCATTTACATCACCAACAAGATATAGCGAAGCGGTATATTGATAAATAACAATCTCGTTACAGTTGTTACAGGAAACCGCTGTGTATCCTGCTGTTGTGCTAGTCGCAGGAACAATTATTTTGTTTCCAACGTGACCAGTTGCGTATGCAGTAATTTCTTTTACGTGTCCGCATCTTTCACAATCAATTATTGTGTATTCGTCTGTCTCACATGAAAGAGCAGAGGTTTCAATTGTAGGACCAAAGTGTCCAAGAGGCTTTGCATAAATTTTATCGCCACAAGCAAGGCAGGTGTTAATTCCACCCTCAGTACAGGTTGCCTTGTCCTCTTCTTTGGTATATTCTAGTGAATAAAAATGCTCAGTGCAAACAAATGTAGCCATAGAATACGTCTTACCTGGTGCAACAACACCGGTTGAGGTTGTAACAAAGGCTTCATTCTTTCCAATAACAAATTTTACATTAGTAGAGCCCGAAACTATACTTGCACCATTAGAAATCTTAGAACCAACAACAACCCATTCAAGGAAAGGGCAATTTGAAAGAATGGATGTACCAATCTTTGTTACATTCTCTGGAATATAGAATGTAGAAACAGAGGTGTTTTTAAATGCATTATCACCAATTACAAGGCTCTCACCAGAGCCTATCTTAACAGATTTAAGTGTTGTTACATTTAAAAAAGCATCATTTGATATAGAAGTAACAGTATCAGGAATTACAATGGATTCAAGCTTGAATTTAGGTGGACAACGATAAAGAACAGTTTTATTTTTATCATAAAGTACACCGTTTTCCAAGCTATGCACAGTAGAATTTTCGGTTATCTTAAATGATTTTAATGACACACATCCGTCAAATACTGACTTGTCATATTTAACAGTGTCTGGCAATGTTACCTTTTCAAGAGTTAAGCAGTTAACAAAAGAAGAAGTGTTAAGCTTTGTAACGGTTGAAAGGTTTAAGCTAGTGATTGCTTTACAGCTCTTAAAAGCTTCATTTCCAATTTCATTTGTTCCTTCACCAATAGGAACGGATTTTAGAGCAAAGCACTCATAGAAGCATTTTTCTCCAAAGGTCGTTATGATTGCAGGAACTTCCTTATAAACAATTGTGGTTTTTCCGTCCTCTGCTTTTTCTTCAAAGGGTTGCTTTTGCGTAGCAGAGACAGAGGTAAGTGATTGACAGTTATAAAAAGCGTATGCTGGAATATTTTCAATACTTGCTGTGAATTTTACAGAGGTAATACCCTTACAATCACGAAAAGCGCTATTACCAAGCTCTTTGAAGGTCTCGGGAAAAACAAGGTCACCGTATATTCTTGTTCTGTAAAAGGCATAAGAGCCAATGCTTTCAAGATAATCAGGAAGCTTTACATTTCCAAAAATAAGATTGTTTTTACCATCTTTATTAAAAGCATTATCTGCAATTGAGGTAACCACGTAGGCTTTGTCATCATTAGTTACAAATGTAGGTATCTTAAAGCCCTTCTTTGTATATTCAACCTCAGTGGAATTTATTATGGTAGCACTACCGTGTACCTCTACCTCACCATACATTTTAGGAGAGGTGAAATCAGTAATCTCAACCGTCCAATCTAAAAATGTTTCCTTGTCGTGGTAAGCTATTTCTGTCGCAAGCGAAGAAATACAAAGCACTACCATAAGAACAAGAGAAAATACTAAAATATGTAAAACCTTCTTCATAAGAAACTCCTTTTGCAAGAACTGCTAAATTTAGGTATAACTATACAAATTAATTCTACCACAAATACGCATAATTGTCAATATATATAATATTTAATAATTCGTGTGCAAAATATTAATTACAACTTGAAAATTAAGGTTAACTGTGATATACTGTCTTTATTCTTTACTTTAATAAAGTGAAATCACAATGGAGGATATCGTTATGTCACTTGTAATTCCAAAGGACTACAAATCACTTCTTGATATAAGGCAAACAGAGGTTGCAATCAAGAAGGTAAAGGATTTTTTTGAAAGAGATTTGGCAATCGGACTTAATTTAACAAGAGTTTCTGCGCCACTTTTCGTATCACATGAAAGTGGACTTAATGATAATCTAAATGGAGTCGAACGTCCCGTTTCCTTTGATACTCAGGCAGGAAATGAGCTTGAAATTGTACACTCCCTTGCAAAATGGAAAAGAGTAGCACTAAAAAGCTATGGCTTTAAGGTAGGTGAGGGACTTTATACGGATATGATTGCTATTAGACGTGATGAGGAAACTGATAACATTCACTCAATGTATGTTGACCAATGGGACTGGGAAAGAATTATAACAAAAGAGCAAAGAACAATTGAAGCTCTTAAAAAAACAGTAAAAATAATATACAATACCTTAAAGCATACCGAAAACTATATAGCATATGAATACGATTTTATCGGCAATATGCTTCCTGAGCACATTTTCTTTGTTACAACACAGGAGCTTGAAGATATGTATCCAAGCCTCACTCCAAAGGAAAGAGAATACGAGATTGCTAAGGAGCACGGTGCAGTTTTCATTATGCAAATAGGCGGAGCATTAAAATCAGGAGCTATTCACGACGGACGTGCACCTGACTACGATGACTGGACATTAAATGGTGATATTATCGTTTATTATCCTGTTTTAGATATTGCTCTTGAGCTTTCATCAATGGGAATAAGAGTTGATGAAGAGGCTCTGGAAAGACAAGTCGGAGGCCAAGCGGTCTTAGACAACATGTTTCCCCAACTCCTTGGCTCACAGAACGACATGGCTACGATCCGACTTTATCCTGTTTTAGATATTGCTCTTGAGCTTTCATCAATGGGAATAAGAGTTGATGAAGAGGCTCTGGAAAGAC
>JAZQHJ010000046.1:0-13805 GCA_045540515.1 Eubacteriales bacterium
GGCAACGGCAACGGGCTGTTTTCCGTCAGTTATAACAAGAATAGAGGGGTCGAGCTTTCTTTCTGTTTCGTCAAGAGTTGTTATTGTTTCGCCTTTGTTTGCACGGCGAACAAGGATTTTGCGGTCGGGTAAGAATCTTGCGTCAAATGCATGAAGGGGCTGACCATATTCAAGCATTACGTAGTTCGTTATATCAACAATGTTGTTAATTGGTCTTACACCCGACGCACGGAGTCTCATTCTTAACCAAAGTGGTGATGGCTCAATTTTAACATTTTTAACAACTCTTGCGCTATATCTTGGGCAAAGCTCACTCTTTATGTCAACCTTGATATAGTTTTCGATTTTATCATTATCCTTTGCATTTTCAACCACTGGGGTAGGGATTTTGATGCTTCTGTCAAAGGATGCAGAGGTTTCTCTTGCAAGTCCTATAACGCTTAAACAGTCTGGACGGTTTGGTGTTATTTCAAATTCAACAACATCATCAGAGAGCATAAGTGCCTCTTTTATGTCCATACCATTTGTTAGTCCTTCAAATTCATTAAGAATGAAAATTCCGTCCTCGATTGCATTTGGCATATCGTGTGTTGTTAGGTTTAGCTCGGCAATTGAGCAAAGCATACCATTTGATTCAACACCTCTTAACTTACCCGCCTTGATTTTAACTCCTCCTGGGAGGCTTGCTGGTGCCTTTGCAACTGGGACAATTGCACCCTCAAATACATTTTGTGCGCCTGTTACGATTTGGATATCACTTCCCTCTCCTACGTCAAGCATACAAATTTGTAGATGATCGGAGTTTTCGTGCTTTGAGATTTTTGTAATTGTTCCTACTACTACATTTTCAATATCGCTACCGAGCACCTCATAGCCCTCAACCTTTGAGCCTGTGTCGGTCATTCTGTCGCAATAGTCCTTGTTATTTACATCGCTTACGTCAACGTAATCGCTTAACCATTTTCTAGATAAATTCATTTGCTTTCTCTCCTTTCACCACGATTAAAATTGTTCAAGGAATTTTTGATTGTTTTCGTAAAGGAGTCTCATATCATCAATGCCATATTGACACATTGTGATACGCTCAACACCCATACCAAAGGCAAATCCACTATATACCTCTGGGTCAATTCCACAGTTTCTTAAAACATTTGGATGAACCATACCTGCGCCTAGAATTTCAATCCAACCCTCGTTTTTGCAAAGACGACAGCCCTTTCCTCCACATACAAAGCAAGAAACGTCAACCTCTGCACTTGGCTCTGTGAATGGGAAGTGGTGTGGTCTGAAACGAATTTTTGTCTTTTCGCCAAACATTGTTTTTGCAAAGGTTTCTAGCATACCACGAAGGTTGCCAAGAGTGATACCCTTGTCAACAACAAGTCCCTCTAGCTGGTGGAATAGTGGTGAGTGGCTACCGTCAACCTCATCAGAACGATATACTCTTCCTGGGGAGATAATTCTAATAGGTGGTTGAGTCTTTTCCATTACTCTTGCCTGTACTGGTGAGGTTTGTGAACGGAGAAGGATATTTTCTGTTATATAGAATGTATCCTGTGTATCTCTTGCTGGGTGGTTTTCTGGAATGTTAAGAGCCTGAAAGTTGTAGTAATCATACTCTACCTCTGGTCCCTCTGCAATTGAGAAGCCCATTCCGATAAAGATGTCCTCCATTTTTCTTTGAACCTGTGTAAGTGGGTGGAGCTTTCCTGTTTTTCTTACCTTGCCTGGAACAGTTACGTCAATTTTTTCGCTAATGAGTGCTTGTGCCTGTGCCTGTGCATTTCTCTTTTCTGTAAGCTCGGCAATCTTTGCCTCAATTGTTGCTCTTACCTCGTTTGCAAGCTGACCGATGATTGGTCTTTCCTCTGGGCTGAGCTGTCCCATACCACGTAGCACGGCTGTTAGCTCACCCTTTTTGCCAAGGTATTTAATTCTTATTTCCTCAATGTTACAATTTGGCTCCTCAAGAGCAGAAATTGCCTCTTTCAGGATTCTTTGTAAGGTTTCCTTCATATTTATTTACCTCCATTAAATTTTACAAATTTGATATTTAAAAGCCATATGCTAATTTTTGCATAGACACAAAAAAAGCCCCTGTTTGAAAATCAAACAGGGACGAACAAGCATTTTTGTCCGTGGTACCACCCACATTCCGTAATTATACGGCACTTTAGCAACTACTTCTATTGTCTGTAACGGGACTTCCCGTATTTGCCTACTTAATTTCAACAAATAAGCTCCGAAGGGAAACGCAATATGAAGGTCTGACGGGTGTCTTACAGCCAAGGACCCCCTCTCTTGCGACAGACGTTTTTTCACTTGCAACTTCATCATAGCCTTTTTTTATTCTGCTACGCCATTTTAACATATATTTTTAATAAATGCAAGATTTTTTTGATTTTTCAAGTATTTTTTGCCTGTTCTTCATAAAATCATCACATTTGTAGTGTAGAATGGGTATAGTAAATTATGCAGTTTTAGCAAGTGACGACTTTTGAAAAGAGGTTTTTTATGGCAAATTACGTTTATAACGATAATTTTTCTAATTTTCCAGACGAGAAGCCTACGCCTAAATCAAAGGCTAAATTTAATAAAAAAACAATTATGACTCTTTGCATTGTGGGTCTTTGCGTTTTTATGGCACTAAATATCCTTATTGGAATTTGGATTGGTAATGCCATTGCAAGAAAGCATCCCGTAAATGCAATAAACACTTCAAATACAATTTACACAGCACCACCATCAGATAAGCTGGCAAGCAACAATTTATCAATTGCAGATGTTGCACAAAATGTACAAGCATCCGTTGTTGAAATTAAAACTGAATTTTTATCACACACCACAGCACCTGAGGCTGTTAAGAGTGGTGCAGGTAGCGGAGTTATTTTTGGTACATATCTTGAAAATAATTCTCTTGTGGGATATAACATTGTAACATGCTTACACGTAATTCAAGACAGAAACGCACAAAGCATTGCATCAAGCATTGAGGTTACTCTACACGACGGAACAAGCTACACGGCATCCGTTGTTGGATATGATACTGATTATCAGCTTGCTGTTTTAAGAATAAAGGAATCAAAAAAGAATTTAACCTGTGCAACATTTGCAACTGTTAACTCTGTAAGAGTTGGCGATGCTGTTATTGCAATTGGCAACCCGCTTACCGATGTTGGTTCAAGCTTAACCTATGGTATTGTGAGCTCAGGTGACAAGAAAATCAAAACTGGCAATTACTCTACAATGACACTTATGCAAGCAAATATCACAGTTAACCCTGGTAATAGTGGTGGTGGACTTTTTGATATGAACGGCAGACTTGTCGGAATTGTTAACACAAGGGCATCTGCATCTAATATCGATGGTATTGCATTTGCAGCAAGTGCATCAATTGTACAAAAAGCTTGCTCTGACATAGCACAATATGGCTATGTACAAAACAAGCCATACATTGGAGTTGAATTTAAGAAATACCTTGACGCAACTGTTCGTGTTGAGGGACTTGTACAGGGCTACAATGAAAATTCACTCAAAAAGGGCGACAGAATTTTATCTGTCAATGGTAATAAAATTCTTGATGGTGCTCAAATTTTCGAGCTTGTTAAGGATTGCACAAATGGTGACGTGCTTATGTTCGTTGTTCTAAGAGACAATGTTGAGCTTGCCGTTGCTGTTACGGTTTACAATTACCAGCCAAATTAAATTTGACACATGACACTCTCCTTAAAATATGGAAATCCAGCACAGAAAAAACATTGTGCTGGATTTCTTCCCTTTTCGCTGGTCCATTTATATATTGAAATTTAATTGTTTTTATGATATTATTTATTTGAGGTGATGACATTGTTTAAGATTTTAGTTGTTGACGATGAGGACATGATTAGAAAGCTCATTCGTAAGTATGCTGAATTTGAGGGCTACGAGGTTGTTGAGGCTGTTGACGGAATGGATGCCGTTATAAAGATAAGAAACAGCTCATTTGACCTTGTTATTATGGATATTATGATGCCTGAGCTTGACGGATTTAGCGCTTGTCGTGAAATAAGAAAGTTTTCGAGTGTTCCTATCATTATGCTTTCTGCACGTGGTGAGGAGTACGACAAGATAAATGGCTTTGAAATTGGAATTGATGACTATGTCGTTAAGCCATTTTCTCCAAAGGAGCTTATGCTTCGTGTAAATGCAATTCTTAAAAGAAGTGCAAGGGCAAATGCTGAGCCCGAGCAAAAGAACGTTGTTGTGTCCTTTGCAAATGGTGGGCTTGTTGCCGATATTACTGCAAGAATTGTTTATGTTGACGGAGAAAGAGTTGATATGTCACCCAAGGAATATGACCTATTCTTCTACCTTATAAAAAATAAGAACATTGCTCTTTCACGAGACAAGCTTCTTTCAGATGTTTGGGGATATGATTTCTTTGGCGATGACAGAACTCTTGACACTCATATTAAAATTTTAAGAAAGAGCCTTGGTCCTTACAGTGATTTTATTGTTACTGTTCGTGGCATTGGTTATAGATTTGAGCCAAAATGAGAAAAAAATCCACTCTTTCAATAAAGGCGAACATATTTATTTCGATATTTTCGCTTACTGCTGTTTTGATTTTGATTTTATGGTCAATTCAGCTATTATTTCTTGACCTTATTTACAAAAATACAAAGGAAAACGATATTGAACGTGCCTCAAATTTAATTTCTGTAAATATTTCTGACTCACTGCTTGATGAAAACGGAATAAAGGATTTACAGGACTTTACCACTCAGGTTTCATTGGAATATGGTATTTGCGTAAGGGTTTTTAATTGCAGTCAGGGATATTTGAATGTAAGTAGCACGGAATGTCAGGACAATGCTTGCTTTTTGCACAAGCTAAGTGATAGTGCTCAGCTTTCAAGATGGTTAACTACCGTTACAAACGAGGGTGCCTTCACCGAGCTTATTGAAAAGGAAAAAATGGGCTCATACATTCTTACTGACTTTTCTGGTGATGCAACGGACACGCTTGTTGCGGTTGATACTGCAAATGATGACAGCGGAACGCTTTATTTGATTGTTCTTGCATCTACGGCTGAGCCTGCTAAATCGCTTGTTTCGGTATTCAGAATAATGCTTGGCGTTATTTCTCTGTTTCTTATCGCAACGTCCACGGTTATATCGCTTATTCTTTCAAGAAGAATTTCAACTCCTATTGTTAATATGAGTAAGGATGCAATCAAGCTTTCACAGGCTGATTATGAGGTTGAATTTGTTGAAAAGGGACCTCGTGAGATTAAGGAGCTTGCAAGAACGCTAAACTTCACAGCAGGAGAGCTTGGCAAGCTTGACTCAATGCAAAAGGAGCTAATTGCAAACATTTCTCACGACCTTAGAACTCCTCTTACGATGATTTCGGGCTATGCTGAGATGATGCGTGATATTCCAAGCGAAAATACTCCTGAAAACCTACAAATAATCATTGATGAAACATCAAGGCTTACCTCATTAGTAAATGACATGCTTAGCGTTTCAAGGCTTCAAGCGGGTACTCAAAAAATGGATATTCGTAGAGTGAATTTAACAAATGCGGTTTATCAAACGGTTGAAAGGTATGCAAGATTCAAGGAGCACAATGATTTTGTAATTAACTTTGAGTATGGCGAAACTGTTTATGTAATGGCTGATGAAATTCGTCTTTTACAGGTTATTTACAACCTTATTAACAATGCTATAAACTATACGGGTGTTGACAGAACTGTTACAGTAAAGCAAACGGTGGAAAATGACATTGTCAGAATTTCCGTTTGTGACACGGGTGACGGCATTAAGGAGGAGGACCTTCCTCTTATTTGGGATAGGTATTACAAGGTTGACAAGATTCACCGTCGTGCCGTTGTTGGCACTGGCCTTGGTCTTTCAATTGTTAAAAATATTCTTCTTGCACACGGCTCTCGCTTTGGCGTATCTAGTGAGCTTAAAAGGGGTAGCATTTTCTGGTTTGAGTTTAAGATAGTTGAATAAAAACGGGCTTTTTAGCCCGTTTTTTGTCTAAGTTAAGAATTTTTTAAGTTTTGTATTGTATTTTTAATGTATCATAAGCTATAATTTAGTAAATGAATGCCGTACAGGAATGATAATGGGAGGTAGATATGAGAATTTTAGTTGTTGAGGACGACAGACGTCTTAATGATGCGCTTTGTCAAATTCTTACCGAGCAAAAATATATGGTTGATGCAGTTTATGACGGCAAGGATGCAATAAGCTATGGGATTAGCGGAATTTATGATGTTATTATTCTTGATATTATGCTTCCTTATGTAAATGGCTTTGAGGTTCTTTCAACACTAAGAGAGAAAAAAATCGCAAGTGCGATTTTGCTCCTTACCGCTAAGGATTCTGTGGCTGATAAGGTTCATGGACTTGACCTCGGTGCTGATGATTATATGACTAAGCCGTTTTCAATGGATGAGCTTCTTGCAAGAGTTCGTGTGCTTTCAAGACGTAAGGGCGAGGTTGTGATTGATAGTCTTGAATATGGAGACATCTCCTTGATTATTAGCACCTCGGAGCTTACCTGTAAGACTACGGAAAAATCAGTAAGGCTTATTTATAAAGAGGCAAAGCTTCTTGAAATGCTTCTTGAAAGGCCCAGCCTCATTATCTCAAAGGAGGAAATTATTACCAAGATTTGGGGGTACGATTCAAATGCTACGGATAACAATGTTGAGGCTTACATTTCGTTTTTAAGAAGAAAGCTTTCCTTTGTTGGCTGTACTACGGAAATTGTGTCCATTAAAAAGCTTGGTTATAGGTTAGAGATAAAAGATGCTAAATAAGTTAAGGAATAAATTTGTTTTAATTAACACTCTTATGGTTGGCGTGCTTCTTTTGCTTATTGTTATTTCCATTACCGCAATAAGCCTTCACAGGAGCTATACTCATACCATTGATGCACTCGACAGTGCTGTTAATTTGACCTACGAAAGCACGGATTATTCGGGATTTTTGCTCGTACACGTGGACGAAAATGGCAAGCTTACGCTTATTGAAAATTCTCTTTCGGGAAGAAAATTTGATGAAAAGCAGGCAAGCACCTATGTGAGTGATATTCTAAGCTTGGACAAGCCTTATGGTCTCCTTTTAAAGCACAGAATTTTATTCAATACCAAGCAGACAAGCAACGGTGGGTGTTATATTGCCTTTGCCTTTGCTGAAAAGATCATTATTGATGCAGAGGAAATTTTTAGCACAGCATCAAGCGTTGCTGCGGTTGCTTTATTCTTGATATTTTTGCTTAGCAGAAAGCTTGCAAATATAGTAATTAAGCCTGCTGAAAATGCTTGGAACGACCAAAAGCGCTTTATTGCCGATGCCTCGCATGACCTAAAAACTCCACTTACTGTAATTCTTGCAAACAATGAAATTTTAATGGCTCACCCTGAAAAAACGGTGGGAGAGCAAATGAAATGGATTGAAAGCACACGTGATGAGGGGGAATATATGTCCTCGCTTGTAAACAAAATGCTTGAGCTTGCAAGAACTGAAAGCCTTGTTGAAAAAATCAAGCTTGAGGATGTAAATGTAAGCGAGGTTATTCAAAGAGCCGTGCTTCAGCTTGAACCACTTGCCTTTGATAGTGGTGTTACAATTGCTAGCTCTATTGCTAGTGATGTCGTTTTAAAATCAAATGAAACAGAGCTTTATCGTCTTACACAAATTCTGATTGACAATGCTGTTAAATATGCACCAAATGGCTCTGTCGTTTTGGTTACTCTTTCCTCCTATAAAAAGGAACATACGCTTAGCGTGAATAACAGAGGTGAGGCTATACCTAAGGAACAGCTTGAGCATATTTTTGATAGATTCTATCGAACAGATGATTCTCGTTCCCGAGGTGGCTTTGGTCTAGGGCTTTCAATTGCGAAAAATGTTGCAACTGCTCTTGGTGGTGAAATATCGGCAACGAGTGATGACGAAAACGGCACTACATTTTCTGTAAAATTCAAGGAATAAATACAAAAAAGTCGTACACGTGTACGACTTTTTTGTTTTATGCAAATAATTCTGCGTAGGTTTTTGTATCTATATCGGCTATGTTAGCACTTTGGTGTGCTTCCTTATTTTGGTTGCCTAAATAGAATATTCCATCGCTTGTCTTTACGTAGCTTACCATATAAATTGGGCTTGCTGCAACGCTTTCCCAAATGGACGTATCTCCTTTAATTAATAGGTCAATTGAGGTTAGGCCTTTTCCTGTTAAATCGCAGTTCATTACCTTTTCGTTTACTCTTGTGCCATCGCTATTAAGTGGATTTATAATGCTTTCTCCATTTGCAAGCTTGCTTTCAAATACTGCAATTACTCCGTAGCCAATTGCTTCTCCCTTATTATAGCTTTGGTATACTTCAAGAGATTCTTTGTTGATGAAGTATGAGAAAACCATTGCTCTTTCGTTGCTTTCCGCTTTTTCAATTCTCTTAGCATAGCCAAAGCCGTAGAATATTGGTTCAACAACGGTTCTTGCACCTTCAAGTCCACAGGTTGAGCAATTTCCGTCAACATATGACTCCTCTACAAAGCTTGTAAAGAGATACGTTGTTTTATCAAATACGTGTTCATTATTATGATATACAGCGCAGTGGTTTACAAGCTCATATGCCTTTGCAGTGCCAATAAGTGAGCTTGCCTGTTCCTCTGTACCTGTAAATAAAATTTTCTTTAAATAGTTTCCTGTTGTAAACGCAGTTGAATCAACTGATACAAGTGTTTTTGGTAACGTTATGGTCTCAAAATAGAAGTAATCAAATGCGTTTTTCTCAATTGTAGTAAGTGTTTCTGGGAAAACAAGTGTTGTACCCGATACGAAGCCCTTTGGACCAGCTTGATAAAATGCATGTGCGCCAACTGTAACTGTATTTTCAAGAGTTAGTGACGTAATCTTGTTGCACTGATAAAGCATTCTGCCACCAAGAACCGGTGATTTGCAAACAACAGTTTGAAGTTCTGAGCAAGCTTCAAATAATTTTTCTCCCATTGTTGTCACTGTTGATGGAACGTAAGCGCTTGTTATTGCAGAACAGCCGTAGAATGCACAGCTTCCAATGCTTGTTACTCCCTCAGGAATTGTAACAGAGGTTATTTCCTTGCAGTTAAAAAACGCATATTCTCCTATTGTCTTTGTATTTTCAAGAGTTAATGACGTTACTGTTTTGCATCCAGTAAGCATTTTATCTCCAACAGCTTGTGCCTTGCATACAACGGTTTGCATTGATGTGCAATTTTCAAACATATTGCCACCCATTGTAGTTACTGTTGACGGGATTGATACATACGTTAATGCTGAGCATCCAAAAAATGCATACACTTTCATTGTTTCAACTCCCTCAGGAATTGAAACTGCGGTTAGCTTTGTGCAACCATGAAATGCAGAATCTCCTATTGTTTTAAGGCTAGTACATTTTGAAAAATCAACTTCCTCTAAGGCTGTACATTGATTGAATGCTTGCTTTGGTATGCTTGTTAAGGATGCCGGAATACTAATTGATTTAAGCGACGTTGCTTTTATAAAAGTTTCTTGACCTTCAATAGTTTCAAGTGTGTCTGGCAATTCAACTTCTACAACAACGTTGTTATTATAGAACATATAACCGCCAAAGCTTGTAACGCCCTCTGGAATTTTTATAGTAAGCATTGAGGTTGGCTTTAAGCCTGTGGTCAATCTAAATGTGCTTCCCTCAACTGATTTGAAGCCCTTTGGCATTTCAAATCGAACTATGCTTGCATTTGTATACGTTGTGTTTCCAGATGCCGTTTTTAAATTACCAAAATCAAGCTCATTTGCAGAAAACACATCATCATTGCCCTTGATTATGTAGTTTGCGGGATAGGTTGAGTATGTGCCGTCACCATTTGCAAGCATTACTCTTGACGTGGTGTCAAAGCCTTCCTTGTAGGCAATTGCGTTTTCGCCTGTTTCGTAGGTTATTACGTCAGTCCATTCCGGAATATCTGCTGCGCTTACGCTAATGGCAAATAGGCACACAAAAAGTGCTACCATTAGTGTAACTAGAAAAATTTTCTTTTTCATTCTGTTGCTCCTTAAAATTATTTTGATAAATTTTATATTATAAGTTTACCACACACGCGTGGATAATTCAAGCATGTTGAACAAAAAAAGAAAAGCACAAGAAATTTTTGTGAAATATCTACAAAACAGCTTTATATTTTATATAAATATTCGCCAAAAGAAAAAGCAACCCGTTTTTTGAGTTGCTTTTATAAAATCGTACACTGGGTTAATCGTTTTTGTCAATTGCAAGCTTTTCGGCAAGTTCAAGCATTCTCTCACGGCTCACCTTAGTTATTACTCTATCATAGGTAATAAGACCGTTCGTTTCGTCCTCTACATCTGATACCTGTGTGTAAATTGATGCACAAAGTCCCTTACTTATGTTTGGAATTATCTCGTTTTCATAAAGGTCAAGCAGTGCCTTTTCAAAATCCTCACGATTATCAAATTTCTTGTAGCCGTAGGTTTTGCTTGTATTGAAAACGTGGTCCTTAACATTGTAGGAATAGCCACCAAATTCTGACAAAACTATTGGTCGCTTGGACGGCTTTAGCTTTACTGGCTTAAAATATACGTGTAGGCTTTCTACATCGCTTTCCCTTTTCTTAAACCAACCAGAGGTTGAATCAATGATGCGAGTGTTGTCAAGCTTGTGTAGCGCTTCATATATTTTGTCACTGTCAAACTGTCCCCAGCCCTCATTAAAAATAGTCCAATAACAGACACAGGGGTGGTTATAAAGCTGTTTTACAGTTCTTTTCATTCCCAAGATGAAGGCTTGCTTTTGTGCCTGAGTTCTTCTTGTAAAGATTGTTGCAAGCTTGCCAAGTCCGATTGTAGGCATCGCTGTGTCTCTTAAAAACGAATACGAGCCATTGTTAACCATATCCTGAAAGACAATCATTCCAAGACGGTCGCATTCATAATAAAAATACTCTGGCTCAATTTTTATATGCTTTCTTAGAGTGTTAAAGCCAAGCGCCTTCATTGCCTGAATGTCCCTTGTATAATTTTCAGGGGATGCAGGGGTGAAAATTCCGTCACTATAATAGCCTTGATCAAGCAAGCCGTGAAAAAAGTATGGCTCGCCATTTAAGCAAATGCGCTTAACTCCGTCTATTTCCTTAATTTCAAGAGTGCGTATTGCAAAATAGGACTCTACCTCGTCCTCTCCTGCCTTTAAGATGAATTTATAAAGGTACGGGTCGCTTGGTGACCACATTCTTGGATTTTTTATAGCAATATGAGCCTTGCCATTTTTGAACTCGTGCTCTATTTTGCTGTGCGGTGTTTTAAGGACAATTATTCCATCAGGTGAATCTGCTGAAATTTCAACATAGCTCACCCCTGTGTCTATTTTGAGGTCCTTAATATAGACGTTTGGTACACTTTCTAGCCAAACAGTTTGCCAAATTCCTGTAACTGGGGTGTACCACATTCCGCCTCTTTTGCGTCTTTGCTTTCCGTATGGCAAAACCTTGTTTTCTAGCTCATCAGTTACCTCGACCTCAAGAATATTCTTTTCAAGAAGGCTTGTGGTAATATCAAAGGAAAATGAGTCGTAGCCCCCTCTGTGCTCACCTATTAAAACTCCATTGAGCTTAACCTTGCAAATTTGGTCAACTGCGCCAAAATTCAAAATTACTCTATCCTTAATAAAGCTTTTTGGCAGTGAAAAAATCTTTCTATATTTAAGAACTGGATATTTTCCCATATCCTTGCCTAATCCTGATAAAATTGATTCTGGTGGATAGGGTACTATTATTTTTTCTCTTTCCCTTTCACCATAGGATAGCTCCCACTCTCCGTTCAAGGAGAAAAAGGATTTTCTTTTCATTTGTGGGCGTGGATACACGTCCCAAGGCTGACCTACAATGCTTTTTCCCTCGGCTGTGTAAAGCCTTGTAAATTTATTTTGTTTCATTGTCCTTTTCCTGTGCTTTTGCTTTTCTTTTTGTTACAATAAAAATCACGCCAAGCATTATTGCAAGTACAATTAGCACGGCAAGTGCTCCTACAAAAATGCTTTCGTTTGGTGTAAATATTTCCGTTCCGTCACTGCTTATTTTAGGTGGAGCGTCCTTTAAAATCAATGCTCCTAATGCAGGTCCAACAATTCCTGGAATTAAAACCTGTCCTACAATTCGTAGTCCCTGGAACATTCCCGACTTGTTTTGTGGTGTTTTATCTCTTATTATTGCTCCAAATACTGCCATTGATGAAAGATATCCACACATCATAAGAAGCGAACCTATAAAAACTGGCACCACGTGTACGAAAAATGTTAAAATTATGTATCCTATACCAAGGAGTGAGATTGAAGGAATTATGGATTTTGCAAAGCCGATTTTATCATATACCTTGCCCCAAAGGAATGTAAATACTCCTGCAAGAATTATGGCTGGTGCCATTACAAAAACGTAGGTGCTTCCAAGAATTTGCTCATAATAAATTATCAAATACGGCATAAAGACTTGGATTGATATGCCAAAGATTGCAAATGCTATAAGATAGATATATAGCATTTTGTTTTCCTTGATTACGCTTGGCTTAAAGCCGTAAATAATATTTTTGAAATAGCTTTTGTTCTCGCTACTCTCTATTTTTGGCTCCTCTATAATAAATAGTCCTAGTATGCCGATTGCGATAACTATTGTTCCGATTATTATATAAATCGCAGTCCAGCTTGATGATTTTTCAAGGTCAAATGCCATAAAGCCACCAAAAACGACCAGTATTGCCATAAGAGGCATCATTGCATTTATTCCCTCTGCACTACCTCTATTTTGTGAGGTTGTCGAGTCGGTTAGCCACGCATTAAAGCACGCATCATTTGCCCCAGAGCCAAAAAATGTCATTATGCAATCGAGAATAATTACAATTGTTATACAAATAGTGTTAAGAGTTACGATTGATGCTGTTGGAGCCAGTGCTTGCATTATGTCAATTCTTACTAGCGCAAAGAGTAAAATAGACACTCCCCAAAGAATATAACCTGCGCTTATGAAAATTTTTCTTTTTCCAAGCTTATCTGAAAGAGCTCCTATTATTAGAGTTGTAAAGGTTGCTGAAACTGCACTAAGGGCAACCATTATTGCAATTTGGTCCTCGTTTGCGTTAAACATTTTATGAATAAATACATTGAAATACATATTCTCTACAACCCAAGCAACCTGCCCCACAAGGCTAAATATTATCAAGGACGAAAGAAACTTTTTTCTATTTACTTTGTTCATTTTTTCCTCTTTTTAGTTTTATATTTTAACAACTATTATTGTAGCATTTTTGTGCTCTGTTTTCAATAGATTATTAGTAATTAGGTATTAACAATTATTTACTTCTACTTTGATATTTTTTGTTTTTTGGAATATTTATAATAGTGTTGGCATAAAATAGTATTACAAATAACATTTTTTAACCTGTTATATTCTGCCAATAAATATTTTTAAAAAAAGACTTGACACAAATTAAATACTATGCTATAATTACAAGGCTAAACACAAGCCGATGTGGCGGAATCGGCAGACGCAAGGGACTTAAAATCCCTCGGGAGCAATCTCGTACCGGTTCAAGTCCGGTCATCGGCACCATTAAGATTCCCTTAACAGATATCGCGGAGTAGAGCAGCTTGGTAGCTCGTCGGGCTCATAACCCGGAGGTCGTGAGGTTCAAATCCCACCTCCGCAACCAAAAAAGAACAGACACCGTCAGGTGTCTCTTCTTTTTTTTCGCTCCGGCAGTGGATTTGAATCTCACCG
>JAZQHJ010000047.1:0-1697 GCA_045540515.1 Eubacteriales bacterium
CATAGGGCAACACACGGTTGTGTAGTCATCCTTGGAATTACCCCAATCTACCTCTATGTGCCCGTCGTCCTTTTGGTAGTAAGATAACAAACACTCCGTCGCCCCTTTTGCATAAATTAGATACTTTTTGTTTCCAAAATACTTATATGCATCAAGCAAAATGGTAATGCCAAAAAACAGCTCCTGCACACGTTGAGATTTATATACATTATAGGCAGGAAAATTAAGGTGTGGCTTATTTAGTATTGTGCAATGCTCTGTGGCTTTTTCCTCGTTCTCCTCGGTAATTATGTCAAGCAAGGATAAAGCCTTGCTTTCAAGTGCAGTTATTTCCTCGCAAGATAGCTTGTCCTTGTATTTTGATAAAAAACGCAAGGTGGCGCCTGCCCAGCATTGATGCTCACATAAGTTTCCGTCGGTGTGCTTTTTGATTATGTCAAGATCGACGCTGTTCATTGATTTTTTGTATAGCTCAAAAAGACTATTGTAGCCATAAACCGTAACATCGCCACCCAGCTTGTCACCTTTTTTAAGAGTTAAACGTACCTCGCCCTCGTGCTTAATTTTGTATTTTTGGCTAAACTGAATCACCCTTGCTTGCCCCTTATGCTCCTCTATTAACGCATCGTACTCGCCATAAGGGTAAATTTCTATTTCATCACCTATTTTGCCGCCGCTAATGTTGTAATCCAAAAATGGCACATTATATATATCAGCTAATTCTTTCAAGCAAGAATTAAAGCTATCAACGGGCATAATCACAAATTCGAGAGATTGTCTGCCCTGTGGTGTATTATAGGCTTTATCGTATGTGGCAAGGAGCTTTAGGTTTACAAAATAATGTCCCCAAGAGAAAGGCGAATAGTCCATTTTCCACCCTTGTGCCACTCCTTTTATAGCAATCAAAAGGTTATTTTCACAAGGGCTCGTAAGGTAAAAGTAAATTATATCCTTGTTCCTTGACATATATGGAGAATTAAATAGGTATTGATTTTTCCATCCACCACCATTTAGCTTGCCCATAAAATTCAAGGGCAGATTAATTCCAAATTCACTTAAATTGTTTGCTTTTGTTTCCATATGGAATAAAAGTCCGTTTTTATATGTAGTGGCTGTAAGCGTTGTTTTAGTGTTGGTGGCATACCATTTATCCCCCGTGAATATGAGGTCGTCGCTCCTATCAGCATATGGAGTTTGTGGCGGCTTTTTGCCCTTTGTTATATCGTCTGTATTTAAGGTGTAGCACACGCTTAGTGGAGTTTTATCTAAAATCTCTCTGTTTGTGCGTGTATCAAAAATAACACCACTCTTATCAAAAATAATATTCATAATTCCTTCATTTGCAAAAATTAGTAACAACTAAATTGTTTTTTCTTTCCTTTGTGATGCTTTTTAGTGCTTGGGCGAACCGCATTTTTGAAAAAATTTCCTTGTATTCAAAGACCGCAAGCGCTTTTTGTCTATTTGTGGTATTCATTTTAATCCTTAGTCTTCAGTGAAATTATACCATAGGTTATGTGTATTTTCAATAAAAAGTCATTTTTGATTGAATTACAAAAGTCGATTTTTAACCAAACCGCAAGAATGATAATCGGCTTTTTCACCATATACTAAGATTGGTAGCGACGAGGCATCCTCGGGGTCCCCGTAGTAGGGGTTCCCCGAAGTGCTCTTTAGTAGCTTCGGGGGTTCTCGTA
>JAZQHJ010000048.1:0-10440 GCA_045540515.1 Eubacteriales bacterium
GACTTAGAGCTTCCATACACAATCGGTGGTGGTATCGGACAATCAAGAATGTGTATGTACTTTTTAAGAAAAGCACACATTGGTGAGGTTCAATCATCATACTGGGGAGAAGAGGCAACAAAAAAGTGCCTTGAAAAAGGAGTTCACTTGTTATAATGCAATACCTTTGGGTTGTTTTAATCCTTACTTACGGAATATGCAAAAGCTTTAGAGAAGCACTAAAAAAGAAAGCAATGGAATCGTGCAGTGTAATCGAGGTTCTGTTCTTTTACACCCTCTTTGCCTTTTTGCTAACCATTCCATTTTCCATAGGACAAAACATATTTGACGTTAGCTTAGAGTATCATTTAGCGATTTTATTAAAGTCATTTGCTATTTTTATTGGTTGGCTTTGTGCACTAACTGCAATGAAAAGGCTACCACTTAGCATCTATTGCGTTTTAGATATGAGTAGAATGCTATTTAGCGTTTTGCTTGGTATCATAATTTTAGGAGAAGCCTTTTCTGGTTGGCTACAAGGAGTAGGACTTGCACTAGTGCTAGCAGGAGTATTGCTTGTAAATCTTAAAAAGGATAGGAAAACAGGTGAAAAAACTACATATAAGGCAATTCCACTTGTCTTAATTTCCTGTCTTTTAAATGCTTTTTCAGCAGTGCTTGATAAATTTGCACTATCAACAGCACCGGACAGATGGATATTTGGAAATCAATTACTAAATGTTGCACAAATGCAGTTTTGGTATATGCTATATCTAACATCCTTCTATGGCATTTATATTTTGATAAGATTAGCAATGAAAAAGGAAAAAATAAATCCTGTAAAATGCCTAAAATGCCCATGGATTTATATGCTTAGCATTTTATTTATGTTAGCCGATAAGGCAGCCTTTATAGCCAATGCAGACCCTAATAGTAAGGTCGTAACAATGACGGTTCTACAACAGGTATCAGTTATAGTGACAATTTTGCTAGGAAAGCTACTTTATAAGGAAAAGCACATCCTTTATAGACTTGGCTGTGCAGGGCTTATTATTACAGGAATTATAATTTCTGTAATTTAAACAAAAAAGTACAAAATTAGTACTTGACAAATGAATTTAAATATGTTACAATCTATCCGTTGCAAAAAAGCAACGGAAATATGCGGGTGTGGCGGAATTGGCAGACGCGCTAGACTTAGGATCTAGTGTTCACACGTGCAGGTTCAACTCCTGTCACCCGCACCACAAAAACGACAAGCTTCGGCTTGTCGTTTTTGTTTTCATATTTGTTGACTTAGAAAAATAAATATGTTATGATAAAATATATAATATTTAGGAGAAAAAGCTATGAAATCAGAAATTATTTTTAGAAATTATTCCACATGGAGAGGAAGATGGGGCGATGAGGAGGGAAGAGAAATAATAATCTCATCAAGCTTTGATAATCCTGCTAGCTGGCCATTTACCTTGAAAAAATACGATATTCGTGAGGACGAGGACAACTATAATGAAATTAAAACAGAATCCGAGGTAATAAAGCTTTCTAAGGATTTATTCAACAGAATAAAACAGGTCATTGAAAGCAACACAGGTCTTAAAAAATGCGATGAGCATATTGAAAACCAAGTAAGGGATGGCTCTTGCGATGAGTATTATTTTAGCTGTGATTCATTTTCCAAGGAGGTAGGAGGTCTTTCAATTTATAGCTGTGGCTATTATGAGGAAGATGAGCTACCAGAAAATAAAAGAACTGACAATTATACAGTATATAAAGCAATAAAGGACATTGAAAACGTTTTAAAGCAAGAAGGAATTGATTTATACTAATATGACATTAGAAGAAAAAATTAAAATAATTGAAGCCACAAGCTCATTTGAACAAATTCCCTTGGAGGCAATGCCCTCATCCCATAAGGATAACTATTACTTTGTCTCCTATTCACACAAGGACTACAAAACGGTTTTTGCAGACATTTTACGTCTTGAAGAGCTTGGAATAAACATTTGGTACGACAACGAAATGCATATAGGCGAAAACTGGAGAGAGATAGCACAGCTATATATATCTAAATTCCAGTGCTCTGGTGTAATTTTCTATCTTACTGAAAACTCAATATCCTCTCCTGCCTGTAATCAAGAGGTGGAGTACGTTTTAACTCATAACAAAAACTTTTTGTCAATAAATAAGCCACTTGACGGATGCGGTGTTCAAAGTGGTTATTCAATGCTCAAGGAGCTTCAAAAAAGAGGGCTAAAATGTGAGCAAAGCCTTCTTGACAATTTTGAAAAAGCCTTTTCTGATGAGGTTTTATACCTCGGAATAAACGAGAGCATTGAACGAAAGGCTCATCAAATTAGCTCAATTCAAAGAGAAGAGCTTTTGGACCTTGATGTAGTAACGTCATGGGAGACAGATAAATCTGAAATAGTAGTAACCGCTTGCAAGGACAACACCTTGATAAATCTGGATTTATCAAAAATTCACGAGGCTAAGGGCACATCTGACAACATTTCAATTATTGATGATTGTGTGTTTACGAACAGCATTAAGCTTCAAAGTGTAAGAGTATCTTCAAAGCTTAGGAAAATAGGTGAAAGTGCATTTAGAAATTGTGTTTCTCTTGAAAATATTGATTTATCAAGAAGCAAAGAGCTTGAAATAGGCAAAAATGCATTTAAAAATTGCTCAGCATTAAAATCAATTGACCTCTCAAAGGCAAAGTTAATTGACGAAAAGGCATTCGAGGGATGCCAAAGCCTTGATGTAAGGGAGCTAAATGGTGAAATTAAGCACTCCGCATTTTACAAAACAAGCATATCAAATATTGACTATATTGCAGAAAATCCAAAGATTGGAAGAAGCGCATTTTGGGGCTGCAAATCCTTAAAATCCTTTAACATCACGGGAACCTTTATGCAGGATTTAGAGCCAAATGCCTTTTATGGCTGTGAGAACCTTAAAAATGTAGGACCATTTATTGCACCATGGTCAGTTCAGGGCAGAAATGATGCGACTATAAATATAGGAGCTTATTCATTTAACGGATGCGAAAGCCTTGAAAACATAAAATTCGTTGGTGCTTGGGATACGTCAAGCTCACACGGAGCCTTTTGGAGCTGCAAGTCATTAAAGAAGCTGGATTTAGATATTAAGGGCACGGAAATACCGCCTTGCTTTGCGAGAGAATGTAAAAGCCTTGAAGTGGTATCAAATTCAGAAAGATTTGTTACAATTGGTGAGGAGGCATTTGAAAATTGCGAAAGCATGAAAGCATTTGATTTGTCTAATGCTCAAAGCATTGGCGTAGGAGCATTCGCTGGTGCTGGTCTTGAAAGAGCATATTTAAAAAACGTCAAGACTATTGACAAATCTGCATTTGCAAACTGCAAAAGCTTAACGAATGTATATATCGGTGCAGACTGTCAAAGCATAAATAGCTATGCGTTTTTAGGATGCACAGCGTTGAAAACAGTGAAAATCCTTTCTGAAAGCGTAAATGTCGAAAAGGGAGATATTTTCCCATACACAGAAGAAATAAAATGCTTTTATTTACGTAGCAAGGACGTGCTTGATTTAATAGTTGAAGAAAAGGTAATTGACTCACTTGCAATTCTTTACATTGGCGATAATTTAGACATATCTGCCTTGAATTTAGAGGGATTTGATAAGGTGGATAGTGACGAGGGTGGATTTTATAAATTTGTTGCAAAGGAAAAGGTTGTTTTTATTGATCTAGAGGATGAAATAGATATAACAAGCAACGAAATCAACGAGCCCGACCCATATAGCAACAAATTCAAATATGAGGACGATGCCTTTGTGAAATTTACGGCAAGAGACGTTGAAATCAAGCATAGAAGACTCAAAAATCCACGCATTTACTTTGTTGAACAGGTTCAGCTTTATGATGATGAGGTCACAATAGATTATCTTATGGTCTCAACCCATACAGGAAAAAGCTTCAAGCTTGACGGTAGCCTAATCGAAAGCATAGCACTAGCACCAAAAACAGTAGGAAGCTGGTTTAAAATTGATAACACTGATGAGCTTGACGAAAAAAATTGCTGTATTATAGGGAATGGAGAATATCATTATGGTATTGTAAAAATAGTAAGGTGCAATCCAATCCCACTAATAGACGAAAAAGTTAATTTTAAATACGCCGTGGAAAGCATTATTTACATAGAGGATGATGAAATAAAAGCCATTTCAGGCATAGACATTGATTCAATAACAGTGTTCAATGATGATTTTGAAACCGAAAAGGTTTTTACAAGGTAACAAAAAAGGGCAAGCTTCTGCTTGCCCTTTTACTATAATTCCTTTTGTGCCTTTTGCATTTTTGTCCAGCTAAAAAATCCATATAAATCATTTACTAAGAATACTATAAAGCAAACAGTAACAGAAACATAGGAAATATTTTCAACAGACGCAAGAATCCATAAAACAATTAAAACAATATCATTTAATGCATATGCAATAGCATAAAACGGACTACGTCTAAATGTTAAATATGCCGCAATAAAGCTAGTAGTAACTGACAGGGTGCTAGTAATTAAATTTGAAGTGTTAAGCGAACCAAGAATAAAGTAAAAGGCCACAGTAACAACAGTAGCAAGAATAAGCATAAAGGCAATCTCCTTGCCACTTAGCTTGTTAATTTTAACCTGTGATTTATTGCCCTTATAAGGATTTTTGAGCCAAGTAGCAAGAGCAATAATTGCCATAGGCATTGACATGCAAAGATATGTAATCATTTCGCCATAGTAGGCAAATGAAAATGATATAATACCATACATAACAGAAAATACAATAATAAGTGCTTGACCAACAGGATTACCCTTTGCGCAAAAAATCAGTGCAGTGATTCCTATAAGTGAAGCAATCACTGAAAAAACATCGGAGCCTCTAAATATTAAAAATGATATCAAAACAAAGGCAACGGACGATACCCAAAGCACAAGCTCAGCCTTAGTAAAATAATTGATAAATTTCCTAAACATATTCCCTCAAAAAAAGCATTCGCTATGCATCTTCAAAGACCTAACGATGCACAGACGAATGCTAAGCATTTCCTACCCGGTGGCAGTTATTTTTTGTAATTATATCACGATGCACAAGCAAAGTCAAGAAGGAGTTTTGGAAGCGTTTTCCTTTCTTTCCCTTCTAGTGCTTGAATGTAGCCTGTAATATAGATAACTAATACCAATAATAAGCCCAAGAATTACAACAATCCAATAAAACGAGCCAAGCTCTGGTCTTGGGCCACTATTGCTAAATCCAAAAAGACCAACATCGGAGTAAAAATTCATAAAGAAATAAGGATAATTATCCCCTCTGCCAAAATCTACTCTTAATGCAGAAAGAGTTATTGAGAATATAAAATATAGCAGTGGGGGAATGGTTGGAAGTGCAATATGCCATTTTTTAAGGGGCATCTGCTCATCATTTATAAAATAATCAACAATTGATAAAACAGGCACAATAACGTGCACTAAGATGCTAGAAAGAGTCCAAGCATTGTAATCGCCTGCAAACGGAGCAAGCAGACCACAGAATATTAGGCCAGTGATGGTTATTGATACTGTGAAAATATATTTAAGCACATAAATCCAATTTTTAATAACATTATGCTTTTTTAAAATACTAACAATTGATAAAATAGCAATCACAAGACAGGTTAAACCAATCCAAATGTTTGACTGATTTGTAAAATATAAAAGACGTTTATGCCAATGAGAGTAGCCATCCCTAGTCGCAAAAATACAATTTAGCAAAACCCCTAAAAATGAGATGATTGCAATTAAAAAATTAAGTATAATAGAAGCCTTTTTTCTGTAACTCATACCCAACTCCCAAATTAATATATACTATATTTTACCACTCAAAATAAAAATATTCAATAAGATTTTTAAAACAGTAGAAAAAACAAAATCATTTTGATATAATTATCATATAAAAGTATAAAAGGAGAGGAAATATGAAAAGAGTAGTACGAAAGGGCGTTTTTGAAACAAATAGCTCAAGCTCCCATAGCTTAACAATCAAAAAGAACAAAAAGGGTTGCAAAGATGTAGAAAAGGGAGCATCCTTTGAAATACGTTCTCCGTTTGCAAAAATGATGCAAATTCTCGGCTTAATTGATAATGCAGATAGAGATTTTAATAGTACTGCATACTATATTGATGAGGATCATCAAAACGACGGAGTAAAGCAAGCAATTATTAAAACAGTTAATGAAGCATCACCAGATACATTAAAGGGCGTTGATGTGGATACCATTACAACCTACGAGCTTGCAGATTTAATCACTCCATTAATCGCAAGCTATGATGTGTTTACAAACGAATATTTTAGTAAATTTGATGACAGTGTATTACAGGTGTTTTATACTGTTGATTGCTTGTGCAGAGGTGCAGTACAGCGCTTTAAGGCAAAGCTTATAGAAGCGCTTGGCAAAATGAATGGTTGGACAATGGAAAGGACACATCAGGAGATAGATTTTGAAGCATTTTCAAACGTAGAAATTCGTGAAATCCTAAAGGACGAATCCACAGCTAAGGAAAAGCTAATTGAAAATATGAAATATAACTATAAATTTGAAAGAGAATTTAAAAATAGTAAAAGCACAGATATCGTTGCCTTTGCTAAGGAATATTTAATTCGCGATTGTAAGGAATTCAAAAAGCAAGTAAATGGTAGAATTAGCTGTGAATTGTACTTTAATAACGGTTGCCTAAACGATTGCGATTGTGGTCTTGAGGACTATTATGCAATAGAAAAAGCCTTTGATATCAATTATTATACAACAAATGAGGTGTTAGAACAAAAAGCAATGGATTTTCTTTCAGATAAATATAAAATAGTAGCAGTTGAGAATTATTGTGGCTTTTATCTTGAGCAAAGAGGAGAAATTCTTTAATGCCAAGAGAGCTACTTGCCTTTTATCAAAATGGTAATTATGCGGTCAAGCTGTATAGCGACGGAACAAAAATAAAGCAAACCACAAGTGATTGCTTTATTGCCGAATTTCCTGATAGCATCGACCTTAAAATTACTAATTACTGTGACCAAAATTGCCCTATGTGCCATGAAAAATCAAGCGAAAACGGAATACACGCAGAATTAGACACAAAATTTTTAAGCACTTTAAAAAAGGGCACGGAGCTCGCAATAGGTGGTGGCAATCCACTCTCCCATCCAGAGCTTTTATCATTCCTTAGAAAAATGAAGTCACAGGGCATAATTTGCAACCTTACCATAAACGAAAACCATCTCAAAACCTATAATGACCTTGTCCTAAGGCTAATACACGAAAAGCTAATATATGGTCTTGGTATATCGCTAAAAGCCTATAATAAGCAAGCAGTAGCCTTTGCAATGGGATATCCAAACACGGTTTTACACGTAATAAATGGCATTTTTACTGATTATGATAAAATAGCCAATCCAAATGTGAAAATTCTAATATTAGGCTACAAGAAATTCGGCAGAGGAAGTACATATTTCAACCCAAAAATCGAGGAACAAATGAATATTACCAAGGAAATATTGCCGAGCCTGTTTAATAAATTCAGACACGTTTCCTTCGATAATCTAGCCCTTGAACAGCTCGATGTAAAATCAATTCTTTCAAAAGCTGATTTTGAGCAAATGTATATGGGTGAGGACGGCGAAAGCACAATGTATATCGACCTTGTAAATAAAGAGTTTGCTAAATCCTCAACAAGCACTAATAGATATTTATTAATGGATGATATAATCCCAATGTTTAAGCAAGTACAAGTCATACATTAAAAACACACACAGCTCTCAAAAAATGAAAGTTGTGTGTATTTTTTGTGAAGCATATTGACAATATACAAATTTCACTTATATAATTAAATTAGGTAATAGATGCCTAAATAAAAATGGTGAACGAAAGGAGCTTTATTATGAAAAAATTTTTATCCCTAATTTTAATTCTTATTATAATTACTATGATGGTAATTTCATGCAATAAAGCCCCTGACACCTTCGGAACCGATACAAGCACAAGCAATGAAACCAACACAGACACAAGCAGTAATACAAACACCGACTCTAGCACAAGCACAGATGATGAGACAAAAAGCATAAGCCTTGAGTATAACTATGTGTTTTTTGATGCTTCGGAAACTTTATCGGGCAAACCATTTGCAAAACTTTTATGTGGTAGCTCATATCTTGTAGGAGCTCTTGATGGCATAAACTCGGCATTAATGACTGAAAATATTATTGCAGGAGATGTGTTGCATATTGATTATACAGGCGAGCTTGAATATCTAGAGCAATATCCACAAGTTATCAATTTAGACGGAAGAGTAGTATCCTATGGAATGAGCCTTGCCGAGGTCATTCATATTCAAATAGGAGAAACCACAGTAGAAGAAATAAAGGAAACCTACAATTTACAAAACGAATATATAATACTTGATGAAAACGGAAGCTATACAACCCTAGAAAGCTTTGTAAAGGACAATCCAAATGCACTCCTGTATTTATCAGTAAGGAAGGTGCCTAGCTTCACATCTGCATTTGATAATACGATTGTAATAGGAATTTATGCATATAACCCAAGACAAGTAAACTAAAAAAATCCTGCAATATGCAGGATTTTTTCTTTATACAATTCTATTTTGCGTCTTGCCACCAAGATAAGCCTCAATATTTGAAGCAACAGTGTTAAAGCACCTTGTTCGAGTCTCAAAGGCACCCCAAGCCATATGAGGAGTTAGGCATACGTTTTCCTTGTCAAGAATTTTATAAAATGGATGTTCAGCCCTAAAAGGCTCAACCGAATAAACATCACAGCCAAGACCACCAATTCTGTTTTTCAAAATTGCATTAGCCATTGCATTTTCGTCCCAAACCGCACCGCGTGCAACATTTATCACAATTGCATCGTTTTTCATAAGTGCAATTTCCTTTTCACCAATAAGCCCCCTAGTTGCATCAGTAAGAGGGCAGTGAATTGAAATAATATCACTACGACGCACAAGCTCATCAATTGAAACACACTCAAAATCATCAACAGGCATACGCTTGTTTACAATGACGTTACAGCCAAGAGCTTTTGCTACCTCGCCAACCCTACGACCTATATTGCCAAATCCAATAATACCCCATGTGCGACCATAAAACTCGTGATAAACAGGAGTTAGCTTGTTTGCACTATTGCTTGTAGAATAGCTACCATTGTGAACAAAATCACGGTATTCCCCTAATCTTGTCATAAGATAAGAGGCAATGGAAACCGTAACCTGAGCAACGCAATATGTTGAATATCCAGGAGTATTAGAAACCGCAATTCCACGTTTCTTACAATATTCTGTATCAATATTATCATATCCGGTAGCAGTTTCACAAATCAGTTTTAAATTTGGTGCGTTTTCTAAAACATCTGGCACCATTTTAACCTTGTTTACGATAATTACATCGGCATCCCTAACTCTTTGCTTTGCCTCGTCCTGTGTAGATGTTGGATATTTAATAACATTACCAAGCTTGTAAACAGGAGAGAAATCAAGGTCATCACCCAGTGTAATATAATCAAGAATAACAATATTCATATTTACCTCGTTTTAAGTATCTTTTTTCGTTCCTTGTAATCTGGCATATGCTTTTCAACAATTGTCCAAAATTTTTTAGAATGATTAAGCTCCTTTAAGTGAGCAACCTCGTGCAGAACAACGTAATCAATTGCTTCCATAGGATATCTCATTAAATTACAAGAAAAATTCAATCTTTTTTGATTTGAGCAGCTACCAAATCTGGTTTTTGCCTTGTTAATAGAAATACTAGTGTAGCTAACTCCAAGAAGCTCAGCATAAAACTCAACCCTAGGAGGAATAATCTCCCAAGCAAGAGCCTTTAAGCTTGCAATTTCAGATTCGTCAAGCCTGTCAACCGAAATAAACCTGTTTTTTGCTATTTCCACCTTTTTGGCTATCCAATTCTCATGCTTACAAACAAAATCGTTAATTTTGCCCTTAGGAGTGCCAAACGGAGCACGTACAACGACGCTACCGTCGTTCTTAACCTGTAAGCATAATGTTTTTCTTTTAGAATAAATAATTTCGTAACTCATAAATACATTTTATCATATAGCACTAAATTTGTCAATTACGACAAAAACCACCTTGCAAAATAAAAATACGTGTGTTATACTTATTTTGTTAATATTTATACGTGTTAGAAAGGAGAGAAATATGGCAGAAAAGGGTGTAAAAATCGTTGCTCAGAATAAAAAAGCATATCACGATTATTTTATAATCGAAAAATACGAAGCAGGCATAGAGCTTTTCGGCACAGAGGTCAAATCTCTCCGTAACGGACAGGTTAATTTAAAGGACTCCTTTTGCAAAATTTATGAGGGAGAGCTGTATGCACTTGGTGTTCACATTTCACCATATGAAAAGGGAAATATATTTAATAAGG
>JAZQHJ010000049.1:0-11574 GCA_045540515.1 Eubacteriales bacterium
AGAACGACATGGCTACGATCCGACTTAGTGCCCATAACCGAGGTAGCTGTTAGCAATCTACCAAGCAGAGCAGTAGCAGTAGGAGCCGTCTTGTGATACTCAACAGCCTTATTAACAAGTGCAGTTGAATTTATTACGTAAGCTCTTGCGCTTCCGTCACTGGTCATAGCACGTAATATTGTTGATTTCATTATTTAATACACCTTGCAACAAAGAACCATTTTTCGTCCGTGTCGCTAATTTCCTTTTTGTTAAAATCTGCGTAAGCACCAAGAATTTCAAAGCCTGTTTTTTTAAGTAGGCTTGTAATTTGCGAAAGAGAATAGCATTTTTCTCTTTGCACCTCATCAAGACGCTCGTAAAGCCCGTCCTCGTTTTCATTGAAAATCGAAAGATAGAACCTACAAATTTTTGTATTATTATTGTATTCATTATGCCAAGCACAAAGCGTGCCGTCATTTTCTAAAATGTAGTCATTATTTGCATAAACAGTATTAAATCTATATTCGGAGTTGACATCAAAGATGAAAATGCCGTTTGGAATTAAATAGTTATGCACAAGGCTGAAGCATTTTTTAACCTCACTTAGCTTAGTAAGATAATTTATGCTATCAAGACAGCATGAGCAGGCATCAACCGTGCCATAAAGCTCAAAGCTAGTCATATCCTGACAAAGCCACAAAATGTTGTTAATCCCCTTATCAAGCGCAATATCTCTTGCACAGCTAAGCATATCGGGGCTCAAATCAATTCCCGTCATATCATAGCCAAGCTCGTTTAGTGCAAATGTCATTTTGCCAGTACCGCAGGCAAGGTCCAAAACTAAGGATGCATCCCTTACATGCTCCTTGATTTGCGCATCAATGAAGCGAGCATAGGACTTATAATCGAACTCGGCATTTAAAAGGTCATAAACCCCTGCCAAGGAGGAATATTGCTTGTTCATCTTTTGCACCCCCGCTAGTGTACTGATTTTTAAGCCTTGTATATTATATACTACAAAATTCAAAAAGTAAATAGACAAAGAGTATAAAATTTGTGAACCAAGTGTTAACAAACAGCAAAATAAACAAAAGAAGGACTGAAAAACATACAAAATCAGTCCTTCAATTGTTAAAATTTCACAAAATGTAATTTTTTACCAAATATTCCCTTAGCCCTAAAAGACTACCTGCACCGAGCAAAGCAACGCATTTAGAGCTTGATGCTTTGATAAAATCAAAAATTTTATCAATTTCTAAAAGTAATTCCCCACCAACGGAGCTAGCAAGCTCCGAATCACTAAGCCCATATATGTTTTTCTCCCTTGCACAAAAGGTAGGAAGAATAACAAGCTCTGACGCATTTTTAAAGCACGTCTTAAAGGAGTCAAGCAGAAAAAAGCTCCTTGAATAGGTGTGGGGCTGAAAAATGCAAAGCACACTGCCATATTGCTCCCTTAGTGAAAGCAAGGATGCCTCAATCTCACAGGGATGATGAGCATAGTCCTCAATTAGCACAGCGCCACTTCTTAATATGCCGATTTTTTCAAGCCGTCTTTTTGTACCCGAAAAGGAGGAAAGAGCCTTGCAAATAACCTCTACATCTATGCCATTTTGGTGTGCAATTGCAAATGCAAGCAGAGCATCATAAGTAAAATGCTTGCCGAAAAAATCAAGCTCACAGGTACAAAGCTCTAAGCCCTTGTAGCTTACTAAAAAACGATTTTTACCCGACACGTGTACGATTTTTGCCATATAATCGGCATTTTTGTCGATTCCATAGCTTATTTTGTTAATATGCCGTAGTCTATTTGATTCAGGGTTGTCGGTATTTACATAAATAACCCTTGAATTTCCAACAAATTTTTGAAAAGAGGCAACCACCTCATCAATGCTCTCAAAAAAATCTGGGTGGTCAAAATCAATGTTCGTAATGCCTACCTGAGTTGGACAAAGAGATAAAAAGGCATTTAAGTACTCGCACGCCTCGCAAATAAAATCCCCCTCTCCTTGCAAAAAAGCACTGTCATAATTATTCATTCTTGCACCACAAAAAACGGTTGGCTCCCGTCCTGCCACCTTAAAAATATGTCCAAGCATAGCGGTAGCTGTGCTTTTGCCGTGCATACCACAAATTGCAATTCTGCTTTCGTGCTTGCTCATTATATATCCAAGAAAATTTGCTCTTGACACAAGAGGAATACCAAGCTCCCTTGCGTGTCTGTATTCAAGATTGCCCTCATCAATTGCAGTAGTGAAAACAACAAGGTCCATTCCCTTAACGCTGTCAGGTGTTGAGCAATATTTTATAAAACAGCTCCCCTCAAGCTCACTTGATGCATCATTCCTTGCTTGGTCATACCCAAAAACTCTTTTACCGTATTTAAGACATAGCTTAGCAAGGGCACTCATTGAAATTCCACCAATTCCAATAAAAAACACGTTTTTTGCATTGCTGAAAATTTTGTCAAGCTGTTCATAATTAATCGTAGTATTTTCAACCGACATTACAAAACCCCCTAAAAGTATATAAAATCCAACAAAAATTCACATTAAAATACAATCAATTTCACAAAATCATTACATAAAATCCTTATGAAATTCACAATTCGGTGATATAATTTATTTAGCGAAAAAATCAAGGAAAGTTTTTAGCAAAAAATTAAGCATAAATGGAGGCACAACAAATGGTTGTAACTGACATCAAAATCAGAAAATTCTTTAATGAGGGTCCAATGAAGGCAGTAGTATCTGTAACCTTCGATTCAGCCCTTGCAGTACACGACATTAAGGTAATCAATGCAAAGGACAAGTATTTTATCGTAATGCCAAGCCGTAAAAATCCTGATGGCACATATAGAGACATCGTACACCCAATCAACTCAGAATTTAGAGCAGAGCTTGAGGGTGCGGTAATAAAGGCATACTTTGACGGACTTGAAAATGCAACCTTTGAGGATGCTGAGGTAAGCTACTAAGCTCTTATCGCAGGAAAAGCCTGCTAAAATAATCCCCATACACAAAAATGTCGGCTTTGGTCGGCATTTTTGTTTTATTTAAACAAAATGCTTGAATTTTTGAAAGCGATAGTATATAATGACTTTATTATATTATATTCAAATGAGGAAGTTTATGGCAGTGAAAATTCAAAAGCCAAGAGGGACTATGGATATTTTTCCAAGCGAGGCTCTTCTTTGGCAAAAAATAGAAAATAAAGCAAGGGACGTTGCATCACGCTTTGGCTTTGGCGAAATAAGAACTCCTACCTTTGAGGAGCTATCATTATTCAAAAGAGGCGTTGGCGAGGTAACTGACGTTGTTCAAAAGGAAATGTACACCTTTGAGGACAGGGAGGGACGTGTCTTTGCCCTACGTCCAGAGGGAACAGCATCAGTTGTTCGTTCAATCATAGAAAACGGCAAGGCATCGGATGCTATGCCACTTAAATATTACTACATCATAAACTGCTTTAGATACGAAAAGCCACAGGCGGGCAGAAGCCGTGAATTCTTCCAATTCGGCACAGAAATGTTCGGCACTAAGGACGCAAGCGCAGATGCAACAATAATTGCTCTTGCAAGCACACTTATTTCCGAGCTAGGAATTAAGGGAGTTAAGCTCCATATAAATTCAATCGGCTGTCCAAATTGCAGACCAAAATACAAGGAGGCACTTGTTGAATACTTCAAGAGCCACGAAAACGAGCTTTGCGACACCTGTAAGGAAAGATTAAAGACAAACCCACTTCGTGTCCTTGACTGCAAGAGCCCAATTTGCTCAGCACTTGCAAGCAATGCTCCAAAAACAATTGACTATCTTTGTGACGAGTGTGATAATCATATGTCCGAGCTAAAGGGCTACCTTGATGCACAGGGAATTGAGTACGAGATTGATACAAAAATCGTAAGAGGACTTGACTACTACACAAAAACAGTATTTGAGTTTATATGTGAGGGCATCGGAGCTCAAAGCACAATCTGTGGTGGAGGCAGATATGACGGACTTATGGAACAGCTCGGCGGACCAGCTCTACCAGGAATAGGCTTTGGAATGGGACTTACAAGAATAATTCTTGCAATGCAGGAAAGTGGTGTTGCACAGGTAGAGGAGCCAAAGCCACTTCTATACATTGCACCAATGGGTACAAATGCACGTATTAAGGCACTCTCAATCGTTTCACAGTTAAGAGCCAAGGGCATTTATGCCGATTGCGATATTTGTGCAAGAAGCTTAAAGGCGCAAATGAAATATGCCGACAAGATAGGCGCAAAATACACACTAATTCTTGGCGATAGTGAGCTTGAAAGCGGTAAGGCACAGCTAAAATGTATGGCTCAAAGCACACAAGAGGAAATCGAAATCAACAATATAATAAGCATTATGGAGACAAAATAATGGAACTATTTGAAGCAAATGACAAGCGCACTCATTACTGTGGTACGCTTACAAAAAATGAAATAGGCAAAAGAGTATGCGTTCTTGGCTGGGCGCAAAAGCAAAGAGACCTAGGTAGCCTTATCTTTATTGACCTTCGTGACAGAAGTGGCATTATTCAGCTTGCATTTGATGAAAGCACACCAAAGGAAATCTTTGACAAGGCATTTATCGTAAGAGCAGAATTTGTTCTTTGCGCAAAGGGCGTTGTAAGAGAAAGAGCAACCATAAATAAAAATATCCCAACGGGCGAAATTGAAATCGTTGTTGACGAATTTAAAATTCTTAACAAGGCTCAAACCCCACCATTTGAAATTGTTGACGGTGGAGACGTTAAGGCAGAGCTTCGTATGAAGCACAGATACCTTGACCTTCGTCGCCCAGAAATGCAAAGAAATATTATTGCTCGTTCACAAATTGTGAACCTTACAAGAAATTATTTCAATGATAACGGCTTTATCGACATTGAAACACCAAACCTTATAAGACCAACCCCAGAGGGAGCAAGGGACTACCTTGTACCAAGCCGTGTTCATAAGGGCAATTTCTATGCACTTCCACAATCCCCACAAATCTACAAGCAACTACTTATGTATTCAGGCTTTGACAGATACATTCAAATTGCAAGATGCTTCAGAGACGAGGATTTAAGAGCAGACCGTCAGCCAGAGTTTACTCAAATCGATATGGAAATCTCCTTTACAACAGAGGACGAAATCATCGCAATAAACGAGGGCTTCCTTGCATATGTATTTAAGCACTTTATGGGCAAGGAGCTTAAAACTCCATTCCCAAGAATGACATGGCATGAGGCTATGGAAAGATACGGCTCGGATAAGCCAGACGTTCGCTTCGGCTTTGAGCTTACAAATATCTCCGACATTGTTGAAAATAGCGAATTTAAGGTGTTCGCAGGTGCAGTCCAGGGCGGTGGCTCTGTAAGAGCAATCAACGTAAAGGGTGGCGCAAGGTTTTCAAGAAAGGAAATTGATGCCCTTACCGAAAAGGCAAAGCACTACCACGCAAAGGGACTTGCTTGGCTAAAAACTGCAAATGGCGAAACCTCATCATCCTTTGCAAAATTCCTAACCGATGAGGAAAATAACGCAATCAGAGAAAGAATGGGCGTTGAGGACGGCGACCTTATTCTTATCGTTGCTGACAAAAACAAGGTTGTATTTGACACTCTTGGTGCTCTCCGTTGCGAGTGCGCAAGAAAGCTTGACCTATGCGACCCATTTGACTTCAAATTCCTATGGGTAACTGAATTCCCACTATTTGAGTATAGCGAGGAGGACGGTCGCTTCTACGCAATGCACCACCCATTTACTGCTCCAATGGCAGAGGACTATCAGTACATTGATAACGACCCAGGCAGAGTAAGAGCAAGAGCATATGATATCGTTCTAAACGGCACAGAGCTCGGTGGAGGCTCAATCAGAATTAACACCACCGAAATGCAGGAGCATATGTTCAGTGTTCTAGGCATTACCAAGGAGGACGCAAACGAAAAGTTTGGATTCCTACTAGATGCCTTTAAGTATGGTGTACCACCACACGGTGGACTTGCATTTGGTCTTGATAGACTCGTTACCCTACTACTAGGCAAAGAGGACATAAGAGACGTAATTGCATTCCCAAAGGCACAAAACGCATCAGAAATTATGTCAAAATGCCCATCATACGCAAACCCAGCCGACCTACAAGAGCTCGGAATTGCAATCATTCCACAAGACGAAGAATAAACAAAAAGCCTCGTTATATACGACTTAAACTTATAAGAAACAAAAGCCACTCAACCGAGTGGCTTTTTAAATTTTCTTTAATATAAACTAGCATAAAGTCCCCTTGACAAGCAAACAAAAGCAAGATATACTAAAAACAGAAGAAAGACAATGCTCATATGTGACCTTTTGACAGTTAGGCGAGTGCTTGTATATTTCTATTTCTTCTCCATCTGCACATTTTGTATTTGGCGGTTTTGCTAATGTGAAATTTAATTTAACTGAGTGGTGGAACAGAACAAAGGAGGATTTGTTTAGATGAAAAAGGAAATTTTAAATGTTCCAAACGGATGCGAAAATGGGAAAAGAATAAAATCAGGAATGCTAGATTTGCTTTTTTGTATGCTTGGCACGATGGTTATAAGTTTTTCGGATATTTTGATAATAGCGATTTTCTATATACCTACTGGTAAAGTGTTAGAAGTATTGACAACCATACTTTATTTTGTTAATATGATTGTTCATATGGTGTTATGGGGATTCATATTGGACGAAGGAAGTATAGGCAAAAAAATATGCAAAATGAAGGTATTGGATATAAAAACAAGAAAAAAACCTAATTGCTTAAAGTTGCTTTTGGTAAATATTTTTTCTTTTGGTAGACGAGGCTTTTTTAATCTTGATAATAGGTTGGATAGAAGAACTTTGATTGAAAGGTTGACGAAATGTTCCGTTGTTGATTTGGAAGAGGAGAACAGTAAAGAATGATTGAACTAAATAGAGTTCACTCTCCTTCCTCAAAGCTTGTTGTATCTTACAAAAAACCGACACCCAGTGTCGGTTTTTTAGTTAATAATTCAAAACCTCATCCCTTGTTGGAACTGACTTTTGTGCTCCTAAAGGCTCCTTTGTGCAAAGGGAGCTGTCACGCAAGTGACTGAGGGATTGTTAATAAAAATTAGTTAATAATTCAAAACCTCGTCTCGTGTAGGAACTGACTTTTGTGCTCCCTTTCTAGTACACGCAATGGATGCTGCCTTTGAGCCAAATGCAATTGCATCTTCAAGGCTATTATCCATTGAAAGACCAACGCAAAGCCCACCACAGGCAGTATCACCCGCAGCCGTTGTGTCAACAGCCTTAATATCAATACAAGGGTACCTTGTTGCCTTGCCGTCCTTATAAATTTCGTAGCCCTTGCTACCAAGAGTTGTAATAATCGTTTTAATGCCATAGCCACAAAGCCCTGTTATTCCACCAAGAATTTCAAGCTCTGTTTCATTTGGTACAATAATGTCAACATAGGAAAGATATTCCTTAATTTTAGCATTTGCAGGTGCAGGATTTAGTACCACTAAAAGCCCCTTTTCCTTTGCTTTTTTAAGCCCATATCCAACAACGGAAATAGGATTTTCAAGCTGGGTTAAATATATATCTCCACAGGATGCAAATTCAAGCATTTTGTCAATATCATTTTCGGTAAGTAAGCCATTTGCACCACTGTCAAGAATGATACGGTTTTCCCCCTTGGTAACTACAATTACAGCCACTCCTGTCGGTGTTTTGTCAATTTTGCGTATAAAATCCGTATGTACTCCGTCACGGTCAAGGCTATCAATAAGTCCCTTGCCAAAGGCATCATTACCCACACAGCCACACATATACACCTCACCGCCAAGCCTAGCACAGGCACAGGCTTGATTTGCACCCTTGCCACCATTGTTGGTTTCAAAATCGCTACCCATTAGAGTCTCACCGCCTACGGGCATATATGGCGCATGTATTACAAGGTCGGAATTAAGACTACCAACCACAAAAATTTTTTTCATAATATCACCTCAAATATATTTTATCACAAAGGAGAAAAATTGCAAGAGAAATATTCGTTGACTAAATAGGCATAATATGGTAAAATATCTATGTCAAGATTCTTGACCAAAGGAGAAAAATATGAAAAATAAGCATTTAAAAAGAGCAACAATCGTAGTTTCAGTAATTCTTATAGCATATCTTGTAGTAGCGCTTTTCCCACGTCCAAATAACTTTAAGGGCGACAACCCAATGATGAAGGACACAAGCCTTCCAATTTTAATTGCCCACGGTGGCGGTAACAAGGAATTTCCCGACAACACACTTGAAGCCTTTTACAATGCGTACAGCGTTGACAATCGTGTAATGATGGAAACCGACGTTAGCATAACCAAGGACGGAGTTGTAATTCTTTCACACGACACAACCATTGACAGAAAAACCAACGCAACAGGCAAAATCATTGACTGGAATTACACTGACCTAATTGCACAGGAAATTGACTTTGGCTACACAAACCCAACAAACGATAACGACGAGCTAGACGGCGAAAGAAAGAAATTCAAGGGCGCTGACGGAGAGGAAAAAACACCTCTTGACGTTACCTATCCAAGTGGAGTTACCCCAAGGCACGATACGGTGTTCCTTGCCACCACCCTTGAAGAGCTTATTGTAGCATTCCCTGAAAATAGAATAAATGTAGAAATCAAGCAACACGGAGAAACAGGTATTCAATGTCTAAACGCAGTTCTTGACCTACTAAACAAATATGATGCATACGACAGAGTAGTGCTTGCAAGCTTCCATTCTGAAATTTATAACACCTTCCTTAAATACAAAAATGAAGGCACAGTGCCAAGCAATTTTATGTTCTCGCCAGGAACTCAGGGCGTAACCAAGTACGTGATTTTAAGACTCAGCGCAACGGACGTATTTTTCAGCGATGAAATTTGCGTATTCCAATTGCCCACTGAGGAAACTGCCGCAGGAATTACCTTTGACCTTTCAACAAGGGCACTTGTAAGAAATGCACACAGACATAATATCGCCGTTCACTACTGGACCATTAACGATAAGGAAGAAATGCGTGAGCTTATCAAAATCGGCGCTGACGGCATAATGACCGACTACCCACACAGGCTACAAGAGGTATATAACGAATACAAATAACCTAAACCAAGGTAAATATCAAAGTATGGCAACCATGTGTTGCCATATTTTTTTGAAAATTTAACAATATTATTGTTAAGCTATGGAATTTGAAAAAATTATGTTGTATAATGGTTATGTATAAAATCTTCACAAGGAGAAACAAAAATGAAATACGAGGACAAAAAAGTAAGTGACATAAAAATTGCATACATAGGTGGAGGCTCACGTGGTTGGGCTTGGGGACTTATGAGTGACCTTGCAAATGCAGGAAATATCAGCGGTAGCGTGTATCTATACGATATTGATTTTGAGGCTGCAAGAGCAAATGAGCAAATTGGAAATATGTATAACAATGTTGAGGGTGCAAACACCACTTGGAATTACTATGCAGTAAAGACAATTGGCGAGGCACTAACAGGAGCTGACTTTGTAGTTATCTCGATTTTGCCAGGTACCTTTGATGAAATGGAATCAGACGTACACACACCCGAAAAATATGGAATTTATCAATCCGTAGGTGACACCTCTGGCCCTGGTGGAATTGTTCGTGCAATGCGTACAATCCCTATGTTTGAGGTAATTGCAAACGCAATTAAGGAATATTCACCAAATGCGTGGGTAATCAACTACACAAACCCAATGACGCTTTGCATCAAGACTCTATATAGAGTATTCCCACAAATCAAGGCATTTGGTTGCTGTCACGAGGTATTTGGCACACAAGGGCTACTTACAAGAGTTGTTAAGGAATACCTTGGCAAAACAGCGGACAGAAGCGAAATCAGAGTTAACCCAACAGGTGTAAACCACTTTACATGGCTAACAAGCGCAAGCTACCAAAACGTGGACCTATTCCCACTATATCGTGAGTTCTGTGAAAAATACAAGGACGGACTTCCAGAAAAGAGTGATAACAACTGGATGAACAACTTCTTTGCATCAGCCGACAAGGTAAAAATGGAGCTATTTAGAGAATTTGGCTACATTGCAGCCGCTGGTGACCGTCACCTTGCAGAGTTCTGCCCAGGCAAATGGTATCTTGAAAGCCCAGAAAGAGTAAGAGAAATGAAATTTGCCCTAACTCCTGTTTCATGGCGTAAGCAGGACCTTAAAAACCGTCTTGAAAGAAGCGGAAAGCTACTTAGCGGAGAGGAAAAGCTAAAAATCAACAACACAGGCGAGGAGGGCATTAACCAAATTAAGGCTCTACTTGGACTTGGCGACCTAGTTACAAACGTAAACATTCCAAACGTTGGTCAAATTCCAAACCTACCAATCGGTGCAGTTGTTGAAACAAATGCTTGTTTTAGACTTGACGAGTTAAGACCTGTACAGGCAGGAAACGTTCCAAACGAGATTTATCCACTAATTGCCAAGATTTGCGCAGAGCAAGAGGCAGTTTCAGATGCAATTGCAAGCAGAGACCTACAAAAAATATTCAACGCATTTGCATCAGACCCACTAGTAACATGCTCAAAGGCGGATGCAAGAAAGCTATTTGACGAAATGGTAAATAACACAAAAGCATATTTAACAGACTACAATTTAGACTAAAAGAGGAAAGAAAAATGAGCAAGGAAAAGGTAATACAGTTTGGTGAGGGTGGCTTTTTAAGAGGCTTTGTTGATTGGATGCTACAAAGCGTAAACGAAAAAACCGACTTTGACGGCAAGGTAGTTGTCGTTCAGCCAATCAAGGACGGTATGTGCGACCTATTAAGAGAGCAAAATTGCATCTATACTCACATTTGTAGAGGCAAGGAGGGAGTTGACGTTAAGAAAATTGACGTTATCTCTCGTTGTGTAAAGCCATACGATGAATTTGATGACTATATGGCACTTGCATCAAACCCTGATTTTCGCTTTATTGTATCAAATACAACCGAGGCTGGAATTGTTTTTGATAGCTCCTGCAAGCTAACTGACCGCCCTGCAAATAGCTTCCCTGGAAAGCTAACACAGCTCCTTTACAAAAGATATGAGCTAGGGCTTGACGGCTTTGTTTTTCTACCCTGTGAGCTCATTGACAAAAACGGCACAGAGCTCAAAAAATGCATACTACAATACGCAGAGCAGTGGTCATTAGGAGAGGGCTTTAAGTCTTGGATTGAGAACGAAAACATCTTTACAAACACCCTTGTTGACAGAATAAATACAGGATATCCCAAGGATGAGGATATAGGACTTGGATACGAGGATAAGATGGTAAACACCTCGGAATTCTTCCACCTTTGGGTAATTGAAACCGATTTTGACATTGAAAAGGAGCTCCCCTTTGCCTCCGCAGGTCTCAATGTTATTGTTACACCCGACAAGCTGGAAATGTACAGAACAAGAAAGGTACGCATCCTCAACGGTGCACACACATCTCTTGTGCCCTATGCACTTCTTTCAGGACTTGACACAGTAAAGAGCTGTATTGATGACCCTGTAATGAATGCACACATCAGAAAGTGCGTATTTGACGAGATCATC
>JAZQHJ010000050.1:0-4993 GCA_045540515.1 Eubacteriales bacterium
GCCAAAGCGATTCTTTATTGCGCGAATAATTCTGTATGATTGCATACGTTCACCCTCAAAGTAGAGAACAGCATCAACCATATGCTCAAGAATTTTAGGAAGTCGGAGGCCAAGCGGTCTTAGGAAGACAACATGTTTCCCCAACTCCTTGGCTCACAGAACGACATGGCTACGATCCGACTTGCCAAAGCGATTCTTTATTGCGCGAATAATTCTGTATGATTGCATACGTTCACCCTCAAAGTAGAGAACAGCATCAACCATATGCTCAAGAATTTTAGGACCTGCAATCGTGCCCTCCTTATTTACGTGACCAACGAGTATAATTGAAATGCCCTTGCTTTTAGCCATAGAAATAAATCGAATAGCGCATTCCTTAACCTGATTTATGCTACCAGGAATTGACGTACAAGCAGGGTCAAACATTGTCTGAATTGAGTCAATTATCATAATATCTGGCTCAATTTTTGTCGCATGATTTAGAATTTGGTCAACATTTGTTTCAGTCATAAAATAGGTGCTTTCACCATTTATATCAAGTCTTTTTCCTCGTAGCTTTAGCTGCCCCTTGGATTCCTCACCTGAAACATATAAAACCCTTGACTTAATATTTGAGCAAATCTGCATAAGCAAAGTGGATTTACCAATACCTGGCTCACCAGCCATAAGAATTACACTACCGTCAACAATTCCACCACCAAGCACTCTATCAAGCTCCGAAATACCAGTGCTTGAACGAATGTATTCAGGCATTTCCATTTCATCGAACAAAACAGGCTCGCTAAAATCTGAAATAACAGCCGTTCTTGTGTTTTTAGGCTCTACCTTTGGCTTGTAGGTCTCCTCAACCATAGTGTTCCAGCTCTTACAGGACGGACAGCAACCAAGCCACTTTGGACTTTGATAGTCACATTCAGAGCAGACATAAACCTTCTTTTCCTTCATTTTAAAAATCCTTTTTTATGTAAAATTTGATATAGATGCAAATATAACAAGAGCAAGACTTGCTTGATGCTCCCTTGATTTGAGCAAAGCTAGCTCGCTTTCATTTGACATAAAACCGCATTCAACTAAAACAGCAGGGCATTGTGCCTTGTCAAGAATATAAATTGAACTGTCAGCACGCTTTACTTGCCTGTTATTGCTTCCTTGTAAGTATAATTTATTTGTGTCCTTAATTTGTCTTGCAATGTTTATGCTTTCCTCGTTGTTAGCAGAATAGTAAACCTGCATACCACTATATTTTGGAATTGAAAACTTATTCATATGAATCCCAACATATATCGGATTTTGACATTCGTTTGTAATTTTTAACCTATTTTTTAGGTCGTAAGCCTTCCTTTGCCCTGTGTAATCATTCAAATCATTGTAATAATCATATAACAGGGTGTCACTGGTCCTGGTCATCTTGACATCATTTCCGTTTAACTCACAAATAAGAGCAAGGGACTTAGAAATTTCAAGATTGAGCACCTTTTCAAGGGTGCCGTCATCAGCCACTGCACCACCGTCCTCGCCACCGTGACCGGCATCAATAACAATAGTGGTACTTGCTGAATCAAGCACGGTTGTAGCATCAGCCGTGCTTCCAACACGTGAGCCTACAAAAAGCCCAAGACCGATAATTATAAGACATAGAAAAATTCCAAGACAGGCAAAAAGCACAGAATAAATAATAGGACGATTTTTAGCCATTTCATCACCTCAATAAAGTGTATGAAAAAGCATTTATTTTATTCTAAAAAACCTTCTTGCGTTTTCGTTTGTTATTTTCTCAATATATTCAAGTGCTTGTCCTCGTTCCGTTGCAATTCCAAGAGCAGTAAAATACATATATCTTGAATTATTTAGCTCTCCTCTGTGTGGAACAGGAGGAAGATACGGAGCATCTGTTTCAATCAAAAGCCTGTCATCAGGCACAGCTCTGCAAGCCTCCTTAGGTTGCTTTGCGTTTTTATAGGTTACAGTGCCAGAAAAGGAAACATACCAACCAAGCTTAACAAGCTCCGTTGCCATTTCTGCCGAGCCACTAAAGCTATGAAAAACTCCCTTAACATTAGGAAATTTTTTTATCATATCAAGGCAGTCACCGTGTGCCTCTCTGTCGTGAATAATCACAGGCAAATTAAGCTCACCTGCAAGCTCCATTTGCTTTTTAAAATATAGCGCTTGAACATCTCTTGGAACATCATCCCAGTGATAATCAAGCCCAATTTCGCCAAGAGCAACAACCTTGTCTTTTTTAGCAAGCTCCCGTAACTCATTCATTACAGCATCAACATCTTCGTATTGTAGGCACTCACTTGGATGAATACCAATGGTTGCATAGATTTGCTCGTACCTACTTGCAAGGTCAATGCTTATTTTTGAGGTTTTTATGCTTGTGCCAATATTTACAATATTGCAAATACAGTCATCGAAGCAATCCTGTAAGACCTTACTTACCCCACCCTCATATTCTGTTTCAAATCGTGCATCATCATAATGTGCGTGTGTATCAAATAGCTTCATTTTACCTCAATTTTGCAAAAAGACAGAGAATAGCCCCTGCCTTTTGCTTTTATTGTTCAAAGAACGAAAATTATCTAATTCTTTCTCCGTTAGGAGTGTCCTTATCTAAGAATACAACTCTTATGGTTTTTTCGCCCGATGCTAAAATCATTCCGTTGCTCTCAATACCGCAAAGCTTCGCAGGAGCAAGATTTGCTACAACGATAACCTTCTTGCCAATAAGGTCACTTGGCTCATAGAATCTTGCAATTCCGGAAACGACCTGCCTCTTTTCATAGCCAAGGTCAAGAATCAATTTAAGTAGCTTTTTAGCCTTTGGAACCTTTTCACACTCAATAATTTGTGCAGAACGAAGCTCAACCTTCATAAAATCATCAAAGCCGATAATAGCACAACCCTCTGGCTTTTCAACAGCTTTGCTTTCCTCTTCCTTTTTTGCAAGCTCTGCCTCAATCTCCTCAAGCATTTTCTTTTCATCAATTCTTGCAAAAAGAACCTTGCTTTCACCAACAGAGCCACCACTTACAAGAGCACCAAAGCTCTCAATTGAAGCATAGTCTGTAAGGTCAGTTCCAATTTGCTTGAAAATTTCCTCGCAGGTTGCAGGAATAAATGGTGTAAGTAAAACTGCGCCAACACGAATCGCTTCAAGTAGATTGTAAAGAACAGTACCGAGACGAGCTTTTTTGCTCTCATCCTTAGCAAGAGCCCAAGGTGTCGTCTCATCAATATATTTATTCGCACGAGAAAGCATATCAAAAACGGATTCAGCAGCCTCAGCAATTCTGAAATCATCCATAAGTGAGCAGAATTTTGTAATAGTTGATGCAACACAGCTCTTTAATTCATCATCCACAGCCTCATTTTCACAAGCAGGTTGAATTACGCCGTCAAAGTACTTTTTAGTCATAGCAACAGTACGATTTACAAGGTTGCCAAGGTTATTTGCAAGGTCAGTGTTAAAGCGAGTAATGATATTTTCATAAGTAATTGAGCCGTCGCTTGCATAGGGCATTTCAGAAAGAGCATAGTATCTAACGCCGTCAACACCGAATCTGCTTGCAAGCTCATCAGCATAAACAACATTACCCTTTGATTTTGACATTTTGTCAAAGCCAAAATTGAACCAAGGGTGTCCAAAAACCCTTTTAGGTAGCTCAACATCGAGTGCCATTAGCATAATTGGCCAATAAATTGTATGGAATCTTACAATATCCTTACCAATGATATGAACATCGCAAGGCCAGTATTTCTTGAAAAGCTCTGGTTGCTCCTCGTTATCAGGGTCATAGCCAAGACCTGTAATATAGTTTGAAAGAGCATCAATCCAAACATAGGTAACGTGCTTGGGGTCAAAGGAAACAGGAACGCCCCAGTTAAATGAGGTACGTGAAACGCAAAGGTCCTGTAAGCCTGGCTTTAAGAAATTGTTTATCATTTCCTTTTTTCTGGATTCTGGTTGAATAAACTCTGGGTGAGACTCAATATGCTCCATTAGCCTATTAGCATACTTGCTCATTTTAAAGAAGTAAGCCTCCTCAGTTGTCTTAACAACCTCACGACCACAGTCAGGGCACTTGCCGTCAACAAGCTGTGTCTCTGTAAAAAAAGACTCGCAAGGAGTGCAATAAAGTCCCTCATAATGTCCCTTGTAAATATCACCCTTATCGTAAAGCTTTTTGAAAATATGCTCAACGGCAGTTTTGTGATATGAGTCAGTTGTTCTTATAAAATAATCATAAGAGGTATTCATAAGGTCCCAAATACCCTTAATTTCAGAGGATGTCTTATCAACAAATTCTTGTGGTGTAATACCAGCATCTTGGGCCTTGTTTTGAATTTTTTGACCATGCTCGTCAGTTCCAGTCATAAAGCGAACATCAAAGCCTCTTTGTCTTTTGTATCTTGCAATAGCATCAGTTGCAATAACCTCGTAGGTGTTGCCAAAGTGTGGCTTGCCAGATGCGTATGCTATTGCAGTGGTTATATAAAATTTTTCTTTGTTTTCCATTGTATTTACCTCTTAATCAATTTTATTTGCACCAACATAAACACTCTCAATTGTAGGATTTTCTATGCTTGAAAGAACGAGTATGTCTGCACGATAATTTTTTTCTAGCTTGCCAACAAACTCTGCGCCAATCATTTTTGCAGGGTTTATTGAAGCGTACTTAATAGCCTTGACAAGTGGAAGCTTACAGAACCTCATAAGGTTTTTCATACCCTCAAAAAGAGTAAGCGTGCTTCCTGCTATTGTTCCAAATTCATTGATACAACAGCCGTTTTTAACTACATATTTTGCTCCTGCAAGGTTATATTCGCCGTCGGGTGAGCCAGCAGCAGCAAGAGAGTCTGTGATAAGAACCATTTTATCCCTTGGCTTTGAACGATAAATAAGCTTAACAATTGCAGGGTGTAAATGGTGTCCGTCTGCAATTACCTCTGCATAAAGTCGGAGGCCAAGCGGTCTTAGGAAGACAAC
>JAZQHJ010000051.1:0-8852 GCA_045540515.1 Eubacteriales bacterium
CGTGCGTCGGGTGTAAGACCAATTAACAACATTGTTGATATAACGAACTACGTAATGCTTGAATATGGTCAGCCAATGCACGCATTTGACTACAAATGCCTTGACGGCTCACACATTATAGTAAGAGAGGCAAGCGAAAACGAAAGCTTCAAATCCCTTGACAATATTGACCACACATTAAAGGCGGGAATGCTTGTAATTTCCGACGAAAAGAAGGCAGTTGCACTTGCGGGTGTAATGGGTGGAGCAAATAGCGAAATCACAGACGACACCAAAACAGTAGTATTTGAAAGTGCAAACTTCAATGGCCCAAGCGTAAGAGTAACCTCACGTGCTCTCGGTATGAGAACAGAGTCCTCCTCACGCTTTGAAAAGGGTATTGACTGTGAAACAGTAATCCCAGCAGTACAAAGAGCCTGCGAGCTTGTTCAGCTCCTTGGCGCAGGTGAGGTTGTAAACGGAATAGTTGACGTTTATCCTACACCAAAGGCTCAAAGAATTATCAAGCTAAATCCTGACAAAATCAATGCCTTCCTTGGCACAAATCTCACAAGAGAATATATGGTACAGGTTCTTACAAAGCTTTGCTTTGAAATCAAGGGCGACGATATCTATGTTCCATCATACAGAGACGACGTTGAGGGTGAGCACGATATTGCAGAGAAAATTGCAAGAATTTATGGCTACAACGAAATTGAAACAACAAATGTTGTTGCAGAGCTAACACAGGGTGAAAGAACACCACACCAAATGTACGACGTTAAGGTTAAGGACACCCTTTGTGCTCTTGGTATGTATGAGATTAACACCTTCTCATTCATCAGCCCAAAATATTATGACAAAATTTGTATGCCTGCAAACGACCCAAGAAGAAATTCGGTTGTAATTTCTAACCCACTTGGCGAGGACACAAGCGTAATGAGAACAACCTCAATTCCATCAATGCTAGAGGTACTCTCAAAGAACCACAACCTCAAAAACGAGGAGGTTGCACTCTTCGAGGTTTCAACAATCTACATTCCAAACGAGGACGTATCAAAGCTCCCAAGCGAGCCAAAGCAAATTGTGCTTGGTATGTATGGCAATTGTGACTTCTACGATATGAAGGGAGCAATTGAGGGACTATTTGCAAGCTGTGGAATTTCTGGCTACGAGGTTAAGGCAAAATCAGACGACTCAACCTTCCACCCAGGCAGATGCGCAGAGCTATATCTTGGTAACGTATGCCTAGGTATTTTCGGCGAAATTCATCCACAGGTAAGCGAAAATTACTCATTTACAAAGAGAGTTTACGTTGCACAGCTCGACTTTGAGGCTATGTTTGAAAATCACGTAAGCGAGGCTCACTATAAGCCACTACCAAAGTTCCCAGCATTAACAAGAGACTTCTCGTTTGTATGCGATGAGGACTTAGAGGTTGGCACAATCGAAAAGGTAATAAAAAAAGCAGGAGTAAGCACTCTTGAAAGTGTTAAGCTCTTTGACATTTACAGAGGAGCACAGGTAGGAGAAGGCAAAAAGAGTGTTTCCTTCTCAATCTCACTCCGTGCAAGCGACAGAACCCTCAATGACGAGGAGGCTGACAATGCCGTTAAGAAGATTTTGAAAACTCTTGAAAGAGAGCTCGGAATTACTCTAAGAGCATAATTAAAGGCACACATTTGCAAAAAAGCAGGTGTGTGCTTTTTTTGTTGGCAAAAATCAACAAATTAGTCTTGCGATTTTTAACAAAAAGCAACCAAATTTGTGTATAATTTACAAAAACAAGAAAATTAATAAGCCATTGCTTGATTTTTAATATTATATGTGATAAAATTATTATGCGATAATTTTTATCTTTTTAATACGCAAAGGAGAAAACAATGAAAAAGAAAATTTTCCTAATCACACTTATGGTAGCTCTTTTTGTGTGTCTTTTTGCAATCAGCGCAAGCGCTGCTGCTATGTTTGAAAGCGACTACACAAGCGAGGTTACCAAATTCTACGACGGCGAGACCGAGCTTACACCAAGCTGGTGCAACCTTACTGACAAGGAAGCAACAGCCGTAATTAAAAAAGCTGACGGCACAGCTATTCGTATTCCACTTTACTACATTTACCAAGTAAATGGCACAAGCTTCTATGGCGACATAAGAGACACAAGCAATACTACCTACGCAGGCTTTAAGTATGCTTGGATTTCAGAAAAGCTTGGCGAAACAGTAAATCATGCAAATCTTGTAGCACTTGAAATTCCAAATGGAATGACAGGTGTTCAAAATCAATTTGGAACAGAGTCAACAATTTATTCAGCACTTGAGGAGCTTGTTATTCCTTCAAGTGTAACCTCTTTACCTTCAAAAATGTTTAGAGACAATATCGTTATGAAAAAGGTTTTTGTCAAGCAGGTAAGAAATGAGGACGACACAGTGCAGGGCGTAACTAAAATTCCTGATTACTTTGCAGATAGAAAGGATTCTAAAAATCCATCTGCTCTTGAATTTTTTGGTATGGAGCTTGACTATTGTACGTCTGTTGGAACCAATGCGTTTAATCAAACTTATATCAAAGAGATTAGAATTGAAGCTCCTATAACGGCATTAAACGGTTTTAGTAGTTGCCCGGCTCTTGAAACAATTTACATCAATAATACAGGTGCAACAATTACAATGGCTCAAAAGGCATTTGCATACGATACAGCATTAAAGAGTGTTACTCTTAATGGTATTTCGCTAAGTAACTATGCATTTGAAATAAATGTAGGTACAGGAACTCAGGGTGGGTTGGTCTTTAAGGCAACAAATGTTGCTTTTATGGGAGATCTTCCATTTAAAAACCTAAGCAACCTTGAAAGCGTTGACATTTCAGGCCCAATTACAGAAATCAAGGGATCTACATTTAATGGCTGTACAAATCTTAAAAATGTAAAAATTATAAACAATCTTGCTCAACCGGCAATCTGTGGAAACAATATGTGTGATGGCTTAAAAAATCTACAAAGCGTTGAGCTACATGGTATTTCAATTGGTTCATATGCATTTAGAAATGTAAATGGAACTGATATGACAGTTAAATGCACAAACGTTGGTTCAATCGGAACTGAGGCATTTAAGGCAGCAGGAAATATCACTGAGCTTTATATCTCAGGACCATTTGCATCCATTGGTGACTCAACATACCGTGAATGTCCAAAGCTTAAAAAGCTCACAGTTATAAACACAGGCGACACATTAGTTTCAGCAGGTAATGGAGAGAGTAACTCACTCCTTGAAGAGCTACACCTTGACGGTAAGTTTTATATTAAATATCCGGCATTCCAGAACAATATCAAGCTTAAAAATATTTATCTTGGTACTGGTATGGAAACCATAGGAGCACAAGCCTTTTACAAATGCTATGCTCTTGAAACTGCATATCTTGCTGATACAATTACAGCTATTGCTGACAGCGCATTTGATATGAGTGGCTCAGGCAAGCAAACAAGCACATCCTTTATGTTCGTTGATGAAAATGGCAATATGGATAACACCCTACCAACCTCACTTACATCAACAGGTGGCCACTTCCTAAAGGGCTTCACCTTTGCAAATACTCAGCTTATCTATCCAAAGGGCTATACAAGTGCTGAAAATTCAGCCTACGATTTTGAAGGTGCAATATGTCCGGATGGCTTTAATATAGTATATCTTGGAAAGATGACTATTGTAAACCAACACATACTTTATCAGCATAAATTAAGCAAGGATGTAACTATTTATCTTGCAGGCAATAGTGCAAGTGACCTTAGCGGTGAAAGAATTAATGTAAATATTGCACAAGATGGCTCAATGTCCCACGGTACTTATGCGGGCTCAACCACAGGAACACTTCAAATTGTAATTGATGATAACTTGCATAACAATATCAATGCAATAAGCTATGTTAAATTCATTTTCTGTGGCTCAAATGAGGTTGTTTTTGTAACAAGAGTAAACATTCCACGCGAGGAAGGTGGCTCTGCTTCATGGGGTAACTTCGTTTCAATGCCTGTAACCTATGAGCAGCTTGAAACAGCATATAACACATATAACACGGCAAACTCTGATGCACAAGAAAAAGTACCATCTAAGCACCCAATTCTAACTGCACCTGAATTCTATGAGGCAGATTGCACAAACGATGGTGGAAACAAGGTATTCTGCGTTGGCTGTGGCGCACTTGTAAGCTTTGAGAAAACCGCAGATAAGCTTGGTCACGACTACGACATTATGAACGCAACAGCAATTGTATATGCCGACTACACCAAGGACGGCACATATACAACAGTATGCTTAAGATGTACAGAAAACGTATCCGAGGTAGTTGAAGGCTCTTACCTATTTGAGTATCACGGCATTTCAACAAACAGGATAGGCACAGGCGTTTGCGCAGGCTACGAGCTTAATAGAACCTACATCAATGCATACCAAAACCTAAAGGGTGATGCCTTTGAGTTTGGCGTGCTTGCAACAATAGTTATGGGCGATAACTTTGCACCACTTTCAGCAGGATATGAAAGCAATGTAGCAAAAGCACCACTTTCTGGCGCTGAGTTCAGCGGCATAAACTATGTTGACATTGTTGTAAAGGGTAACTACACAGACGTAGTACCAGAAAACCTAGAAAGCTACAACAAGCACCTACTTGCACTATCACTATATGTAAATGATGACGGAGTAGTAAAATATGTTTGGGACACTGAAACAGATGATACAGGAACCCACGATATAGTTACAACAACTGACATATATACAAAAAAGGTAGCATAAGTAATAATAAATAAGCAGACAGGCAAAACCTGTCTGCTTTTTCACTTGACAAAATATAGTAATAATGATATTATTTTAAAGTAATAATACATATAAGAGGTAATATATGCCAAGATTTTTTATAAGAGCAAATCAAATAAGAGAGCAAGACGGGGAGCAAATTATTACAATAGTAGGTGATGATGCACACCATATCTCCCGTTCCTTACGTATGGCAGTTGGCGAAAAAATCGAAGTGTGCGATATGCAAAAATATGTTTATGATTGCACCCTTATCGCTTTTACAAGCGATACAGTTGAGGCAAGAATTGACGCAAGACAAAAAATCGAAACAGAGCCAAAATATGAAATAAAATTATATCAAGCACTATCAAAGGGCGACAAAATGGAAACAATCATTCAAAAAAGCATTGAATGCGGTGCTTGTGAAATTGTGCCATTCTCCTCTGAAAGATGCGTAGTAAGGCTTGATAGCAAGGACAAGGCAAAAAAGCTTGAAAGATACCAAAAAATAGCCGAAGGAGCCTCAAAGCAAAGCGGTAGAGGAATAATTCCAACGGTTGACAAAATACTAACCTTTGACCAAATGCTAGAGGATGCCAAAAAAAGCGACATAGTATTGTTCTGCTATGAGGGTGAGGAAACAAGAAGCATCAAGGAGGTATTGAAAAATGCCAAAATTGAAAAAAGCATAGCGGTAATAATCGGCTCAGAGGGCGGGTTTAGTCTAAAAGAGGTTGAAAAAGCAAAGGAAAACGGATTTTTCTTGGTTGGACTTGGAAAAAGAATATTAAGATGCGAAACAGCATCCCCCTTTGCACTGGCTTGTATTGTCTATGAAACAGAATTATGATTTTTGTACATTTTGACAAAAAATTGTACAATTTTCACAAAAAAAGTTTAAAAATCCTATTGAAAATCCCATAAAAATAGTGTAAAATATAAAAAGCAATGCACAAAATGCACAAAAATGAGATTTTTTTGGAGGGTAATATGTCTAACAGATTGTTTCAAACTATAATCCGTCAAATGCACGAGGCAATAGACCGTGTAATAGGAGTTATAGACGACACTGGCGCAGTGGTAGCTTGTAGTGAGCTATCAAAAATAGGAGCACTTCACAAAAAAGCAAAGGAAGAAATGGCATATACAACGGATAGCTTAGTTCTTGACGGCTTTACCTATCACCATATCGGAAGTGGTGCAAAGCCTGAATTTATCGTATTCGTTGAGGGTGCAGACAAATCAGCAGAGAAATACGCACTTATGCTTTCAATTTCTCTACAAAACATTAAAAATCTATATGATGAAAAATTTGATAAAAGCTCATTTATCAAAAATATCATTATGGATAACATTTTACCAGGTGATATCTATGCAAAGAGCAAGGAGCTTCAGTTCGACGGAAACGAGCCAAGAGCCGTATTCCTAATAAGATTCTACACAAGAACCGAAATGCTTCCATTTGATATCATTCAAAACATTTTCCCAGACAAAACAAGAGACTATATAATCAGCACAGGTGAGCAGGATGTTGTGGTTGTAAGAGAGCTTGATAATGACACAACTCCACAAGACCTTGAACAGCTTGCTCAAACAGTGTCCGATACACTCAACACAGAATTTTATTCAAGAGTTGGAATCGGTATCGGTACAATAGTTCAAAACATTAAGGACCTTGCCCGTTCATACAGAGAGGCACAAATTGCAGTTGAGGTTGGAAAGGTATTCGAAAGCGAAAAGGAAATTATCAGCTACGAAAACCTTGGAATCGGTCGTTTGATTTATCAGCTACCAACAACACTTTGCGAAATGTTCCTATCCGAGGTGTTCAAGCACGGCTCCCTTGAAACACTTGACAAGGAAACTCTTCAAACAATTCAAGTGTTCTTTGACAACAACTTAAACGTATCAGAGACTTCAAGAAAGCTATTCGTACACAGAAACACACTTGTATATAGACTTGAAAAAATAAGAAAGCTTACAGGCCTTGACCTTCGTGAGTTTGAGCATGCAGTAACCTTCAAGGTTGCTCTTATGGTAAAGAGATACCTCACATCAAAGCCAATTAAGTTTTAATTTTTGTAAATAAAATCGAAAGGTTGGAATATAGAAATGGCAGAGCAAAAGACAAAATATACAAAAGAGGGCTATCAAAAATTAATTGATGAGCTCGAATATTTAAAAACCGTACGTCGTGCAGAAATTAAGGAACAGCTTAAAGAGGCACGTTCATTCGGAGACCTCTCAGAAAACAGCGAATACGATGAGGCAAGAGATAACCAAGCAAAATGCGAGGCTAGAATTGCAGAGCTTGAATACCTTATCAAAAATGCAGAGGTTATTTCTGAGGATGAGGCATCAAAGAAAATCATCAGCATCGGTTCAACAGTTGTAATCAGATACAAGGACGGAACAGAAAAGACATACTACATCGTTGGTTCAAACGAGGTTGACCCAGCAAAGGGAAAAATTTCAGACCTTTCACCAATTGGTAGAGCACTTATCGGTCATAAGGACGGAGATGTTGTATTTATCAATACTCCAGCAGGAGAAAAAGAGGTTTTAATCGTTTCATTTAAGAGAACAAAGAAATAAAGGAAATAAAAATGTCAGAAGCAGTAAATAACGAAAACGTACTCACTGAACAGGATTTAAGTGAGCAAATGATAATCAGACGTGAAAAGCTAAAGACACTCCAAGAAAATGGTCAAAACCCATTTGAAATTACAAAGTATGATGTAACTCATACAAGTAAGGAGGCAATTGCACTTTTCACCGAAAAGGAGCCAACTCTTGCCGAGGGTGAGGAAATCATCGTAAGAGTTGCAGGAAGAATGATGTCAAGACGTATAATGGGTAAGGCTTCCTTTGCTCATTTGCTTGACGAGGACGGACAAATTCAGCTATACGTGTCTAAAAATGACCTTGGCGAAGAGGGCTACGATGCCTTTAAGAAGGCATGGGACATAGGCGATATTATCGGCTTTGAGGGTGCTATGTTCAGAACAAGAACGGGCGAAATCTCAATCCACGCAAAGAGTGCCGTTCTTCTTTCAAAATCCCTACATCCACTACCAGAAAAGTATCACGGACTTACCAACCTTGAACAAAGATACAGACAAAGATATGTTGACCTCATTGTAAATCCAGAGGTTAAGGACACCTTTGTAAAGCGTTCACAAATTTTAAAGGAAATAAGAAATTACCTTGACGGCAAGGGCTTCTTAGAGGTAGATACACCAATCCTTGTTCCAATGGAAATTGGCGCAAGCGCAAGACCATTCAAAACTCACCACAACACTCTTGACCTTGATATGACTCTACGTATTGAAACAGAGCTATATCTAAAAAGACTAATTGTTGGTGGAATGAACAGAGTTTATGAGGTTGGCCGTATTTTCAGAAATGAGGGTATGGACACAAAGCACAATCCAGAGTTTACAACAATTGAGCTATATCAAGCATTTGCAGACTACAAGGATATGATGGACCTTGTTGAGGAGCTTTATAAGCTTCTTGCAGTAAAAATCTGTGGCTCTGAAAAGATAATGTTCCAAGGTGTTGAAATTGATATGGGACACTGGGAAAGACTTACAATGGCTGAGTCTGTAAAGAAATATGCAGGCGTTGACTACAACGACTGGGCAACAGACGAGGATGCTCGTAAGGTAGCAAAGGAGCTTCACGTTGAGGTCGCCGATGATGCAACAAAGGGCAGAGTTCTTATTGAAATCTTTGATGCATACGTTGAGGAAAAGCTAATTCAGCCTACCTTCATCTATGACTATCCAGTTGAAAACAGCCCACTTGCAAAGAGAAAGCCATCTAACCCAGCATTTACTGAAAGATTTGAATACTTCATCAATGCAACAGAATATGGTAATGCATTCAGTGAGCTAAACGACCCAATTGACCAAAAGGCTCGATTTGAGACACAGGTAGCAGAAAAGCTAAAGGAAGAGCCAGATTCAAAGGCAGAGGTAGATTACGACTATATAAACGCCCTCGAATATGGTATGCCACCAACAGGAGGCCTCGGCTTCGGCATCGACCGCCTAGTAATGCTCCTTACCGACAGCGCAT
>JAZQHJ010000052.1:0-6211 GCA_045540515.1 Eubacteriales bacterium
GGTCACGAGGGACATACAGGCACGTTTATAGGTCTTGCCTGTCAGGACCTAACAGGAAACCACCTACACGCCGATTTTAGAAGCTTTATATATAAAGCATTTGAATAAAAAACATCCACTCCCTAAGCAAAAAACAAAAAAGCAGATGCAAGCGCATCTGCTTTTCTAATTTTAGAATGGATTTTCTGTTGGATATTTTTGAGCCCTTGGCTGATTATAGCCAATATTCTCAACACCAATATACTTAAATACCTCATAAATTGCCTTGCCATAATGACCAAATGCAACAGCACCGTGGTGTGGGAAGCCGTTTTCAATTAAAACGTGACGATAGAAGCGACCCATTTCCTTAATTGCAAAAATACCAATACCACCAAATGAACGAGTAGCAACAGGAAGAACCTCACCCTGTGCAACATATGAGTAAAGGTGATTGTCAGCAGTTGATTGAAGTCTGAAAAATGTAATTTCACCAGGAACAATATCGCCCTCAAGTGTTCCGTTTGTAACCTCAATAGGAAGGGAACGAGCCATAATCATTTGATACTTCATTTCAGGCTTGCAAAGCTTTGCACTGCAAGTATTTCCACAGTGGAAGCCCATAAAGGTATCAGTAAGAGAATAGTCAAACTTGCCCTCAATATCCTGCTTGTAAAGGTCCTTTGGAACAGTATTGTTAATGTCAAGAAGTGTAACAACATCCTCACTTATGCATGTACCAATGTACTCTGAAAGCGTTCCGTAAATATCAACCTCACAGGAAACAGGAATACCCTTACCAGTCAAACGGCTGTTTACATAGCAAGGAACAAAGCCAAACTGTGTTTGGAAGGCAGGCCAGCACTTTCCAGCAAGTGCAACATATTTCTTTGAGCCACGGTGAGCCTCAACCCAGTCAAGAAGAGTTAGCTCATATTGTGCAAGCTTGGCAAGAATTTCAGGCTTTTTATTACCCTTTCCAAGCTCCTTTTCCATGTCGGCAACAACCTCGGGAATACGTGAGTCATCCTTGTGCTTGTTGAATGCTTCAAAAAGGTCAAGCTCCGAGTTTTCCTCAATCTCAACACCAATATTAAATAATTGTTTAATAGGTGCATTGCAAGCCATAAAGTTAAGTGGACGTGGACCAAATGAAATAATCTTTAAGTCCTTAAGACCGCAAATAGCTCTTGCAATAGGCAAAAACTCATGTAGCATATCAGCACAGTCGTCAGCATCTCCAACAGGATATTCAGGAATGTAAGCCTTAACATTACGTAGCTTTAAGTTGTAGCTTGCATTTAGCATACCACAGTATGCATCACCCCTGTCGCCAACTAATTTGTCACCAGACTCCTCTGCTGCCGCGCAGAACATAACAGGACCATCAAAGCGTTGAGCAAGCATGGTTTCTGAAATTTCAGGACCGAAGTTACCAAGATAAACACAAAGAGCATTACATTCAGCCTTTTTCAAATCCTCAAGCGCTTGTAACATATGTATTTCGCTTTCAACAATGCAAACAGGGCACTCGTAAATATCTCCCTTGCCATACTTTTCCTCGTAAGCATTGATAAGCGCCTTACGTCTGTTTACTGAAAGAGACTCAGGAAAGCAGTCACGAGAAACAGCAACAACGCCAAGCTTGATTTTTGGAATATTATTCATAATAAAATCTCCTTAAATTAAATTTACCATTTAATAGTATATCATAAACAAAAAAGCCTGTCAATTACAACCAACATAAATAAATGTAAAATATAGAGAAAAGTAAAACCGAAAAATGTCAAATCATTGACAAATATGTTGTATTTTGCTATACTTAAACATATAAAATAAACATACGCAAGGAGACAGTAAAAATGATTGATAGATATGACGAATGTCCTAAATGGGTTGCATTTATTATGGCACCATTTGGCTTTATACTTTTTTTACTATCTTATTATATAACAGAATGGATTCCTTATAGTGCTTGTAAGCCAATAGAGATTACATCCACTATTTTTGGTGCATTTATAGGACTTGCTGTAATGATATATTCATTCATTCTTGCTTTAAGGATAATGAGAGAAATATCGTGGATAGAGGTTATTGTAAAGTCGTCCGTAATGGTCGCTGTGCCAATTATAACCTTGATAATACGTCTAATTGGACTTTCATACACAGAAATAGACTCACCTCAAACAATTCGTGCATCAATTGCATCATCAATAATCCTTGCAATAATATTTCTACTTGTATCAGTATTCTTGTTGTATTTAAGTACAACTGATGAACGTGTATTTATGTCCTTTGTAAGACTATTCTGGGCGGTCATTTTTATGGTTGTCGGATTAGCATATATACAAGGAGCAATGGTAAGCTATGAAATTTATAAAATCATAAATCCATTACCATTTATTTTAGGAACATTTGTTTATAACATAATCGTCTATCTTGCACTATTTTTCTTCTTCCAAGAAAAAATGGTAAAGACAATTATGAGTCTTGTTTTATATAGCTTGGGTTCTATATTTTGTTCTTTTGCGATTGCAGAAGCATTATCAAGCATTCGATTTGGAGTAGGTATAGCTATACTTTATTTTGCAATTCCAATAGCTATTATAGTTATCGGCTTTAAGTGGATATACTCTGGATATTTTGCTGATAGCTTACCTGAATTTGATTTATGGGATGAGCCATACCTCACAATATGGGAGGGAATAGTTGATCTGTTTAAATACATAGGCATAGGACTTTTATGTATTGCACAGCTAATTGTAAAGCTTGCAATTATTATATGGGGTTGGCTAGTTGCCCTATATACCATTATTGCAAACAAGATAAAGGGCAAAACAGGAGGGAGCACGAAGTCACAGCCTAGCAAATCTGCAACCACGAAAAGCTCGTCAAGCACAGCACCACAGCCAAGCAAATTAAATTGGTCAACTAATACACCTCAACAGCCAAAACCAGCGTTTGCATCAAATACACCATCAACGCCAGCCTTTACATCAACCACAGTGCAACAGCCTAGCACCCCACCACCTCAAAGCACCTATATTAAGGAAGATGATAACAGGACAGAGGACAAAAATTATAAGGCACTAGAACAAATTATAAAGCGTAGAGAAAATGATAAGAATGCGTTTAAAACAGGCATAAATTCATCTCGTTGGGAATGGAAAAATGGACCAAGGCTTGAAATTCAAAAGAGTATAAGAAAAATTAAAATTTCAGGAACTGTCGAAGCAAGGCTTGACGGACTTGATAGTGAGCAAGGACTTAGATTCAAAAATGAATTTAAGAACGACCTTGAAAGCGACATAAAAAGATGGTTAAGGTCAAAGCTTGAAAATCTTCGCAAGGAATTTTCAAATTATGAGCAGGATTGGGAGCTAATTACAAGCATACAAGTAAAATTCAAATAACCCCCCTCAACTTTGAGGGGGTTAAAATTTAGCTAAAACAAATCACACAAGTTGGTATTATTACTTGACAATAATTGCTAAATCGTGCTACAATATTTCTGTAAAAAAGCACATTTACAAAGGAGCTATAAAAATGAGCAAAAGAACACAAGAAATTCTATCTAAAATGACGCTTAAACAAAAGATTTATCATCTTGAACAGCTTCCAACAGCGACGTTTTTAACAGGTGGTACATACCATATTATAACAGGTCCTGAAAGCAACCTAAAGCTTGACAAGGATATGGTTTACGATGTCGGAACAACTCTAAACCTTGTCGGCGCTGAAACTATGATAGATGCCACAAACAACTATCTAAATGGCAGTAAATATAAAATTCCTCTAATGATAATGCAGGACGTTATTCATGGTCACAGAACCCTATATCCTATCAACCTAGGCGTTGCAGCATCATTTGATACAGACCTTGCAAGGGACCTTGCAGCTATGGCAGCCAAGGAAGCAAGCCTTGACGGAATGAGTGTTACCTTTGCACCAATGGTTGACCTAGTACGTGATCCTCGCTGGGGACGTGTAATGGAGTCAAGCGGAGAGGACCCATACCTAAATAGTGAAATGGCAAAAGCCACAGTACAGGGCTACCAAGGAGATATGGGTAAATACAATATTGCCGCATGCGTAAAGCACTTTGCTGCATATGGCGCTGCCGAGGCAGGAAGAGATTATAACACGGTTGACATAAGTGAGAGAACACTTCGTGAATATTATCTCCCAGCCTACAAGAGTGCAGTTGATGCAGGCGTAAAAATGCTAATGACTGCATTTAATATCGTTGATGGCGTTCCTTGTGTAGGAAATAAGCATCTTGTAAAGGATATTTTAAGAGATGAATGGGGCTTTGATGGCATTGTAATAAGCGATTATAGCGCATTTGAGGAGCAAATTGTTCACGGTAATTGCGAGGACAAAAAGGAGGCTGCCTACAATGCGATGATGGCAGGCTGCGATATTGAAATGGTATCAAGCTGCTATGCAGAGTATCTTGAAGAGCTACTTAACGAGGGCAAGATTACAATGGAGCAGATTGATAAATCTGTTTTAAGAATCCTTGATTTAAAGGAGGAGCTCGGAGTTTTAGATAACCCATATCGTTCAGTTGACGTAGAGGAATCCAAAAAGGTTCAGCTTTGCAAGGAGCACCGTGCACTTGCACGTAAGGCAGCAGAGCAAAGCGCCGTGCTATTAAAGAACGACGGTGTTCTACCATTTAGCAAGGACGTATCAAGCGTGGCGTTAATCGGACCACTTGGTGCAACAGGAGAAATCAATGGCACATGGCATTGTGGTGGTAAGCCATCAGAAACAATTAGCGTTTTTGAGGGTATGAAGAGTCTACTTGGAGACAAGGTTAAGTATGCACAGGGATGCTATATCGAATACGATTCAGAGGACACAAGCCTATTTGATGAGGCAATAGAGCTTGCTAAAAATAGCGAATGCGTTGTTCTTTGCTTGGGAGAAAAGCAGGAATATTCAGGCGAGTCCTTCTGCCGTACAGATATTGAATTGCCACAGATACAGTATAAGCTACTTGATAAGATTTTAGAGGTTAATAAAAATGTAGCAGTAGCACTCTTTACAGGCAGACCTCTTGCAATTAGCAGACTTGATAAAGCTGCACCTGCAATTTTAAATATGTGGATGCCAGGAACCGAGGGTGGAAGTGCTTGTGCAAATTTACTATTTGGTCAGGCTGTTCCATGCGGAAAAATTACAATGACCTTCCCACGTGTCCTAGGACAATGCCCAATTTATTATAACCACTACACAACGGGCAGACCAAAGCTAGAACAGGACGATTTTAACTTTGTTCGCTTCACATCATCATATCTTGATGCTCCAAATAGCCCACTTTACCCATTTGGCTATGGCTTGTCCTATTCAACCTTTGAATATAGCGACCTTAAAATAAGCAAGGAAACAATGAGCAAGGGAGAAGTCCTTATAGCAAGTGCAAAAATCAAAAACACAGGCAAGTACAAGGCAAAGGAAATTGTACAATTCTACATAAGAGACGTAAAGGGCTCTTGCGTAAGACCGGTTAAGGAATTAAAGGGCTTTGAAAAAATCGAGCTCGACGTAGGTGAAGAGAAGACAGTTTCATTTGAAATCACCGAGGAAATGCTAAAATACTGGAACAAGGACCTTGAATTTGTTGCCGAAAAGGGCGAATTTGAGGTATTTATCGGCAAGGACTCAGACTGCAAGTCCTTTGCAAAATTCAACCTTATTTAAAACAAAAATCAAAATTTACCTACAAATAATCCAAATAAAAAATCCCCACATCACGTGGGGATTTTTTATTTGTAATCATTCAAAATCATCAATCTACAAAAGCATTTTGAAATGCTTTCCGACTTTTAAATAGGACTTGTGTATTATTCTCCTTTTTAATTTTAAAATTTATTTATATAATGAATCTATTAAAGCCACCACGAATGGATTTTAATATAAATCTTTTCATTTAATTTAACAAAAGCGGTCGCTTTTGCTTGTTTTTGCGTCTAGTAGTAGTCTGTGGAACGTGTGTAAGCTCGGCGAGCTTTCCACTTTCCACAGATAAAAGAAACATAAAATCAGAGATACATTCCTACGGAATGAGCTTCGGCACGGCTTAGCGAACGAGCTTGCACACCTTAGCCTCGCTTACGCACTCTATTCGTGGCAAAGCCACGAGCAGAGTCGAATCGACCAATTCTACGACAAAAAGAAAAGACAGGTGTAGCGGAGAATCAGAGATACATTCCTACGGAATGAG
>JAZQHJ010000053.1:0-12046 GCA_045540515.1 Eubacteriales bacterium
CAAGGCTCACCCAGACGTTGAAATTTATGTTTCAACCCTTGATAGATGCCTAAACGAGCATGGCTACATTCTACCAGGACTCGGCGATGCAGGTGATAGATTATTTGGTACAAGGTAAAGGAAGAGAACAATGGATTTTAATAAGAGTATTTTTGAAAACAGAAAAGCTTTGGGCAGACCATTTTTAGTAGCCCACAGAGGTGTATGTGGAGCAAACGTGCCTTGTAACACGCTTACTGCATATAAAATAGCATTAAAGCAAGGCGCAGACGTTGTTGAAATTGATGTTTCAAAATCAAGGGACGGGAAATTCTATGCTTTTCACCCAGGCATGGAGCACGTATTTTTAAGAAGTGATAAGCAAATTAAGGATATGGATTCAAGCGAGGTTGAAGCACTCTTTCTTGTAAATCAGGACGGAGTAAAAACGAGCTATAAGGTGCCAACCCTTAAAGAGGTGCTTTTGCTTTTAAAGGATAAGGCATATATCAATGTTGATAAGTTTTGGATTGACGTTGAGGGAATATCAAATGAAATCCGTGCTTGTGGCGTTGAAAAGCAGGTAATTGTGAAAACAGGCACCGATGAGCCAACCCTTGAAAGGGTTGCAAAATATGCTCCCGACTTTATGTTTATGCCACTTGTTAGAAGTAAGGACGAGGTTACCGATTGGCTAATTCAAAGGGGTGTAAGCGTAATTGGTGCTGAGATACTATTTTCAAATGAGAATGAGGATTGCATAAGCGATGCTTACATTCAAAAAATGCACGATAAGGGACTTTTAATTTGGGTAAACTCAATTATCTATAATGAGGCCGACGTAATATCAGCCTATCACACAGATGATATATCATTAAAGGACGACCCAGATAAGGGCTGGGGCTGGCTACTTGATAAAAATGTTGACTTTATTCAAACAGACTGGCTCCTTATGTTAAAGGAATACATCGCTTTAAGAAAATAAATTGCTGATGCTTTTTAAAGCCTAAATAGCAAAATCAAGCATCAACATCAAAAAACCAAGGAATAAAAATTAGTATGAAAAGAAACGGATATATTGACGTTATAAAATTTATTTTTGCCATAATTATAGCAGAATTCCATTTTGGCTCTGGTATATTTTTAGGTGGAAGAATGGCGGTTGAGGGATTTTTTATCATAACAGGATATCTTATGATGAAAACAATAGAAAAATCACCAGTTGCAGAAAAAGGAATAGGAATATCAAGCGTTGAATTCATTTTTAAAAAATATAAATCGCTATTCTATTATTTGCTTCCATCAGTAATACTCAGCTTTATTGTTATAGCCATATATAGAGAGTACACCCTTATACAGGCGCTTAAAAAAATACCATTGCTATTATTTGAAATCATTCCGTTAAACAGCACGGGCTTAAAGGGAGAATATGTAATAGGAATCTCTTGGTATCTTTCATCAATGTTTATTGCACTAGCAATACTATACCCACTTTGCAGAAGGCTTGGCAAGGGCTTTACCTTGATTGGCTGTCCGTTAATAGTTGTGTTTGGGTACGGAACGCTTTCACACTATTTTGGACATTTGGCTGTGAATTATCAATATATTGGAAACACAATAATAAATACAGGAATAATAAGAGGCTTTGCAGGATGCGCCTTGGGCTGCTTAATGTATGAGGCTAGCGCGCTTGTAGCTAAAAAGCCTCCAAAAGCAGTGGTGCGTGTAATTCTGACAATAGTAGAAATACTTGCGTTTGCATATTTTGTATATTGTATGCATTATTACCCAAAGACTGTTTACGACTATGCTTCAATTTTTGCAATTTTTACATTCCTATTTATAGGTATAAACGGCTTATCATACACAAGCTATTTATGGAACCCAAAATGGACTAAGCCTCTTGGAACAGCGAGCACGCTTATTGTTTTATCCCACTATTGCTGGGTGATATACCTAAAAAAGGTGCTTCCAGCTGGCTACCAAAGAACCCCACAGGCTTTGTGGTTTGTCTTGGCAGTGATTGTCTCCTCCATAGTGGTTTACCTTTGTGCAAGGCTTTTAAAGCTAGCCCTTTCCAAGCTTGGAAAACCAACCACCCCCAAAATCAACTAAAAAAAGGACACCACGGTGTCCTTTTTGATTTGTTAGATAAATAAAAACCACAGATGAAAAAGAAAATTCGAGGGTGTAGGTTTGTTGAAATATGTCTAATAATCTTGAAAAAGATACTATAAAATGTTATAATATTATAATAATGTGCCGATTTAGGAGAAAAACACAATGACTGGTTTTGATAGACTCACGCATACAGCAATATATTTTGGAAAAGGGAAAATAAAAGAGTTTCCTTCTATAATTGCGGAAAAAAATGATATTTTGTTTGTATATGGCAATCAGACAATAAAAAGAAACGGATTGTATCAATACATTAAAGAAAGTCTGGACAAATCAAACAAAAGATACTATGAGCTTGGTGGAGTTGTATCAAATCCGAGCATTTCGTTAGTTTATGAAGGAATAAAAATTTGCCAAGAGAAAAAAATCAAATTCATTCTTGCCGTTGGCGGAGGAAGCGTTATTGATACTGCAAAGGCTATTTCTGTTGGCGCATGCTATAATGGAGATGTTTGGGAGTTGTTTAATGATTCTCAAATGAAAATTGAAAAGGCACTTCCAATCGGAGTGATTTTAACTAATTTTGGAAGCGGTTCAGAGGTATCAGACAGTGCTGTATTGTCCAATGACGAAACAAAACTAAAAAGATATATTATGTCAGAGCATCTTGTGCCAAAATTTGCAATTATGGATTCGAGTATGCTTGAAACAATGTCAAAAAAGCAAATAGGATGCGCTTTTATTGATACGTTTTCTCATTCGTTTGAAAGATATTTTGTAACAGAGGATGAAAAAAGCTTTTTAGATGGAGTGTTGGTTTCTTTAATGAAGGAAACAATTGCTCTTGCAAAGGAATATTTAAATACTCCTTGTAAAAGTGAGCTTTTTGACCAAATGATGTGGATAAGCGCAGTGTCCCATATGGGAATTACAGAAACAGGCAGGTGTGGAGATTGGGGAACTCATGATTTAGCACATGAGCTAGGGCAGGAATATAATATGCCACACGGAGAAGCTGTTGCGATTTCTTTGCGTGCTTGGTTGAAATACAATTTAAGAAAAAAAGACAGTAAAAGAGTCCGTGCTTTTTTTGATGAGCTTGGAGACAAAGATGGAGTGATCCTTACAGACATTTCTTTTATATGCAAGGAGTTTGGGATTAGGTCCCAAATGTCAAAAAAGGAGTTGAACAACAAAATAATAGAAGAGTTATCAAAAAGAGTAATGAGAGGAAGAACAACTGCTGGAGGGGCATTTTTGCCACTAACAGAGCAAATATCAAAAGAAATATATGAGATTATGACAGAGGATAATGACGTTATGATTACCGAAAAAGAATTGAAAAATAAAATGAGCGATTGTGCAAACAAACTTCGTGAGGCATATTATGAGCACCATAAAAACGAGGTAATCAACGAGGATATTTGTGCCTTTGGAGGTAGCGAAAACGAGTCTATAGGTCCATGGCCAGAATTTAATTTAAGAGGTATCCATTGCAATCGTTCAAAATGCGGACTCTGCACCCCATGCTTTTATTCAAAGTTTGCTAATATAATTGGTATAGAAAACGATTGCGACAACATAAGAGCGTTAAAGGAGCAGATTGATGGCATAGTTAATGAAATGGACAGGCTATCAAAAACTCTTAATAACGATGAAAGCTCAAGCAATAATGTTGCATATTTACAAGAGACACTTCGCTTTAAGGATAAAAAGCCTATGGCCCTTTGCATAACACCTGTGGGATCTTTTTTTGACGATAAGGAAATGTATCCCGAGGTTGCAAAATATTTGCTTGAAAAATTAGTAGAGAAATCAAATGATCTTGGAAGAGATATCATTTTATATGTTGAGGCACATGTTGACGATTTTTTAAGGAACCATAAAAATGGTAAAATCAATGAGCTATTACATTACTATAAGGCATTGCATTTAAGGGTAGTTTTTGGTTTTGAAAGCAAAAACGATTTTGTAAGAAATGTTTTATATAGGAAAAATTTGAGCCTTAATAGGTTTGAGGAAGCTGTCAAGGAAGCAAAGTCATATGGATTTGGCGTATTTGCCTTTGTTTTTGCAGGATTATATCCAATGACGGAAAAGGAAATATATAACGATGTTAGCGAGTCATTTGACTACTTAAAGGAGTTAAATGTTCGACCAGTTCTTATGATTTCAAACACTCAACCATTTACAATAAGTGAGGTTTTACAATATTGTAATGTTGATACTCTAATAGAACCAAAGACCTTTGCAAAAATAATAAAGCTTATGCTTGAAAAATTTGGAGTAGATGTTGTTGATGGTATTGATCCATGGTTAGCTGCAGATCCAGTAGGTGGACCTCCTGACCCTATACGTCATATTTTTAAACGAGATGTAATAAATAAGATTTACACTTGTGATGCATGCACAGAGCTTGTTAGAAATGCTTTTTCAGAGCTTAGACTTACAATGAATAAAGAGGCGTTTAACGAAGCATATGACAAAATAATGTTATGTAGCGAAAGCGACAAATATGAGCAGTTTTATAATATAGAGCCAAAGGAAAGCCTCTATGAAAGAACTTGCAAAATGCTCGAATTGGTTATGGAGCATATTGACGAATACATTGAATATAGCAACAAGAGAGAGTTGACAAAAATCAAGGCTGGCTTGCTTTGCGAGGGAGCTATACTTGATGAGGAAACTCAAAAGCTTATAAGTGATGAAAATCACTTGCTTGATAGCGAATTTGTTCACGCATCTAATTTAAAATTCAGAGATATTGTCATAAATATGAATCTTGATCAAGGGTTTGCTAAAAATTCAAGATTTAGAATCAATTCAAAAAAATCAAACGGAGTGATGTATAGTAGTCTTTCCTGTGAAGGAGAATTTTGTGGAGAGATAGAATTTTTGCCATTGCCAGTTTGGGCACACGAGGAGGTTGACGGGGAAAAAATCTATAATTGGTTAAGGCCTCATTCAGAGAATTGCATATCTATTTGGCCAAATTCCTCTTGTGCATTAAAGGAAAAATGCAAATTCTGTACGCTTGACGGAATTAAATCACTATCCCCTCAAACGGTAGTGAAGATGATAGATATCGCTCTTGATACCGATCCTCATTATGATGTAAATTTGGGTGGTGGTATTTATAAAAGCGAAGAGGAAAACATTGAATATTTCTGTCAAATTGCAAGCGGTATAAGAGAAAAACACAGCAATAAAATATCCCTTGAAACTGTGCCACCTAGAACTAAAGAAGGCTTGGAAAGATATAAAAAAGCTGGAGTTACCACAATGATTATGAATTTGGAAATTTCAAACGATGATTTAAGGAAAAAAATTTGTCCTTCAAAATCAGAAATTTCCAAGCAAAGATATTATGATGCATTTGAAGAAGCGGTTGAGCTTTTTGGCGAGTGGAAGGTAGCATCTGTGCTAATTGCTGGGATTCAGCCGGATGAGGATATTATAAACGAGTCAAGAGCAATGGTGGCAAAAAAGGTTATACCAATAATTATGCCATATCAGCCAATAAAGGCAAATGGTAATGGCAAGCTTCAATCCGAAAGGTATGTTGATGTTGCATCCAAGGTCGCAGACATTATTGAAGCAGGAAAATCAAATGTAATGCAATCCGTTGAAGCATGCGTCAAATGTGGAGCATGCTCTTTGGAAAATGTTTTATTAAGTAAAGGAAAGTCTAACAAAGGAGAGCATTAATGAAAATAGAGATTGAAAATATATCCGAAACAGAAGTTTACAAGTTATATAATCTAATTTCCACAAAAATTGAAGAGCTATCAAAAATAGATGTGTTTTCTTGCCAAAACAACAAAGAGCTTTTCGAAAACATTTGTAAGTGGGAAGGCTATGATTGTGTAAAATGTGAATATGATAAAAGTGCAGAATATACAATAGGAGAAATCATTGAAAAATTTGAGGAAGCAGAGCACTTTTTTAATTCATGCGAAGAATTCAATATAATGGAAAATATTATAAAGAACTGTGATGAATGTATAGGATTGTTCTGCTATCTTGCAGACCACAGAGAGCTGTGGAATGAAATAAAAAATGTTTTTTTGGTTAAGCGTATATTTACAAATTCTATTCTTATAAAACACTGCTTGGCTCCTCTTATAGAAATAACAAAAAATAAAAACAATCTATCTACAAAGCTAGAGCACGAGCTCAACATTTGTATAATTATTGCTCAAACTGACTATTTTAAAAACATTTTTAGCAGAAAAATCAGAGAGCTATCAAGACGATTTTATGGTATGGAGGGCTGTGATGTAAAGGTCCTCTATCTTATGGGATTGCTCAATTTTAGGAAAAACAGTTATAAGGAAGCACTATATTTTTTAAAGAAGGCATGTGCATCCTACAAGGGCAATTATTTAGATGACCATTATTTTCAAACAAGAATTTTGTTGGCATATTGTTATGAATATATGCACGAGTTTGATAAGGCAATCAAGGAGCTGATAGGATATAGCGCTAATGATTTTCTTGAAATTAGTGAAAGGATTGCTGTCAATTATAATGTTTTTGAAGATGAAGAGTATAAGGTAGGAGTAGAAGAAGTAAGAGCATTTTACGAAAACCTTGAAAAGGAAATCCTTAAAGATGAAAAGCAACAGCAATCAAGAAGTGTTTTTTATGATGCGATTTTAAGGGATAAAAGCAAAAATTCAAATGCATATGGTGACAGGCATGAGATTTTGCACAGCTTTGCCCATTGCTGTAATGAGCTTGCAGTAAAATGCAAAAAAAGTCAAAATGCAAATAATCCAAATAGTGAGCAGCTTTTTGCTGTTGCGAGAAACACTATGCTATTTGTTGCTAATGCAGATAGGGTTAATCCTAAAACATATGCTGATTTTTCAACCTGCTTGTTTATGATTTATGCTGAGGCTAATGACTTTGAGTATTGCGAAAAGCAAATTGATGCAATAATGAAAGATGAGTCACAAAACCAAAATAACAAAAATCTTACATACTATGAAAGAAGCATTAAGGCTATAAGAGAAAAATATAATGAAAAGGGAGATTTTTGGGCGGAGGTAAATTTCTATAAGTATTTAGTATCATATTTTTCATTCAAGTCAATAAGTGAAAAGAAAATTGGCTTAAAACAGAATGATGAAGAATATAAGAGAGTAGTCAAAAAAAGCTATGAGGATTATTTGAATTATGCAAAATGCAGATATGATTATGATGCAGAGGCATATATAAAAATCTTTGAATATAAGTTCAAGCTTGCTAAATCATTGCGAAAGGCGAGCGATTTTATGTCGCTTCGAAACATGATAAAGGAGGCTGTGGAGGGAGCATCAGAATTAAAAAGGCCATCTCCGTTTGTTAATGAGTGGATTCAGTATGAATACGAAAGAATCGTTTTGGCAGGAGAGCTTATAAACAGATTCGTTTGTGATGCGCCATTAGATGAGCTGTATGCAATAGCAAGCCGTTGTAGAAGGATGTATGCATATAGTGGAAAAGAGAGCTTTTTCGATTTGAAGGACGATGAAAGTAACCAAAATAATGATCAAAAGGATTATGAGTTTTTTGCTGCTTCAAATAACGAAAATAATATAGATATTGAAATAGAACAAAAGCCAGAGAAGAAGATATTAAAATATCGACAAATAAATACAGGAAAGCTGTTTATTTTATCATATGGAAACGAAATAATAAGAGCGAGTAGTCCAGGGGAAATGATATTAGTATGTGCATCGGAAGAAGAAGCGAAAAGAATTGCTTGTGTTTTCTATGTTCTTGATATTATTATGAATGATTTTGTCTCACCAAGAAGTATATTTATTTTGGCTCCTTTGTCTGCTGCTGCACCATATCAATATCAAACTGGAAACGTTAAAGAGCTTGTTACAAGTATTTTTGCGTCTGATGAAACCCATAACTTCTTAAATGGCGAAAATGAAATTGTTCAAAGCTTTAGAACTGTTGGTAATTATGATCAAAACATAATAAAGAGAATTGGCAAAGTTGAATCTGTATTTAAAATGATTGCGTTCAGTAAAATTGGAGATGAAAGCTATTATTATATGGATAAACACTGGACTGCACCAATTAAGAGACCTTTTGCAAAAGAAGTAGGAAACCCACTCTATCAATTCTTAACAAGAGTATCGGCAAACGGAGCACTAGCTAAAAACAGCCTTGGAGAAAAAAGGCACGACGGATGCACAGAAACATCCGGATGTCGTGTTTTCCTCTATAAATATAACGACGATGAAGCAATGGATAAAATAATCGATGAAATTTTAAAGAGGCTATTCATTTCTTCAAGGATAATTGTTTCAGGCGATTGGGTGCTTTTAAAAAGTAGCAACTATGAATGGTATATTACGGTTATTAAGCAAGGCATTGATGAAAAAACAATTTGGGAAACGATTTCTCCTCAATTGTGTGGAAAACAGCCAAAAAAGGAAAAAGCCATAGTTTACAATAATAACGAAGATGATTTTATAACAATCTGTTATACATCTCAAATAAAAGAGGTTGTTGAATCGGATGCAAAATATTTATCTAGAAGAGGATACAGAATCTGGTATGATGAAAAGCTTAACGGCATTGAAAAATGGCTTGAACAGGTTAAAAGAAGAGTTTTAGATCCCAAATGTCATAAAGTTATCATATATATAACTAGCGATATGTACGAAAAATATGAAAAAATACCTAAGGCAGAAGAGGACGGCTTGTTCCAGGAAATCAAATTCATATACGAGCACAACAAAAACTATCCAAATGACACAATTAAATATTTGGTTGTACTTGTAGGTGAACCTCTCAACGGCATTAGAAGATTTAGACAAAATTTATTCAAGGAGCTTCACGATGAAGGGGAAGAAGAAAGACTAAAAATAATTGCAGACGTTATTTTTGGAGAAGGAAGAGTGCACGGAGTGAGAACAAGAAACCCAGAAGATGTTCAACATTTTGAAAAATCAAGTAACAAGTGTCACACAACCCTATTTTCAGAAAACGCTGAATGGAAGTGCTGTTGCGAAGCAGGTGAAGACGATGAATAAATACATAAAAACATGTAAGGATTTTGCAAAATATTGCCAAGAACACAAGCAGGAGCTATCAAGTCTTTTTCTTTCAATAGAAACCTATAAAACCTCAATTGATGAAATTGAAAGAGGAATAAGTGCCTTGCTTGACATAGATATGCAAACGCAATATTTTATAAGAAATGATATAGAAGCATGTAGCGTATATATGCCGAAAAATCAGCCGTTTTATTCACTTGTTTTGTTCGCTATAATACCATCTTTCTTTTGTAAAACAGTTTATGTACGTCCACCGGTTATACTAAGAGAGGCGTACACTAAACTAGAAAAGATAGTTGATAAGTTCTTTCCAAATATAAAATTCAACTATGATTCAAGGCGAAAATTCTTAAATAATTATACCCAAAAATCAAGCGTTGTTATATATACAGGAAAGCCAGAAAACGCAACTGAAATATTACAAGAAATATCATCAGATACCTTGTTTATTTACAATGGCGGAGGATGCAATCCAATTGTAGTAACAGATTCATGTGATATAAATGATAATGTAATTACAAAAGTTGTAGGAGCTCAATTATATAATTCTGGTCAGGATTGCATGGCACCGTCTGCAATAATTGTACATTCAGCAATATACGATGAATTTTTAAATGCCTTGATAGAGAATGTAAAAAGCAAAAAAGTCGGAAGCAATGATGATGTGGAAACTGATGTGGGACCATTGCTTGACAAAATCAATATCGAAGAAATTCAAGGTTTGCTTGACAATTCAACAGTTATTTATGGTGCAAAATATGATACGAAAAATAATGTTGTTTTTCCAACAATTTTGGCTTATGATGATTTAGAAAAGCTACCACAGCAAGAGTTATATATGCCGATTTTTTGTATTTATAAATATGAATCAGATGAGCAAATAACAAAGTATTTATCTACCGAATGGCCAATAACAAACAGTACATATATTTCTGTTTTTGGAAACGGGGAAATAAGCTTTGAATATGGAAAGTATATTCTTATCAAAAACGATATTTTAGATTCTGTTGATAATGGATATACGGAATTCGGCGGATATGGTATAAATAGTAGTTACTATTCAATACAAGGCAAAAAACACGCTCAACCAATATTAATTAGTAGGGAGATTTGCAAATATGCTAAATGAGGGAGATCTTTCCAACCCAATTATTGAGGTTAAGGAGATAATAGAGGCTATAAATCCAAAAGGAAAAACTATTTTGGAAATCGGTTGCGGATTAGGACCACACGCTAAACATATTAGTAAAATAGCAAAGTCTTATGAGGCAATAGATGTTATTAAAGAAAAAATAGAAGATGCAAAAAAAGAAAACACACAAGAAAATTTGGTGTTTAAGCACATGGATGCTTCGAGCTTGGAATATAATGATGAGATATTTGATGCTGTTATAGCTTGTCATTCTATTCACGAGGCACCATGCATAAGCCAAGGAAAAATTTACAGAGAAGCACATCGTGTGTTGAAGAATGGACAGTATATGCTGATTCTTGATCCTGACCCAAGAAAGCATTCTGAATTTCAAAAATGCTTTGATATAGTTCACGAGGACATCCTTGACTATAATCATTATTACTGCTGTGCTCACGCAAATTGGGTGCAAAATAAAATAGTAAAACAGGAAAAGCTATTTGAGGTTGTGCTTACAAAGGAAATTGATTTAATATTTGAGTTTAATAATGCTCAGGAAATCGTTGATTTGATAGTGTCAGATTTTAAATATGAAACAAAAATAAGCAAAGAACAGGAAAAAGAAATTTTAGACAAATTAAAAAGTGGAGTTTTGAAAAACAAGCCAGATGGCAAATTACACATCGAGGAAAATCTTTCACTTGTGGTTTTGAAAAAGATAGGGTAACGAATATGCAGAAAAGTATGATTGAAAAAATGAGAGCAGAGCTAAATAAAATAAGAAGCTTTGTTTCTTGTGACATAAACACAAAGCCTATTTATGATACCTTAACAGAAAAAGAGCTGCTTTTTATTGCAGAGAATAAAATTTACGCAGACAATTCTAGATATCACAATAAAGATGAGTTGAATGAATCACTTGCAAATCCTCCACTAATAGATGTCAAAATCAAGCAAATAAATAAGATGTTTGAAAAAGGCATTGAGCAGGGCTGTATTAACTTTTTGGCAGTATTGTTAAATGATATTAAATATCTTGAACAAACCTATTTATGGGGAGCACATTGCTTCGATGGAACGCAAGAAAGTACAATTGCGTTTTGGGAGCAAGCATATCCTATCAATACGATCGATAATGCATCTGCTATGTGCTTTGCTAGTGATACTTGGGAATTTTACATTTTTGAATTGATTTTGGAAAAGCTATATCAAACCTATCCATTAGATAAGCCATTTGATTATGGAATGTTAACAGCAGGATTAAAGGATGTCAGAACCAAAGCCTATGAAGGCAGAATCTATCTGAAAGCGAAAGATGAAATAAAGAAGCTCTTGTCAGAAAAAAACATGATTGGTTCAGACGGAATTATGCCGTTATTTTTGATTAGATTTGAGCAAGAAAAGGCATCTGAATGGAATAAGACAAGCTTGACATACAGAGAAGACTTGTCCGAAGAATTTTCATATTGGTTTGAGATTTATAGCATTGTTTATGAGTGCAAAATTCTTTACGAGGCGTTTGAGTATTTTGGAAAATATGAATTTTTAAGACATTTTTCAATTATGAAAACATACGACATATGGAAAGAAAAAAATCTAGAAAAGGCGCAGAATTTTAGGTATTTGGCATCAACATATCAATATGATAAGGCACTTGAAATTTTAAAGAAATGAGGAGCTAAAAATGAATTGTGAAGAATGTAAAGCAATGCAATTGCCAGAAATTGCAAGTGGCAGATGTGCAGTTACAGGC
>JAZQHJ010000054.1:0-2617 GCA_045540515.1 Eubacteriales bacterium
CATTTTGGATAAAACACATGTCCCGTATAAAATCTGGTTGATCCATCACCGTGTCAAAAAGAACGAACATACAATTTTCACTTTTGAAGCAGATGGAAAACTTGTGTACCTTGAACTTACGCCACAATCAAACAAACCTTGGTATGGTAAAGAGATTCTATATAATAATGAACAGAGTTTTATCAATGAGTTTCAAAAAGAAAACTATGTAATGGTCGATGTAACCAACAAAATAACAATCGGTGACACTCCCGATTCTTTGTTACATCTTTTAAAGAATAGCATGTAAACGATCTTGTCGTACTTTTAGGCTTTTTTACCTCGATTCTGCTCCGTTTAGGTAGTCTTTCGCACGAAAAAAGTCACTTTTGTCTACCTGACAAAGGTGACTTTTTCAATGATATCCGTTCCTGTCGGAACGGGTGATATATCTTCGATATGATATCGCTCTTCGAGCGATTTCATTGTATAAATTTTTAGCCTTCGTCAATAATACTGACGGAGGCGTCTTTTATGAAAAAATACAACCGTAAATCTTCAAAAAAATCAACCGAGCGTGTTGGTTTCTATATTGCATTATCTATATGTCTTGTTGCTATCGGTCTTGCTGTATGGTCAACATATTCAAGTGTTAGCGAATACCTTAGCAAGAACGAAACCGAGTATTATTCATCATTAACCTCTGAGACCACTGCTATGGTAGCACAGGATGTCACAGGCGTAACACAAGAGCCATCTACATCAGAAGAGACTCAGAGCTTAGAAACAGAAGATAACGATATCACTTTGTATGAGACATCTACCTTGCCTCGCACAGAGGATGTTGACGCCCAGAGCGAGCTCGATTCATTGCAGGCTGTTTTAAAGGTAACGGACAGCCTTATTTATCCTGTCGATAGCGAGAGCGTCCTGCGTGAGTATAGCGAGACCGCAGTTTACAGCGCTACTATGAAAGACTACCGCCCACATACAGGTACCGATTTTGTAGCCAACGAGGGCGACAGCGTTTATTCTATGTGTGACGGTGTTGTTTCAAGTATTTCCTTTGATGAGCATTATGGAGTTATCATCGAAGTAACAAACGGAGAGTACTCTATTTTTTATTGTGGAGTAGATAGTGATACAAACGTAAGAATGAAAGACCAGGTATCTCAGGGCGATGTGCTCGGTACAGTCTCTTTGATTCCGTGTGAGTGCGAGGACCCTGTTCACTTGCACGTAGAGATCAAGGTGGGGCAGACATATATTGACCCGTTAACTGTCATAAGTAGCGATATGTAAGCATATATATAGGTATCTTGCCCTCGTTTCGTTTTTAGGGGCAACAAAAAAAGACAGGCGCCAAAATCTATACTTGGTGCCTGCCTTTTTATATGTAATGTTTTAACCTTGCTTAATGTTGATGTATGATATAATCAGATCAACTATCTGGTCTTCGCTTAGTTTTGAGCTGTCAATACACAGGTCGTAGTTTTGCGAAGCGCCCCATTTCTGACCGGTATAAAAGCTGTAGTAGTTAGCTCTTGTTTTATCAGTTTTATTGATTATTGTCTCTGCACGATTTTCATCAATATTATGAATTTCCACAGCACGCTTTTTTCTGTACTCAATGTCAGCGTGAATATATACGCTGATGCAGTTAGGGTTGTCTTTTAGTACATAGTCACCGCATCTTCCGACAATAACACACGGACCCTTTGCGGCGAGGTCTTTGATAATCTGGTGCTGTAGCATATACAGCTTATCATTGATAGGCAAATCACCCATAGCAAATGCACTGTTGCCAAAGCTGTACAGTCCCATTGATAATGAGTACAACAGGCTGTTAGCTGCAGTTTCATCTACATTGTCAAATATCTCTTTATTAATACCACTTTCTTTAGCGGCTATAGAAATCAACTCTTTGTCATAAAAGTCAATATTAAGTTTCTGAGCAAGTTTTTCGCCGACATATCGGCCACCCGAGCCAAACTGTCTTGCAATGGTAATTATGCATTTATTATTCATAGTGCAACCCCCATATACTGTATACTATATATAATAATAACACAAAATAACCTAAATACCACTACAAATTTGTAATAAATATATTCGATTTCTGAAAAAACCTTGACATTTTCTCTATTACATATATAATAGGGACTTGTGTTTTAAATTGAATGTATATTTTTCGCAAAATGGGTAATAATCCACGATGTAAGCCAATATTCAGCAACAGCTTTTTTATTGTCAAAAATACTTTCAAAAAAATCTGAAAAAATTTGAAAAAAACACTTGACAATTAGGGGTTGTTCGAATATAATAAGTCTTACGCTGCGAAATGAATTAATTACATTTATGTAATCATTCTTTTGAAGCAAAAAGGACCTTGAAAATTAAACAACGAAATAGTAAGTGAGAACCCGTAATTACTTTGAGTAAGAACTCAAGAAATTACAAGTGAGACAACACTAAAAAACACAGTAAGCAATCGAATAGATTGCGGACAACACGCAAGTGTTTAATTTTGAGCAGCAAAAGCTCTAAGAGATAGATTTTAAGACTTAGGTCTTGAGATACAATTTTTTAGAGAGTTTGATCCTGGCTCAGGACGAACGCTGGCGGCGTGCTTAACACA
>JAZQHJ010000055.1:0-2287 GCA_045540515.1 Eubacteriales bacterium
CTGCATCTTCGTATTCACTACACACAGGGCCAAAAGCCATAGTAGCAAACTTCATACCGCCTTCTTCAAATCGCATAGGAACTTCCTTGGGCTGATAGTAAATGATCGGCTTTCTCATATAACCAAAATCATAATGAACACCTGAGTAATCAGTTACCATAAGGCTCGACTGAGTCAGAATTTTCTCGTAGCTCATATCTCCACTCGCCTGAATCAGCTCTACGAAATCGTTTCTGTCATAGTCATCAATCTGTGCACTCATAGCAGGATGTAACAGGAAGATTACCTTATAGCCTGTTGCTTTTGCGGTTGAGATAATTCTATCGTCATTGATAAGACTATTGTAAATCTTATAGTAATCAGTCTGCTTGAACAGCTCGCTATACTCCCGGGTTGAATTTCGTTGAGCCAAACCTACAAGGTTTCTGCGCCATGTAGGAGTAATGAGAATCTGCTTTTTGTCGTCATTTTTGAGTCCGTCAAAGCGAGCAAGACCTGTCAGCGCAACCTCATCCTCTGTGTATCCATATATTGGCTTTAATATATGAGCTACCTCGTACTTGGAGCTTGTAGTATAAAACATTGTGTTATCAAAAATACGACTCTGAAAATCTGCATTCTTCTGTATAGTAATACCGTGTGCAATACAGATGAGGTTAGGATTAAACAAATCTTTGATAACAGTAGCAAGTGCGGAATCAAAGCCACAAAACTCAATAATATCAGGATGTGTAGCTACTATATTCGCAGCCATAAGTGCGTAGAGTTGGCACTTGAGAGAACCGTATATCAGAATATTGTCAGGATACTGTTTAATCAAACGCTCGTAATCATACGAATCTTCGTTAAGAATATAATAACACTCGATGCCATCGTCACGAGTCATAGCGTGCCTGAAAGCATACTCTCCGTTATCACCTGCTTTGTAGAGTTTGTCAAAATACAGCCAGATACGGCGGCCTTCAAAGCTTGGTTTTGCCTTGAAATATTCTTTTCTGATTTTTTTAAGTTGTTTTCTCTTGAGATTGTAGTTATCCTGTTCAATAACTTTTGGATGAATCTTAAGTGCTGTACAGGCTTCTGATAGATAGAGCTTTTCACGCTTTTTGATTTGTTTATCTGTGAATTTGTTTACAACCAACTTGTTATTATCAAATGTGAGATAATAATCATCCTTGATATTCCAGTAAGAATGTGGACAGTTGACATTAAGCTTAGACGGAGCACGATGAAAATCAAGTGGGAGTTTTACCACCTTGTTATCAAGCTGCATATAAAAGCTTATAGTTGTGTCAGCGCTCAAGACCTTTTCAAGTGGTATCTCTACCAAGAAGGTATAGTGCTTTGCTACTGTAGTAGCAAATACCTTATCAAGACTGTAATACTCGGTCTTTTTCAGTGGCAATTTTTCATCATTGAGTTTTACAAAAATAGCCTCGGGGTCGTAATCGAAAAGCAGATGAGTAAAATATCTCAAATCAATACAGAGATTACTATGTCTGATATTAAACGCCATAACCTCAATATTCTTGTGTGCTGTAAGATTATACTTGCAACCACACTGATTAAATATAAGTTTATCACCCTCAAATGAGAATGAACGGTTGAGCATCTTAAGGTCACCATTATACTTCAGGTAAACAAAAGCATTTCTGATACTAAACGGTGGTGCAAATTGTTCGTATTTGCTGTTATTTAGAATAAGTTCATCATCAACAACAGACAAAAGATAACCAGTCATCGCAAAAAACTCATTTAGGTTTTCATCTTCTACCAAAAATTTATTGCGTGCATTCAAGTTAGCATAATACTTGAAATAAAGTCTGTAATAAATAATCCTTTTAAGCCAAGTCGGTACACACTCTGCGTTATCGAGATAGGTGTTCAGAAATGGTATGTAATTTTCTTTCAAAGAATTATAATAAAAATCAGGATTGTTGCATCCATAATAAGAATCAGACATAAGAGAAAAAGCATCTGTATATCTACAACATACATTTTCTACATGCAATATCTTACCAAACCGCTTCCACAATTCGAGCAAAAACATCAGGGTGGTCTCTTCTTCGCAGACATTGTTGAAAGTCAAATCATCGATGCAGTCAGTTCTGAAGATATAAGATGGTACAAATGTATATAGCTTCTTACAATTATTGAGGTCATACTCATTTACTACATATGATGTGACCACTTTATTAACAGCACGTTTTGGATTATAGGCTTTGTAATCAATAGAAATCATAGCGTTGCTATCATGTCTGTTTGCTGTAATTTTGAAGCCATTGAC
>JAZQHJ010000056.1:0-7064 GCA_045540515.1 Eubacteriales bacterium
ATGGCTACGATCCGACTTCTGTTTCGGTATCGGAAATATGCACGTGTGAATCCACTCTTGAATCCATACCGATAACGGAGCTTGATATTGTTGTGTGGCTTCCAATTTCGCTTCCTGCAAAAATTCTGGTTCCATTTTTAATTACTGTATATGGAGCAATTTTCACATTGTCTTCAAGGTCACTTTGCAAAATTTGGCTAGAATCAACAACGCAGTCTGTGCCGATTTCGCTTTCAATAATTACTGCATTTGGACCAAGCCTTGTGTTTTCCTTTACAACACTCCAAGGTCCGATTTGTGTTCCCGCCTTGATTAAAACACCTCTTCTTATCTCGGTATTTGGAGAAACTATGACTCCGTCCCTTGACTCTATGTCAACGCCAGTCATAACAAGATAATCAAGGAGCTCCTGCATATATGCCTCAGCTCTCTTAAAATACTCAATTCTAGACACTGGTGAGGCTTTTTCACCCTCTGCAAGAGCAATGTTTTTATAAACCGCACCGCAATCCTCTATTTGCTGAATGAAGTCGTGGCACGAGCCAATTCCTGCTCCTGACACCATTTTTCCAAGTCCTATTACTGCAAACGGATTTCTTATGCTACCAATTGTTGCATAAGCAGGGTCGTTCTTTATTACAAAATTGATTGCATCCTCGACGCATCTTGCGTGTGCTAGGAATACAAGTGGTGAAACAACGGCAACAATATCCTCAAAATCTGGGTTAAATTCATTTGTTGCTCCCTTTGCTGGAAAGGTTGCCGCCCTTACGAACTCAACATCCAAATCAAGCTTATTTGCCGCATCCTTTATTTTTCTGTATGCATGCTCGTATAGTGGTGCTGAATAAAGCTCCGTAAATGCCCCCTTTGGCAAATATGAAACCTCATCAAGCTCACAAACAGTTATAAATAGCTTTCTTGTCATTTTTTCTCCTGTTCTGCCAAGCGAAATTTGTTTAGCAATTACATATTTGTTCAGTATAGAGTATAGCATAATTTTTACACCCTTGCAAGTACAAAAATATAAAACCACTTTACATTTAGATAAAAATCTGTTATAATTATATAACTAAAAATATATCTAGTGGATTTTTATGGCAATTTTTTGCCGTTTCACTTGCTTTAATACATACTATTTACAAGGAGGAAATGCCTTATGTATAATACAAAAAACGCAAGGCGCAAGACCGCTATAATTTGCACAAGCGCATGCGTGCTTGCTACACTCGTTATAGTAGCTGCATCTTTTCTTGCGTCAAAGCTACAAAGCATGGTTTTGCCAATTACCTTTGTTGCTCTTTCTGCCTTTGCGATTTTGTTTGTTTTGGCAATTGTTCTAGCTCACGTAATTCTTGACAAGAAGGAAAAAGGTATCCCCAAGGGCCCCGTTCTTGGCTCAATTATGTACGACAAGATAAATTCCTTATCCGAGCCTGCACTTATTTGCGATTCACTTGGTAAAATCCTGTGGTATAACAAATTTGCACAATCCTGCTCAGGACAGCGCTCCCCTATTCTTGGTGCATATGCTTCAAGCCTATTTACCGTTGACTTGACTGACGAGCTAAGCGAGGAGGAAACTACCCTTGCTGGAAGAAATTATTTGATTGAGAAAACAAAAATCAAAAGCGGTGAGCAAATTTATTTCTTACTCGTTTTAAGGGATGTCACAAAAATTGTTGCTCTTGAAAAGCATATAAGAGACAACGAAAAGGTTGTTGCCTACATTATCGTTGATAACCTTGAGGAGCTCTTACAGTTTGAACAAGAAAAATACAGAGAGGCTGCTGGAAAGATTGAGGACCTTGTTCGTTCTTGGGCTTCAAGCGTTGACGGAATTATCAAGGAATACGAAAAGGACAAGTATTTGTTCATTTTCAGAGTTTGCGACCTTGACAAGTTTATGAGTGAGGACTTTGATATTTTAAATCAGGTTCGTCAAATAAGAGTTGGCAATGGTAACCTTCCTGTTACTATTTCAATCGGTGTTGCTAGCGTTGAGGGCTCTCTTGCCGAGAAGGAAAAGGCTGCACACACTGCTCTTGATATGGCTTTACAGCGTGGTGGCGACCAGGCTGTTGTAAAAATCGGAGATGACACTGAATTCTTCGGTGGCAGAACAAACGCAACTCACAAGCGCACAAAGGTTAAGGCAAGGGTTGTTGCAAGCGAGCTTATCAATCATATTTGCAACGCAAGTAACGTAATTGTTATGGCGCATCGCTTCCCTGACTATGACGCATTTGGCGCATCAGTTGGTATTGCAAGGCTTGTTATGCACTGTGGTGTTAAGCTAAATGTTGTAACTAACTTAAAGGATTCAAACATTGGCAAATGCTTAAAATTCTTTGAAAACGACCCAGATTACAAGGGTGTGTTTGTCGATAGTGCAAAGGGACTTGACCTTGTAAGAAGCGAAACTCTGCTCATTATGGTTGACGTAAATAACATAAATATGTTTGAGTCTGCCGATATTGCAAATAATGTTGAAAAGCTAGTAATTATTGACCACCACAGAAAAACCGCTGAATTTGATAAGGAGCCTCTCATTTCATATATTGAGTCCTCGTCATCAAGTGCAAGTGAGCTTGTTTCTGAAATGCTTGAGCAGGTGCTTCCTCAATCAGCTTTAAAGAGGAACGAAGCAAATATGCTTCTTGCGGGTATTTCACTTGATACCAAGCAATTTACTAAATCAACAGGTACAAAAACATATGCAGCAGCTATGTATCTAAGAGATAATGGCGCTTCATATGAGGAAATTCAGGACCTATTTAAAACAACGCTACGTGATTACAAGCAGGAATCACACTTTGGCGAAAAAATCGAAATGTACAGAAACTGTATGGCAATTGCTCTTAACCCATTTGGAACAGATGCCTCTGATAGAATCCTAGCAGCAAGAGTTGCAGACAACCTTCTTATGATAGAGGGCGTTGCTGCCTCATTTGCTCTTGTTTTGGTCGGTGGCACGGTGCATATTTCTGCAAGGTCAAATGGTACTATCAACGTTCAGCTCATTCTTGAGGAGCTAAATGGTGGTGGTCGCTTTGATGCTGCTGGTGCACAGGTACAGGATGAAAATATCGGTGCTGTTCTTATGAAATTAAAGCACGCAATTGATGAATATATTGATCCGGAGGAATAAAATGAAGGTACTACTTTTACAGGACGTAAAATCCCAAGGCAAAAAGGACCAAATTATCGAAGTGTCCGAGGGCTATGCAAGAAATTTCCTTTTCCCAAAGAAGCTTGCAATCCCTGCTGATGCCAAGGCAATAAATGATGCAAAAAACAGACAAAGCTCAAAGGAGCACAAAATCAGTGTAGAAAGGGACAATGCAAAAGCTCTTGCTACAAGGCTTGAGGGCATTACAGTTAAGCTTACTGCCGAGTGTGGAAATGACGGCAGATTCTATGGCGCTATTACCTCAAAGGATATAAGCGAGGCATTAAAGGCTCAATTTGGCATTGACATTGACAAGAGAAAAATTATGCTTGATGCTCCAATTAAGGCATATGGCACATATAAGCTTGATGTTAAGCTTTACACAGATGTTGTTGGAAAATTAACAGTTATGGTGGTGGAAAAATAATGGATTCGCTACAAAGAATTTTACCACATTCAAACGATGCCGAGCAGGCTGTGCTTGGCTCAATTCTCATTTCAAACGAATGCTTTGAGGAGGTTGCTCAAATCATTTCTGCCGATGACTTTTATCAAGAGGTTCACGCAGATATGTTCCGTCTTATGCAGTCCTTTAATCTTCAAAACAAGCCAATTGACGTAATTCCATTTATTAACTCGCTTGTTTCTGAAAGAATTTACGAGGATGAGTCCGCTGCAAGGTCGTATATAAAGCTACTTGTTGACGTTGTTCCCTCCTACTCAAATGCCTGCGACTATGCAAGAATTGTACGTGATAAAAGCACTTTAAGACGCTTAATTCTTGCAACCGAGGAGATTCAATCCGATGCCTACTCATCTGGCGAGGAGGTTTCAAAGATTGTCGATGCCGCAGAAAAAAGAATTTATGATATTTCAGATAAAAACGTAAGACGTGATTTTGTTCATATTCGTGACGTTATTATAAGCACACACTCAGAGCTTCAATTGCTTCAAGAAAGTGGTGGAAAGGCTGACACTGGTGTTAAGACGGGCTTTAACGAGCTTGATGAGTACGTTGTTGGCTTTGGAAAGGGTAACCTTATTATCGTGGGCGCACGTCCTGGTGTCGGTAAGACCTCCTTCTGCTTGAACCTTGCTACAAATATTGCAAAGGAATCAAAGAAGGCAGTTTGTATCTTCTCTCTTGAAATGACAAGCGAGGAGCTTGTTAAGCGTGTTATCTCATCAGAGGCTATGGTTCACTCCGAGAAGCTTCGCACGGGCAACCTTGATAATAGCGACTGGGATAAGATTGCAAATGCTGTATCTGCTCTTTCCGAAACAGACATATACATTGACGACACCTCTGTTATCAACGTAACAGCAATGAAGGCTAAGCTTCGTAGGATTAAGAATCTTGGACTTGTTGTAATCGACTATTTACAGCTTATGGAATCTGAAATCAAGCGTAAGGACGGCAACAAGGCAACTGAGGTTGCTGATATTTCAAGAAGCTTGAAGCTACTTGCAAAGGAGCTTGGCGTTCCTGTTATCGTTTGCTCACAGCTTGGTCGTTCAGCCGAAAAGGAAAAGGAAAGAAAGCCTATGCTTTCAGACCTTCGTGACTCTGGTGCAATTGAGCAGGATGCCGATATGGTTATCTTCCTTTCACGTGACTACTATGGTGTTGACCCTGAAAAGGCTCACCTTGTTACTGTTTCAGTAGCAAAGAACAGACACGGTAGCTCGGGCACTGTTGAAATGAGCTGGCTTGGTCACTTCTACAAGTTCTCACGACTTGAAACAAATTTAAGAGAGGAATACTAAAATGGCAAAGTACGAAAGATATATTGATAGATTTTTTGATGAAAACAATTTTGATAACGTTGAGCTTCAGGACGAGGACGGCAAGAGAATCGAGTTTGAGCAGATTGCCCTTGTTGACTATGAGGGCGATTACTACGTAATTCTTGACCCTGTTACAGAGCTTGAGGGCGTCGGCGAGGATGAGGTTCTTATTTTCCTCATTGATGAAAACGAGGATTGCCTTGTTTTTGTTGACGACGTTGACGTTGCGCAGGGCGTTTTCAACGTTTACTACGAAATGCTAGACGAAGAGGAATAGTTAAACACGCCTGCTAAGGGCGTTTTTTATCATATTTAGATATTAGATATTTCAAGAAATTTTAACGAAAAGGCTAATTATGAACGAAAATAAATTTTTACCTATTTCCAAGGAGGAATGTGATGCCCTTGGGTGGGGTGCTCCCGACTTTGTTTACGTAAGTGGAGATGCCTATGTTGACCACCCGTCCTTTGGTACAGCTATAATTACAAGAGTCCTTGAAAACGCAGGCTTTAGGGTTGCTGTTCTTGCACAGCCCGACTATAAAAGCTGTGAGGACTTTAAGCGCTTTGGCAAGCCACGTCTTGGATTCCTTGTAAGTGCAGGTAACATTGACTCAATGGTTGCTCACTACACCGTTTCTAAGAAAAAGCGTAGCTATGACTACTATTCTGCCGGTGGAAAAATGGGAAAGCGACCTGACAGAGCCGTAATTGTTTACTGTAACAGAATTCGTGAGGCATATGGTGATGTACCGATTGTAATAGGTGGACTCGAAGCATCACTCCGTCGCTTTGCTCACTATGATTACTGGGACAACAAAATAAGACGAAGCATACTTGTTGACAGCCGTGCAGACCTGCTTACCTACGGAATGGGGGAAAGCATCATTTTAAAAATTGCCAAGCTTCTTGACCGTGGTGTGCCAATCAAGAAAATTCGATCTGAAAGAGGATGTGTATATCTTTGTAAAAGAGATGATGAGGTGTCCTTCCCTGTTGCCTGCGAGCTTGATTTTAACGTAATTAAGGAAAGCAAGGAGGAATATGCCCGTGCCTTTGGTATTCAATATAAAAACCAGGATGCGATTTACGGCAAAGCAATTGTTGAATACTACGATAATAAAAAGCTAGTGCAAAACCCACCAGCCTTTCCTCTTGAAAGAGAGGAGCTTGATGCCGTTTATGCTCTTCCATATGCAAGAAATTATCACCCTGTGTACGAAAAAGAGGGTGGAGTTCCTGCAATTAGCGAGGTTAAATTCTCAATTACGCACAATCGTGGTTGCTTTGGTGGCTGTAACTTCTGTGCCCTTGCCTTTCATCAAGGACGTAGTGTTCGTTCTCGTAGCATAGAAAGTGTTGTGCAAGAGGCAAAAATAATTACAAAAATGCCTGACTTTAAGGGGTACATTCACGACGTTGGTGGTCCTACTGCTAATTTTAGATACCCTGCTTGTGATAAACAGCTCACTGACGGAGTTTGTGCAAATAGAAAATGTCTTGTGCCAACACCTTGCAAAAATTTAAAGGCAGACCATAGCGAATACATAGAGCTACTTAACCAAATTCAGACACTTCCCCGTGTAAAAAAGGTTTTTATACGTTCAGGAATACGCTTTGACTATATGCTTTGTGACAAGGACGATACGTTCTTTAAAAAGCTTGTTTCAGAGCACGTAAGCGGTCAGCTAAAGGTTGCGCCCGAGCATTGCTCGTCAAATGTTCTTAAATATATGGGCAAGCCAGATATTTCAACCTACAATAAATTTTACAAAAAATACTTTGAGCTTTGCAAAAGGGCAGGTCTTGAGCAATATCTTGTTCCCTACCTTATGTCCTCCCACCCAGGTAGCACAATAAATGATGCTGTTGAGCTAGCTCTTTACTTAAAGGAAATGGGCTGTAACCCAGAGCAGGTGCAGGACTTTTACCCAACCCCAGGAACCGCCTCAACGGTTATGTACTACACAGGCATAAACCCCTTAGACGGCAAGCCGGTTTATCAGCCTGACGACTATCGTGAAAAGCTTATGCAAAGGGCGCTTTTGCAGTTTAGAAAGCCCGAAAACCGAAACCTAGTAAGAGAGGCGCTTGTTAAAGCAGG
>JAZQHJ010000057.1:0-20042 GCA_045540515.1 Eubacteriales bacterium
CACTTGAGGTTGTTATGGAATGTCTTATCCCGTTCTTTACAGCCGACCTTATTACGTATGTTCAGCAAGGCTATGAGGTAAATGATGCTATTATTACAAGATGGTTTATTTCCTTTGTTGAGAAAATTATTCCAGGTAAGCCACTTGCGGTTGTTGGTGGATATTGCATTTTGCTTGTTTTGATGGCACTATGCTCCCTTACATTTGGTGCTGTTGCAGGTATTACTTGCTCTAAAGCATCCTGTGGCTTTGCAAAAAATCTACGTGGGGCACTATTTAACAAGTCTCAGGATTTTTCATTTGAGAATATTGATAATTTCTCAACGTCCAGTCTTGTAACAAGGCTTACAACCGACGTAACGAACGTTCAGCAATCCTTTATGATGCTTATAAGAACCGCTATTCGTTCACCACTTATGTTCATATTCTCTATTACTATGGCATTCATTCGTGGTGGAAAAATGGCACTTATATTCGTTGTTGTTATTCCTGTTTTGCTTTTTGGCTTAATTACAATTGCAAGAAAGGCAATGCCTATTTTCAAAAAGGTATTTAAGAAGTATGACAATTTAAATGCCTCTGTACAGGAAAATGTACACGGAATGAGGGTTGTTAAATCCTTTGTTCGTGAAAAGCACGAAAGTCAAAAATTTGAAAAGGCATCCTCCGAGGTTGCCAGTGACTTTACGAGAGCAGAAAAAATCCTTGCCTTTAATAATCCACTTATGCTTCTTTGCATGTACTCCGTTATGACTTGTGTTTGCTTATTTGGCTCACAGGCTATTGTTAAGGGTGATATTATTATTGGTGAATTCTCTGCACTACTTACCTATGGCATGCAAATTCTTATGAGCCTTATGATGCTTTCAATGATATTTGTTATGATTACGATGTCAAGTGAATGCGCAAAGCGTATTTGTGAGGTTTTAAACGAGGACACAACAATTAAAAATCCGCAAAACCCAGTTTATGAGGTTAAAAACGGAGATATTGATTTTAATGGCGTAAAATTCAAGTATGCACAAAGAGCTGAAAAATATGCTCTTGATGATATCAATTTACATATTAAATCCGGTCAAACTGTTGGCATTATTGGTGGTACTGGTAGCTCAAAATCATCACTTATTCAGCTAATTCCACGTCTTTATGACGTTACCGAGGGCTCGGTTATGGTTGGTGGGGTTGATGTAAGAGATTATGACCTTGTTACCCTTCGTGATTCAGTTAGCGTTGTTCTTCAAAAGAATATACTATTCTCTGGCACAATTAAAGATAACCTTCGTTGGGGAAATGAAAATGCTACTGACGAGGAAATGATTCACGCATGCAAGCTTGCTTGCGCTGATGAATTTATTCAAGCATTCCCAGATAAATATGATACATATATTGAGCAGGGTGGTACAAATGTTTCTGGTGGACAAAAGCAAAGGCTTTGTATTGCAAGAGCTCTTTTGAAAAAACCAAAAATTCTTATTCTTGATGACTCAACAAGTGCTGTTGACACAAGAACGGATGCATTTATTCGTAAGGCGTTTAAGGAAGAAATTCCAAATACTACTAAGATTATAATTGCTCAAAGAATTTCAAGCGTTGAGGATGCTGATGTTATTGTTATTTTAGATGATGGTAAGATTGATGGCATGGGTAGTCACAGCGAGTTAATTGAAAGCAATGCAATTTATAAGGAGATTTACGAATCACAAACAAAAGGGGGTAAGATGCAATGAGTAAGGTTATTTCTAATCCCCGTAGGCCAAATATGGCAACCCCTGCAAAAAGAGCTAAAAAAGGCACCTTTAAGCGTCTTGTAGGCTATGTTATGAAATTTTATAAGCCACAATTCATTTTGGTGCTCGTTTGTATTGCTCTTAATGCTCTTGCTACAGCTATTCCTGGAATTTTCCAACAAAAGGTTTTAGCCTTTGCGGAGCAGGGACTTGGATACGTTACCTCTGGTATGAACGCACAAGCTGCACTTGATAAGGTATTGCCCGGTATTGTAAATGCAGTGCTTGTTCTTATTTGTGTTTATATTGTTGGTCTTGTTGCTGCATTTATTCAAACAAGAACAATGGCAGTTTTAACACAGGGCTTCTTACACAGAATGCGTACTCTTATGTTTGACAAAATGCAATTACTTCCTATTAAGTATTTTGACACTCATAAGCACGGCGACATCATGTCGTATTATACAAATGATATTGACACATTGCGTCAGCTTGTCTCTCAATCACTACCACAAATTATAACCTCCTGCATTATACTTTTAGTTGTTCTTTTTATAATGCTTTGGTTCAGCCTTTGGATGACGCTTGTTGTTCTATTTGGAGTTGCACTAATGGTTATAACCTCTAAAAAAATTGGTGGTGGCGGTGCTAAATACTTTATTAAGCAACAGCATGCTCTTGGAAAATGCGAGGGCTATGTTGAGGAAATGATAAATGGTCAAAAGGTTGTTAAGGTATTTAACCACGAGCCAAAAACAAAAGAGGAATTTGAGGCTCTTAATGACCAGCTTTGCAAGGATTCTACAAAGGCTAACAAGTATGCAAACACTCTTATGCCGATTATAAATAATCTCGGTCATATTCTCTATGTTTTGCTTGTTCTCACTGGCTCAATGCTTATTTTCTTCAAGGTTGAAAATGTATCAATTTCTGGCTTGCCACTTGATATTTCAACAGTTATTCCATTCCTTGGAATGTCCAAGCAATTTACAAATAATGTTTCACAGCTTTCACAGCAAGCAAATGCTATTATTATGGGTCTTGCAGGTGCTGACAGACTTTTTGACGTTATTGACGAGGAGGCTGAGGCTGACAATGGCTATGTATCGCTTGTCAATGCAAAATATGATGAAAACGGAAATATTGTTGAAAGCGAAAAGCGCACGGGAATGTGGGCATGGAAGCACCCACACGGTGATGGTACTATTACCTATACTAAGCTTGAGGGAGATGTAGTGCTTACCGAGGTTGACTTCGGTTATGTTCCTGAAAAAATTGTTTTGCACGATATTTCAATCTATGCAAAGCCAGGACAAAAGATTGCTTTTGTTGGTGCAACAGGTGCTGGTAAAACGACTATCACTAACCTAATTAACCGTTTTTATGATATTGCTGACGGTAAAATTAGATATGATGGAATAAATATCAACAAGATTAAAAAGGCTGACCTTCGTCGTTCTCTTGGTGTGGTTTTACAGGATGTAAACCTATTTACAGGCACTGTTATGGATAACATTCGTTATGGTAAGCTTGATGCCACTGACGAGGAGTGCATTGAGGCGGCAAAGAGGGCTAATGCACACGCATTTATCTCAATGCTTCCAGACGGATATAATACAGTTTTAACTGGTAATGGAAGTGGACTTTCGCAGGGACAAAGACAGCTTATTTCTATTGCTCGTGCAGCAGTTGCTGACCCTCCTGTTATGATTCTTGATGAAGCTACCTCCTCTATTGACACAAGAACTGAGGCAATTGTTTCAGCTGGTATGGATGCACTAATGCAAGGACGTACAGTGTTTGTTATTGCTCACCGTCTTTCAACCATTAAAAACTCTGATGTAATTATGGTGCTTGACCACGGTAGAATTATTGAACGTGGCTCACACGATGACCTCATTGCTCAAAAAGGTAAATATTATCAGCTATATACTGGTGCATTTGAGCTTGAATAAAAAATTAAAGGTGCGTTTGTTTTAAATGCACCTTTTCTATTGTAAATTTTATTTATTTATGGTATAATTTTTAAAGAAAAATGAAGCGAGGTGCTTTACGTTGTATTACATAATTACTATTTTAGTATCAATGATACTAATTGTTATTGGTAATTCTCTGTTTTCTTTACCGATTGAATTTACCGATGTGCTTTGGCTAGCACTTGAAACTACTATTTATACTATTGGAGTTATCGCAATTGACGGGATTTTTGCATTTTTAATTAGGCGCTTAACACCTATGAAATGGTATAAGCCAGGTAGAGCTATTTTTAAGGTTTCAAAAAAGGAAAAAAACTTCTACAATGCAATCAAAATTAAAAGCTGGAAGGATAAGGTTCCAGAGCTTGGTGGCTTTACAAGCTTTCATAAAAATGAATTAAAAAGCTCTGCTGATGCAGAGTATCTTGAAAGATTTGTAATCGAATCAAATTACGGCATTATTATTCACTTGGAAAATGCTCTTTTTGGCTTCTTAATTATGCTTATTCCTTGTTGGCTTTTGCCATATAATCACGGCTTTGCTGTTTGGTTCCCTGTTTTTGTTGTAAACTTTGTTTTAAGCATGCTTCCTGTGTTCATTTTAAGATATACTAACTACACACTACAAAGGCTTTATGACAAGGCACAAAAAAAACAAGCAAATGCTCCTGTTGATGCAGAAAAATAAATTAAAAACCACCAGAAAATCTGGTGGTTTTGCTTTTTTATAATGTCTTTTCAAGTCTTTGGCGAATTTCCTTAATAAAGGTTATTGTATTAACTGCCTGAACCTGTGTTCCCTTATCAACAAGACCTACAAGGTCCTTTGTCATAATGCCGTCATTTAGAGTTTGAATACAAGCATTCTCTAGCTTGTTTGCAAATTCAACAAGGTCGCATAAGCCGTCAATTTCTCCTCTTTTGCGAAGTGCACCACTCCATGCATAAATTGTTGCCATTGGGTTAGTTGAGGTATCCTCACCCTTCAAATAACGATAATAGTGTCTTGTAACGGTACCGTGTGCTGCTTCATATTCATATTGTCCATTTGGTGAAACAAGAACTGAGGTCATCATTGCAAGCGAGCCAAATGCTGTTGAAACCATATCGGACATAACGTCACCGTCATAGTTTTTGCAAGCCCAGATATATCCACCCTCTGAACGAATTACTCTTGCAACGGCATCATCAATTAGGGTATAGAAATACTCTATTCCAAGCTCTTCAAATTTTGCCTTATAGTCTGCTTCAAATATTTCCTGGAAAATTAGCTTAAAGGTTTGGTCATATTGCTTTGAAATTGTGTCCTTTGTTGCGAACCAAAGGTCCTGCTTTGTATTTATTGCATAATTAAAGCAGGAATGTGCAAACGAACGAATAGAGCTATCCTTATTATACTGACCTTGAAGCACGCCTGAGCACTCAAAATCATAAATTTCCTTTCTGAATTGCTCATTTCCGTCCTTATCGGTAAATACAAGCTCTGCCTTTCCCTGTGTTGGTACTCTATATTCAGTAGCCTTATATACATCACCATATGCGTGACGAGCAATTGTAATTGGCTTTTTCCAGTTGCGAACAGCAGGCTTAATTGAGTCAATTAGAATTGGTGCTCTAAATACTGTACCGTCAAGAATTGCTCTTATTGTGCCATTAGGGCTTTTCCACATTTCAGTAAGGTTATATTCCTCTACTCTTTGCTTGTTTGGTGTGATTGTTGCACACTTTACGGCTACGCCGTATTTTTGTGTAGCGTATGCAGAGTCAAAGGTTACCTGGTCCTTGGTTTTTTCTCTTTCAGGTAGTCCAAGGTCATAATATTCTGTTTTAAGGTCAATGAAAGGTAGCAAAAGCTCTTCCTTTATCATTTTCCAAATAATTCTTGTCATTTCGTCTCCGTCCATTTCAACTAACGGAGTTGTCATTTTGATTTTTCCCATTTTGCACCTCTAAAATAAACGATGCTTCTATTATAGAGGATTTTTTATTTATTTTCAATAGAATTTAGTTAATTTGATACATTTTTCTCTTTGTAAAAATATTTTGGCATTTTCCGTCATAAATATAGTAAGAAATTTCATCATCCTGACCGATTCTTGTAAGCAAATCCCTTTCTAGCTCTTGCATTTTTGGGATAATATAGTCATAGATATCCATATCTAAAATCATAAATCCTGCGTTGAAAAGATACTTTTCTCTTTTTATTGTTGCAATCGAAGCAACCTTTCCGTTACTTTTGTGAAATTTGTAAAGATTATTTAAGTCAACATTGCAAAAATAATCACCGAAGGTTAAGAAAAATTCACCTTCATCAATAAGACTTTGAATTTTTTGTAGCTGTTGTAAATACTTATCGTATCTACCTATTTTTGCTACGATTATTGTTTGACCATCTTTATCAATTTCCTCTATTCTTTCAATAGATGAGCTTTTACAAATGATAATATTATTTATTCCGTGTTTTTTGTAATGAGCTGTTATTTTTTCAATTGTTTGACTTGAATACCTATCTGCTAAAATTACTGCTACCATAAAATCTCCCTTTTGCTTTTTATTTTATTATTTGCAACAAAAGAGGAGCTTATTCCAAAAAATGTATATATTTATTGTTCATATTATCATATGTTCATATTTGAATGATAAGAAAAACCACAACATGTTGTGGTTTTATTTGATTTTTAACACTATTTTATGGTAAGTTCGGCAAATCCTTCCAGTTTGTTAAATGTACTTCTCTTGCGTTTGATTTTTTTCCTGATTTTTTTAACACTTCAAGCTTTGTTATTTTTTGCCCTTGATAATATACCTTAACTGTATCATCAATATTAAGCTTTTTTAGCATTGACTTGCTAACCTTGAAGGTTATAATATCATTATCATCAAATTTTAATGAAGTATAATACATATGGTAAAAGCCAGAGGTATTTGACAAATAATAATGCATTTTATCAGTAACTACTGCAATTTTTGCATATTTGGTTGGTTTTCTTCCCATGGAGATTTCATTTCCTTTTGAGGCGGTTGCGCTTCTTATCAGAAATGCTATACCAACAACAGCTAATATAAAAGGAACGCCATAAATAAATATCAAAAGTGCAAATCCCATTTTGTCACCTCGCTTTTAATGAGATTTTTTCTAGTATAACACAGATTAATTTTTTTGTAAATAAATTTTTCAATTCTATTGCAATCCGTTTCTTTGTATGTTAAACTTTAGTTAGTTATACTAACTAAGGTGGTAATAGATATGCTTGAATTTGCAAAAAATAAAGAGCTATGGGATAAGGTCAGATATGATGATGCATATGCTAGGCACAGACGAGAAATTGAAGAAAAATATCGTGCTCATTTCAATGACGAGATTTTCCCAAGGAATGCAACTCCCGATGAAATTTTAAACAACGACACTGCAAAAACCTATCACAATTGGTATTTTAATTCCATCAGTCAGCTACAAAGCTCAGCTCTTATGGCTCTTATTTATCCAGATAACGAGGAATATTACAATAATCTTATTAAAATAATTTGGGTGTATTTAAACGAATATACCTGGGCACCGCTTGGACACTATTCAGAATACTACTACCAAAGAACGCCAAAGGACTTTGATTATGGGCTTATTGATATATTTGGTGCCTCTGTCGCCTTTTCAATGGCTGAAATAAAGTTTCTTTTTAAGGATAGATTTCCTAAATTACTAGTTGATAGAATGACCTATGAAATAAGGCGACACGCAATTGAGCCTTATCTTACCAGAAGGTTTTTCTGGGAAACTCACAATAATAACTGGACTGCTGTTTGCACTGGTGCAATTGGTGGTGTTCTTATGTATGAGGCACCTGAGCTTTATTATCAGAATCAAGCAAGGCTACATGCTTCAATGGAATGCTATCTAGCCAGCTATAAGGATGACGGAATGTGCGTTGAGGGTACTGCATACTGGGGCTTTGGCTTTGGATTTTTTGCTGTATTTGCTGACCTTGAAAGACGCTTTACAAACGGAGAGGTTGACTGGTTTAAAAATGATAAAATCAAGGCTATTTCCTCATATGTTCAAAAAATGTTTTTGCAAAAGGACATTATGGCAATGTATAGCGATTGCAATATTAAAGAGGGATACTGGATTGGTCTTGCTCATATGCTAAGGTCAATTTATGGTGACCATATTGAAAAGCTACCCTTTGACAGAGGAACTATTATTGCTTACTCGCATTTTGCTTTTTCACTAAGAACTGTAATTTTCTTTAATCCTGAATATGTTTCTACAAAGCTTGAAAATAAGGTTTATTCTGCAAAAAATTCCTGTTTCTTTACGAAGCGTACTGACAATTACGGCTTTTCCTGTAAGGGTGGTAACAACGGAGAAAGTCATAATCATATTGACGTTGGCTCGTTTATACTTGCAAAAAATAATCAACAGGTATTTTACGATTTTGGATATATGGGACCTGCACCTTGTCCTGGATACCACGACCATAGACGATATACTTACTTTCAGCCATCATCCTTTGCTCATAATATTCCTTATATTGACGGCAATGGTGAAAGCTCAATTGCTACTGATGATGTAATTGCTTTTTATGATGAGAGTAGCTCCAGCGTTACTATGGAATTCGGACACGCATATAGGCTTGACTATGTAAAAAGCATAAAAAGATGCTTCATACTTACGGATGACGAGATTGTACTAAATGACAAATACGAGGTTACAAAGGACTGTAAGATTGTTGAACGCTTTGTAACTCTAATCAAGCCAAAAATAGACGGCAACGTAATAACTCTTGATGACGTTAAGCTCACGCCTACCACGGACTGCACTCTTGAATTAAAGGAGCAAATAATCTGTGACCAGGTTCAGCATAATGGCTCTTATGATGTTACATGTTATCTTATTGACTACGTGTTAAACGAAAACGAATTTAATGCAAAAATCGAGTTCACAAAATAGCAATTTTAGCCACAGGGCTCATCCTGTGGCTATTTTTATTAAAAAAGGCTAGGTTTCCCTAGCTTTTTTTATTTGCGTTTTTTAATTAGCATAATTCCAAGCACTATTATAGTAACAAATGAAATTACAACTATTACTAAGAGTCCTATTATAATTGGTTGCTTGAACCACCTTATTTCATTGCTTTGAGTGGACCCTGTGTTTGAATTTGTACTTGTACTTGAATCTACGTTAGTCGATGTGCTTGTGCTTGAATCAGTGATTACGCTTGAATCTGTATTTGTGCTTGAATCCGTGTTGGTATCTGTTTCTATATTTGTGCTTGAATCAACACTTGAATCAATGCTGGTATCAGAATCGTCCTCTATTGGTGGTGTGTAGCCAGGAGCAAGCTCATCCTTCAGCCATGCTGTTCTTGCGCTTAAATGCGATTTCAAATTACCTATAACGGTTGTGCTATCATCATCAACACCGTCAGAATAGGTCTCTCTGTATTGGAAGAAATCTCCACTCCAGTCCTCGTATCTTACTCCATAATCAACCTGATAATAGCTGTAAATTGGCCAAAATGTATCGCTTGAGCTTTGCCAACGAATCTGCTCCATCACTATTGATGAGCCAAGCTCATCTACAAGCTGGTCAATATAGCCCTCTTGCATGGTAAATTTTAAAAGCTCTGGATATATGCGCTTGAATTCCTCTATTACAGCTTGATTAAAATCATCATGCTGAGTAAGTGCCCTCCAAAACGGTCTGTTCTTTGCCCAATAAACCTCGGGGTTCCCTGAATTTGAGCCTGCCTTGATAATATTTCCAAGGGTATTGTCGCAATCCCAAAGTGGTCCCTTTACAATTTTAGAGGTTACACCATTTTCGTCCTTATCCTTATAGAAATATAGGCTTGATGCTGCATCCCAGTTTTGTGAGATTTCTGCAACGATATAGGCATATACGAATGTATCAAAATCGGTGTATTCTGTATAATATTTCCCAAGGGAGTTTTTGCCTGTTGGTGAGAAAATCGCTTCCTCTGCTTCTGCAAATACTCTTGCTATATATTCAACCTGCTCCTTTGAGCAATTCTCTGGTGATTTTATTACATACGTATTTGAATTTGAGGTTTTAAAATATGAATTTTCGGCATTTCCATAGTTGTTATCAAGCTCAATAAGATAACCGCCTGTAATGTCTGTTGGAGTATTTATATCCTTAACGTATTTGTATTCTGTAATAATTGTTTCGTTAATTAAATCTCCGCTTGTTACTATCTCGGTTATATTTTGGCTTGGTTGAGTAAGGGCTTCCATTTCCTCCTCAAGGTCGTAAATGTTTACTCTGTTCTCTTGGATTTGTACCTTTTCACAAAGCAAATAAATGCCTTGATATTCACCATTTATATATAAATCGACACTTCTATAATCACAGGTGTGCATTCCTAAAAGCTCGCCGATTTTATATACAACGCTATTACGTAAAAGCGATTGGTCATCGTAGTTGGCAAGTAAAATCCAGGTTTTAGCCTTTTCCATGCCTAAAATTGAGGTTTTTTTATCTAGCTTCAGCTGGAATGGAAGCTTTGGATAATTGGTCGTTGCATTTCCTCTTACCTTCAATTCACTACTCGTTATGTCGGTATCGGAATAATAAACTACACCATTTTTATCAGTTATTGTAGCCTTTACGTCCTCATCCTTTATTTTGCTACCATATAGCTCGGCATCTGTTATAGAGGTTGTAAGATAGATGCTGGGCAAATTGCTTGCAAAATAGAAGGTGTAGGTTGTTCCTCCAATTTCCTTTTTGTAGCATTCGTTTCCGTTTCCATCGGTTGTTTTATTTGTCAAGGAAATGGTTTCGATTGTTCCGTTTTCTCGCTTAATGGTAAGCTCATTAGGGCTTAATGTTGATGGTAAAAACAAGCAATTATTTACGTATTGATGCTTTTGCTGTGATTCATCCTTGTGAGTATATAGATAAAAATGTAAATCCTGGTCGTAATATTCATTGCCGTTTGAATCAATTGCTGCAATATGTGGTGGCTGTGCTGCTGATACAACGACAACAAGGGTAAGCATCAACACTATTGTTAATGATATTGTTAATAAAAACCTTTTCATTGCTTCTCCTTAGCTTTCGTATCTTTCCGAAAAATAGTCCCTATCTATTGTTAAAACTAAGTTGTAAAGTGGATTTATTTGCTTTATCCTTGCTGTTATTACATCGCAAAGCTCCGTGTTTGAAACAGGAAAATCGTTTGCAATTGTAACATCAAAGATAATGTTTGTGTGAGTAATTCCCTTTACAATTCTAAAATCGTGTAGGGATATTGGCATTGAGTATTCATTTGAAAGCTCTGCCATTATAAGCATACACTTGTTACGCAAAGCATTCGTTTCTTGGTCGGAAACGGAAATTGGGTCCATATGAATTACCAAATTTATTCCGTCCTTTAAAAAGTCCGCCTCAATTCTGTCAATAAGGTCGTGGCTTTCCATTACATTTGCATCGGCATCTATTTCAACGTGCGCAGTAATAAAGGTCTTGTTTTCTCCGTAGGAATGTACAACCATATCGTGTATTCCAAGTACACCGTCATATGCTCGTATTCTTGTAGATACCTCGAAGACAAATTCTCTGTTTGGTGCTTTACCAAGAAGTGTATTTGACGACTCAATAACAAGCTTTACACCCATTACAATAATGTAAATTGCAATCAAAATGCCGACAATTCCGTCTGTATATGGTCCTGTGTATGGAGTTAGCACCATTCCGATTACAACGGCACTTGTTGCAATAACGTCGCCAATTGCATCAATTGCACTCGCCTTTAAGGCTTGTGAGTTTATACGCTTTCCTAGTTTAAAATTAAGAATTGCTATAAGGATTTTGACTAAAATTGTTGATGCGATAATTATTATCAAGACGGGGCTATATGGCTCGGTTGTCTCATTATTTATAAGCTTATTTATTGAGCTTGTGAGCATTTCAAAGCCAAGAAATGCAATAATTATGGAAATAAAGAGGCTACAAAGGTATTCCATTCTTGCGTGGCCATATGGGTGGTCCTTGTCCGCAGGCTTACCTGTTAGTGTATATCCTACAACTGTTAGAATATTTGAGCCAGAGTCAGAAAGGTTGTTTAGTGAGTCTGCGATTATAGAAATGCTTCCTGTTAAAAGTCCGCATACTAGCTTTACTGCAAAGAGTAATAAATTTGCAAAAATCCCTACAAAGCCAGAAAATCTGCCAACACGTATGCGAGTTTGTGGGTTTTGAGGGTCATTATAGCCCTTAATGATTTTGTTCAGCATTTTCTTCCTTTACTGCAATCAAATCCTTAGCATATGGAAGTGTCATAATCCAATCACAAAGTGTGTGCCATTCTGCAAGCTTGTGTGATTTTCTTGCATAATAAATATTTATAAGTGTTTCGTAGTTTAATGTGCATGTTCTCATTTGATTATAGCTTGATGGCAAAAGCTGAATCATATCGTGCCAGTATGCTCTGTCCTTGGTTTCTATAAAGCTCTGTCTTGCCTTTTCAAGATATTCAATTGTTAAATCGAGCACCTTTAACGCCTCATCACTCATTCTGTCATGGCTAAAATCGCTTCTTTCAAATTGCTTTGAATGAATTTTATGCATTGTAGATGTAGAGTTTGCAACAGTTGCAACCTTATAGGTATCATACTCCTTCCACCAGTATAGTGGTGCTGTAATGTCAACTGAAACAAAAATTTGACGCAAGTATTTTCTGTGATCGCTTCCAGCCTTTGCAAGCTTTTTTGCAAGTGCTAAATCGTTTTCACCTAATATGTAATTGCCGTTTTCGTCATAGTAGCTATCGCTTTTTGACCAGGAATTTAGTGGGTTTCTTGCTCCACGAATAGCATTTTCAAAATTCATTACGCTTACTCTCTCAATAAGTATCATAATATCCTCCAAAGTAATGATAATAATATTACTAATAGTTTATCATATTATAAGAATAATGTCAACAAAAGGTTAAAATAAAGATTTATGCATATTTAGATTTTTTTAGGTAAATAATAGGTTTACAAAACTTTGAAAGGATTTAAAATCATGGAAGAAAACAACAACAAAAATTCAAGGGTGTTTTACCTATCTATTGCCGCTATTATTGCCGTTGTGACTGTTCTTATTATTGCAATGGTTGCCGCAAGAAATGAAGCACCTTCAAACCCAAATTTAGACACAGGTGCGACTGATTCAAGCTCTGATGAGCCTACAATAAACGATAATGAAAACAAGCTACCAACCTTTTCATTACCTGTTTCTGGCGCAATTATGAATGATTACAGTGACTCTGTTCCTGTGTTCTCACAAACAATGAACGATTACAGAACCCACCTTGGTGTAGATATTGAGGCCGAGCTTGGCACTGCTGTTTTAGCTGTGGCTGACGGAACAGTATCAAATATCTGGGTGGACCCATTTATGGGCACCTGTGTTTCAATTGACCATTCTGGTAATGCGGTAAGCTTCTATAAGAATTTAGATAGCGAGATTGCAAGTGGAATTGAAATTGGCAAAGAGGTTAAGAGTGGTGATGTGATTGGTGCTGTTGGTGAAACTGCAATGAATGAAATTGCAGAGGAGCCTCACCTACACTACGAATTAAAGGTTGACGGAAAGCATGTTGACCCAAATGGACATTTTAAGTTCCCTGCTCCTCAAAAGCCTGAGCAGGATTCATCCTCTAATACAACCACAGATTCAAGCTCAAACAGCTAATTTCGCACACGTCCTTCGGTAAAAAACAAAAAGCACTCAAAAATGAGTGCTTTGTTTTTTTTGCTTATGCCCAACGCATACCAGTTGGCTTTTCTTCCTTAATCATAACCTTGTCAAGGAATTCAACAGCCTTTTTAAGTCCCTCGTCAATTGTCATAAGGCTATCCTCGTGCTCAATTGAAAGAACCTTGTCATAGCCAACAAGTCTGAGGTTGGAAACAAATGCTCTCCAAAACTCCTCGCCGTTACCATATCCAACTGTACGGAATATCCAAGAACGATGAATTTCATCGCCGTAGTGCTTTGTATCAAGAACACCGTTTACAGCTGTATTAGCCTTGTCAACCTTTGTATCCTTTGCGTGAACGTGGTAAATTGCTCCTTCAAGAGCTCTGATTGCCATTACTGGGTCAATTCCTTGCCAAATTAGGTGTGAAGGGTCAAGGTTTGCACCGATTACATCGCCAACTGCATTTCTAAGCTTTAAAAGGGTTTCTGGGTTATATACGCAGAAGCCTGGGTGCATTTCAAGAGCAATCTTTGTAACACCGTGAGCCTTAGCAAATGCTGTTGCTTCCTTCCAGTAAGGAATCATAACATCGTTCCATTGATAGTTAAGGGTTTCAAGAAAATCATCTGGCCATGGACATGTTACCCAGCTTGGAAGCTTTGCATCTGGGTCTGAGCCTGGACAACCTGAGAATGTGATAATTGTGTCAATTCCAAGCTTTTCAGCAAGAAGAATTGTGTTTCTCATATCTGTGTCAAACTGCTTAGCAATTTCCTTATTTGGGTGAATTGGGTTACCGTGTGTTGCAAGTGCACAGATTTCAACATCATATTTTTTAAAGGTTGCTTTAAACTCCTCAAATGCCTTTTCGTCATTTAAGAGCTTTACAGGATCACAGTGGTCCTTTCCTGGATAGCCACCCGCACCGATTTCAACTGAATGAACGCCAAGTGAGGAAATTATTTTTAGTGCCTCGTCAAGAGACTTACTACCATAAAGGTTTGCAAGTACGCTTAATTTCATAGCTTATATTCTCCGTTTATGAATTAGTTAAAGTAGTATGGCTTGCCTGTCTTTGCAGACTCGTAAATTCCTTCAAGAATTTGAGTTACGCAATATGCTTGCTCTGGAAGAACTGTTGGCTTTGTACCATTGATAACAGCATTGATCCATTGCTTTGCCTCTTGCTCACCTGCATTGTATCCACCTGCATCGTAGAATGCAACGCCCTTACCGTCAAGGTTTGGTCTTGTTTCATACATATTGTTGTGCTTAACGCCATTGATTTCAAGGATACCCTGGTCAATCATTTTAGCACCAGCCTTTGTACCACAAATTGTTGTGCAAGCCTCCTTTGTCTCTGTCATATTGATAGCCCATGAGGATTCAAGAACGATTGTAGCACCGTTTTCCATTACGATAAATCCGAATGCACTGTCCTCAACTGTAAATTCCTCTGGCTTCCACTGACCGAATACGTTTGCAGACTCGGTTTGGTTATTAAGCTTGTGGTATGTTGTACCCACACAATACTTTGGCTTGTAGTTATCCATTGTCCATAGTGTGAGGTCAAGAGCATGTGTACCGATGTCGATAAGTGGACCGCCACCTTGCTCATATTCGTTAATAAATACACCCCATGTTGGAACAGCTCTACGTCTTAATGCTGTTGCCTTTGCGTAATAGATGTCTCCAAAAACACCATCCTCTGCTTCCTTCTTTAAGTAGATGGCGTCCTTTCTTTGTCTGTTTTGATAGCCGATTGTAAGCATCTTACCTGTACGGTTAGCTGCATCAACCATTTTCTTTGCCTCTGTTGCGTTGATTGCCATTGGCTTTTCGCACATAACGTGCTTGCCTGCCTCTAGTGCATCAACAGTGATAAAGCTGTGGCTTCTGTTTGGTGTACAAACGTGAACTACATCAATGCTCTTATCAGCAAGTAGCTCCTTATAATCCTTGTAAACCTTTGCATCAGCTGTACCATACTTTTTAGCAGCCGCCTCAGCTCTTTCAACAATGATGTCACAGAATGCAACCATTTCTGCCTCTGCAACCTTTTTGAGTGAAGGCATATGCTTGCCGTTTGCGATACCACCGCAACCGATGATACCAATTCTTACTTTCTTTTCCATAATACGCTCCTTTGAAAAGATATTTTTATTTATTAAAATAATTCTAACATAGTTTAATTTTTATTTCAACGATTTTAATAAAAATATTTAATATTTTTAGTGAATTTTTGCAATATTTGTAACAAGCACTCCGTTTGCTATATTTAGAACTCCAAATGTGCCCTCGGTAGCTATGCTTCCTGGGTTAAAAAGGGTTATTCTTTTTTCATTTATATATTCTATTTTTTCGCAAGGAACGTGGGTATGTCCAAATAATACAGCATCTACATTTTGTTCCTCTGCGTAATAAATTAGGCTGTCGTATCCATATTTTACACCGTGCTTATGACCGTGAGTTAAGAGTATGCTTACTCCGTCAAAATTGTATATTCTTTCTTCTGGAACAGAGGTATTACCCAAATCACAATTCCCCTTAACCTTTAATATTGGTATTTCGGGATATTTTGCTTCAAGCACGGATAAATCCCTTATCCCGTCTCCTAAAAAGATTACAGCATCGCATTTTCCTGCATGCATAGACACTGCCTTTAAAATTCTATTAGGTGATGAGTGGGAGTCGGAAAAAACTAAAAATTTCATTTATTCTCCTTGTATCAAGCTAGGCTTGACCTTCATATTCTGTTATTAGTTAAAATTGGAGGTGCTATATGAAAATTGATAAAAAAACGATTGATAATATTTTAAAGCTGAATGATGACCAGCTTTGGGGAGTTATTCAAATCCTTCTTACAAGGTCTGGATATGATAATTTAAAGGGTATTCAGCGCCCTAAGGATATGAGTGTGATAAGAAAAACTCTAAGCAATCTAAGTGAGTCCGATATTGAAAGAGCTATGGAGCTTTTGAAAAAGGGGAAAAATAATGGAAAATAATCTCGATAGTATTCTAAAAATGATAACCTCAAATCCTGAGCTTATGTCTAAAATTTCAGAAATTGCAAGCTCTGACGGTGAAAATAAAATTGGCGATGTTGTTTCCTTGATTTCTCCTCTCGTAGGCTCGTCAAGTGACAATGATTATGCTCCAAGTAGCGGTGATAGCAATGAGTCTGAATCAGCCGAGGATGCTGGTGAAAAAATCGAACAAAAAAGGAACGAATCCTCTATTGCCTCCTTAAGCTCTTCATTTGGTCAAAGCATTGCTAAAAACAAGGCACTTCTTATTGCATTAAAGCCTTATCTTAGTAAAGAAAGATGTAAAATGATTGATTCAGTAATAAAGCTGTCTTCTATTGCTGATGTAATTAAGCTTATTTAGGAGGATATATGTTTTCTAAATATTCAAGCATAGAGGTTCCACAGAATTATAGTGGAAGCCGTTTTAGAAAAAGCACGGAGTTGAAAACTGAAACTAAAACTCACCCTGCAACTGATTATAGCGCTACAAAGAGCTCGGTTTCTCCAACTTTTAAGGAAAGTACTGAGCCTTACATAGATACACATAATGGTAGCTGTGAGCTACCTTCTCCTAGCGAGGAATGTATGGATAGTAATTGTCCAAAGGGTGATTGTGCTAATGAAGGTGAAAATGATTGCTATTGTGAGGATGAATGCAATAGCTGTAAAATCTGTGATGAATCAAAGCAACACGGCTCATTGCTTAGTGATTTACTTGGCAATATCAAGACCGAGGACTTGCTTTTGATTTGTCTTATAATATTTTTATCAGCTGACGGTGGAATTAGCAACAATGATATTATTGTTCTTTTATCATTGATTTTAGCCTATCACGCATAGCCTTTACTCCTTATTCCCTTTCATATTTTTCCTTTATTTTTGGTCTTGGAGCAAATGCAGTAACAATTGATGGTAGCATGGATATTGCAAATGTAGGTGCATACAGCTTCATAATAGGCTTTTCGTTTGCAATAATTAGTCTAAATACAAAGCTCCTTCCCTTTACAAAAACCTCATAGCTGTTTTTCTCACTTTCAGCTAACTCATCAATGATAGAAAGCTTCAATGAGGCAAACGGAAGCATTGAAACCACTTCTTGTATTCCGTATGCATTTTTTAGTGTGTTAACTGCCACCTTTACCTCAATTTGCAAGCAATTTAAAACTCTTTTAATTGAGAAGCTTACAGGTCGAGTGGGGCTTATTTCATTTGCAAGTCCTATCGCACAGCAGGAATATATTTGAACAGCCCTTGGATTGCATTTGTAGGTATCGTTTGTCGAATAATTATTGACAACAATGTGCTTTGTTTCCTCGTTTTGTGAAAGCTCATCAATTATCATTTTTGACATTTCTAAGGAATTTATCTCTGTTGTAATATTCTCGACCTTTGAAAGAGCTATCATTTGCCTTTCCTTTTCTATATCCTCTTCATTTTTATCATATCCAGAGGAAAAGGTAATTTGTACAGTTTTATTTGCACCTGTTCCGTTTGCTTTTAGGATTGCTTCTCTGTATTTTTTATTTGATGTTGTAGCAACCTCAACATTATATTCAAACATAGAAAGCTTTTTAAGCATATCTATGTCAATTATTTTTGAGACATTATCCGTCTTTGTTATTTTAAGCTCTCTTTTTGCTGCCTCATTCAAATATATTATATTCCCGTTTAAATCTGATATTATTTCTGGGCCGCATATTGTATTTATATCATTTTTTATAATTTTCATTTTTATTTCTCCTATTTATTGCATTTTTCTGTCCACTGTGTTAAAATAACCTTGTAATAATTAGCTTTTACAAGGAGTTTTTATGAATAACAAAACTAATAATTCAGTTAAGCTAACCACTCTTATTGAGGAGTTTAGCTTTGTGAAGCTTTATGTTCCTGACAGCATAGATTCTGTTATGATTACAAGGTCAGAAATTGACCGTCCAGGACTTCAATTAACAGGATTTTTTGACTATTTTTCTCCTGAACGTATTCAAATATTAGGTAGAGTTGAATCAATATATTTAAGTCAGCTTTCTAATGAGGAAAGATATAAAAGACTAAATGATTATCTTGAAAAGAAGCCAGTGTGCTTAATTTTTGCAAGAGATATTGAGCCACCCTCTGAAATTTACGAAATTGCTAAAAGATTTGAGGTTCCTATTCTTGGAACTCATTTATCAACCACTAACATTATTTCTGCAATGATTGCATCATTAAACATCCACCTAGCACCAACAATTACAAGAAGTCGGATCGTAGCCATGTCGTTCTGTGAGCCAAGGAGTTGGGGAAACATGTTCCTAAGACCGCTTGGGCCTCCGACTTCCTGTATTTTATGCTGTTTCTCAACTAGCGTTTACGAAACAGCGATAAAAAGTTGTTCCTAAAACTGATGTTTTACTCACAACTTTTTATGGAGGTTTTATGAAAACTGTGTTTTTAAAAAAAGTCGGTTGGATTATTTGTGGTATTACTTGTTTGCTCCTTTCTCTTTCCGGGGCATCTTGTAATATTTCTTCAACAGGAATAGAGGTTGTGCCTCTTTCAGAAACTCCCCCTAAGTTATTAACTCATTCTTTTATTGATGAATCTTCATTAATGATGAGTTTTTCTGGCGAAGTTCTTCTTAAAAATTTACAAGTTTTTGAAAAAACATCTGAAGGGGAAATATTTTTTAGTGATGCAACAAGTAAAAAATCAGAGACGAGGCCATTTTCAGAAGATGTCAATGCTGAATTGGTCTATAACCTTGAAATAACCTTTGACAAAAATACGATTTGCGGAAAAAATTATGTACTTTCTGGAAATGCCGAAGATTTGCAGGGAAATTCTTTGCTTTTTGAAATTGCATTTTCAGGCTTTAATAATCGCATTCCAAAAATTATTTTAAGTGAAATTCGTTCAACTTATACAAAACCTAAATACGAATTTATTGAATTATTTGTTTTAACAGATGGTAATCTTGCTGGAATGGAACTGTTGAGTGCTTATGACGGTGTCGAAGCTAATTATATATTCCCTGCTGTAGAAGTAAAAAAAGGTGAGTATATTGTTTTACATATGAGAAACGATGGAGATGGCTGTATTGATGAACTTGATGACAATTTAAATTGTTCGACCTATAGCGAAAGTGTCGAAAATGTTCGAGACTTATGGATTCCTAATACTTCTGCGAGAATTGGAAATAGTGATGTAATTTTGTTAAAAAATCGTAAAGATGGACAAATTATTGATGGAGTTCTGTTTTCTCAAAGTGAAAGTACTGGATGGCAAAAAGAACTTCAAGCTAAATATGCACAAATGCTTTTTCAATCAGGTATATGGAAAGAAGGCTCTGATGTTACTTGTGCGGTTAATTCTGACGGTGTTACCGTAACAAGAACTTTAAGCAGACAAAACATTTCATCGTTATATGAAAATTTTACTCATGCTACGTTATCTTATCCCTTTTCTGTTGATAAAAGTGAGTGGTTTGTTGTTGCAACAAGTAATGTGTCTATGGGAAAAGAAAATTCCTCAAAACCCTATGTGAAAGTTAGTGAATAATATACTTTTTCTATACTAGAATTAGGTGCGTAATTCTGCTATAGTAGGGCTATGG
>JAZQHJ010000058.1:0-14316 GCA_045540515.1 Eubacteriales bacterium
ATGGCAGATGCACAAGGGTTCCAAGTGGCTCGGACGTGCTATATGCTCTTGTTTCCTCAATGTCCTCATATGCAAGGGAGCACAAGGACGATATGGATTTAATCGAAAACTCAATCAATTATGCAATGCTCCTCCCTGCTGACTATTCGTTCATTCTTATGAAGAACTATATGGCAATTGAGGAGGGGTATAAGAATAAGCTTATGAAGGTACCTTCATTTGTTAAATGGGTAAATACGAAAGGACGACTATTAAATGGCACTAGATAAGACGAGAATAAATGAATGGGGAAAGCGTATGCTTCTTTCTAAAATGCGTATCCTTGCCTCCCAACCATTTTATGGCTTGCTTCTTAGTCACGTTATTTTCAATATGGATGAAACCATACCCACTGCCTGTACGGACGGCGAAAGAATCTCGTTCTGTCCCGACTTTCTTGACGGGCTTAATGATGATGAGCTTGACTTTGTTATGATGCACGAGATTTTACATATTGCACTTCAACACTGTTTCAGGTATAATGAAAGAGACCCAGAGCTTTTTAATATCGCTTGTGATATTGTTGTAAACTCAAACATTGCTCATTCCCTTGGCGACAGGATAAGCGCTATAACCATTCACGGCGAGCCCTTTATGCATAAGACTCCAAATGGTGATGAGGGCTACCTTTACACAGCTGAGGAGGTTTATGAGCTACTTATTCAAAGGTTAAATAAGACTCAAAGCAAATCGGGCTCTGGCAAGGGTAAGTCTAGCAAGTCAAATGACAAGAATAAAGGCAATTCAAATGACAAGGGCGATAACAATTCAAATGACAGGGGCGACCAAGGCAGTGGCTTGGGTAACAAGGAGCGTAAAAGCTCTGTTGAGGGCTCATTTGATGACCATTCAAGGTGGAAATCGGAGGATGAGGCTGATGAGGAGCTTGGTAGTCTTTGGCAGAACAGAGTTCTTGATGCGTCAAGCATTGTTGAGATTGAGGACCCGTCAAACACAAGAGGTACAATGCCTCTTTGTGCATCCAGACTTGTTAAGGAGCTACGTCAGGGACAGCTTGATTGGAGAAGCATTTTAAACACCTTTGTTCAAGAGGAGATTATTGACTATTCCTTCTTTCCACCAGACAGGAGATTTGGAGATTATGATTTCTTTCTCCCTGATTATAATGTTCCGCAGGAGCTTGTTAAGAATATACTATTTATGGTTGACACCTCGGGCTCTATGTCTGACAAGATGATTGCTGATTGTTACAGTGAGATTTGCAGTGCTATTGACCAGTTCGACGGCAAGCTTGAGGGGTATCTTGGCTTCTTTGATGCCGTTGTGGTTGAGCCACTTCCATTTACATCCATTGATGAGCTAAAAATCATCCGTCCATATGGTGGTGGAGGCACTAACTTTGACTGTATTTTTCAGTATGTAAGGGAAAAGTGGGATAAGGAAGAAAAGCCATCTAGCATTATTATTTTAACTGACGGCTATGCTCCATTTCCAAAAGAAGACGTTGCAGATAATATACCTGTGCTTTGGATAATAAATAATAACGAGGTTACTCCTCCTTGGGGTAAGATTGCGAGGATAAAGAATGATTACTATTAAGACGTTTTTGGGGCTACTTGAATCTAATACCTATGTGGTGTCTGATGAGAGTGGGAATGGTATGATTATTGATGCGGGTGCAGATGTTAAGGACGTGCTTGACTACGTAAACAAAAGCAAAATAAGCATTAAATACCTTGTGCTAACACACGGACACGCTGACCATGCAGAATTTATTGGTGATTATATAAGCACCTTTGAGGGTGCCATTCCTGTTTGCCACGAAAACGAGCTTATGGTTCTAAAAAACCCAGAGGCGAATGTTTCCACGCTTGTTTTCTATGGACGTCAAAGCATTTATGACTATGACTTTATGCTAGTTAAGGACGGCGATACAATAAGTGTTGGCAATATGAGCTTTTTGGTTTTAAATACCCCTGGTCACACTCCTGGCTCAATATGTCTTTTATGTCAGGATGAGGGCATTATGTTTACAGGTGATGTGCTATTTGCTGATTCATATGGAAGAACGGACTTTTTATATGGTAGCATGACGGATATGATGGATTCCTTGCGTAGGCTTTACAGGCTCGCTTCAAATCTAACAATATATCCTGGGCATTATGGATATTTCAAAAAATTTTAACGTAGAAGACAGGTTTTTTGACCGTTCCAAAACTGGTTCGTGTCGGCATAAAGTAAAAGGAGCAGATTTCTCTGCTCCTTTTTTGTTATGTTATTCCCAAATGACTATTTCGCCATTTTCTCCATAGTGCCAATAGCTACCGTCTGTACTTGGCTCGCTTTCGCTGTACCAATATACAGGGCGAGATGAACTGTTCCACTTTGAATCCCAACCGCTTTGCTCACCTTCTGCCTCGCAGTAGATTGTAAGTGAGGTGCAATTATAGAACGCATAGTCTCCTATTGATGTTACGCTATCAGGAATTGTTACGCTTGTAAGCCCTGTGCAATCTCTGAACGCAGAGTCTCCAATTGAGGTTACGCTACTTGGAATTGTTATGCTTGCAAGCTCTGTGCAACTCTGGAACGCCCAGTATTCAATTGTGGTTACGCTATCAGGGATTGTTACGCTTGTAAGCCCTGTGCAACCAGAGAACGCCCAGCTCTTAATTTCCGTTACTGTATTTGGAATTACAAGGTCTGTTACTTCTGTTCCGTTTAGATATAGCTTTGCTCCATAATATAGTGGAGTTGCAGGAAGATTACAAAATGTAATGTTACACCAGCTTGCTATGTTGCTTATGTTTACGCTTGTAAGCGAGGTACAATCAAAGAACGCCCATTCTTCAATTGTGGTTACGCTGTCAGGAATTGTTATGCTTGTAAGCGAGGTGCAACCAGAGAACGCATAGCTTTCAATCGAGGTTACGCTACTTGGAATTGTTATACTTGTAAGCCCAGTGCAACCTCTGAACGCATAGTCTCCTATTGATGTTACGCTGTTAGGGATTGTCACGCTTGTAAGCCCTGTGCAATCATAGAACGCCCAGTATCCAATTGAGGTGCCACCATTTATTACAACGGTTTTTAATTTGCTATTACGAACATATGAAATTGCAATTGTAGGAATTGTTGCATTTTCTATTGGACAATTATTGAATGCATAGCTTCCAATTGAGGTTATGCTATTTCCAATTGTTACGCTTGTAAGAGACGTGCAATTTTCGAACGCAAAGCTTCCAACCCCGGTTACACTGTCAGGGATTACTACGCTTGTAAGAGATGTGCAACTAGAAAACGCATAGCTTCCAACCCTGGTTACACTGTCAGGGATTACTACGCTTGTAAGAGACGTGCAACCAGAAAACGCACTGTTTCCTATTGAGGTGCCACCATTTATTACAACGGTTTTTAAATTGCTATTAAGCACATATGAAATTGCAATTGTAGGAATTGTTGCATTTTCTATTGGACAATCATAGAACGCAGAGCTTCCAATTGTGGTTACGCCATTTCCAATCGTTACGCTTGTAAGAGACGTGCAATAAGAGAACGCAGACTCGCCAATTGAGGTTACGCTGTCGGGTATTGTTACACTTGTAAGACCCGTGCATTTATAGAACGCACCTTCGCCAATTGAGGTTACGCTATTTGGAATTACTATGCTTGTAAGTCCTTTGTAACCAGAGAATGTATAATCTTTAATTTCAGTTACTGTATTTGGAATTACAAGGCTTGTTACAAGCTCATTATTTATATATAGATTTTTTGCATAATATAGCGGGTTTGCATAAGAACCACCAAACGAAATTTTACACCACTGTGCTACCGTGCCAAGGTAATTTACGCTTGCAAGAGACGTGCAATCACGGAACGCACCGCTTCCAATTGAGGTTACGCTGTCAGGGATTGTTATGCTTGTAAGAGACCTGCAATTTTCGAACGTAAAGTTCCCTATTGAGGTTACGCTATCTCCGATTGTTACGCTTGTAAGAGACGTGCAATTATAGAACGCCCTCTCTCCAATTGAGGTTACGCTATCGGGGATTACTATGCTTGTAAGAGACCTGCAACCATCGAACGCATTTTGACATATGGTTTTTGTGCTTTCATTGATAATACAGGAGGAAATGCTTGTGTTTTTTGCTTTAATAAGCACAAGATAAGGCTCCGTATCATTTCCCAAATAATATGCATTATTATATTCATTATATTTAAGAGACGTGCAACCATAAAACGCACTGCTTCCAACCCCGGTTACACTGCTTGGAATTGTTACGCTTGTAAGAGACGTGCAACCATAGAACGCATAATCTTTAATTTCAGTTACTGTATTTGGAATTACAAGGCTTGTTACAAGCTCATTGTTTATATATAGGCTTCTTGCATAATATATTGGGTTTGCCGAAGAACTACCAAATGAAATATTACACCACTGCTCAACCGTGCCAAGGTAATTTACGCTTGTAAGAGACCTGCAACCATTGAATGCAGAGGTGCCGATTGACGAAATGCACTGTGGTATCGTTATGCTTGTTAGTCCTTTTCCCCAAAATGCATTAGGGCTTATTTCATAAGCCTTTCCCTTGTAATTATTTGGCAATACAAGACTTGTTTCTTTGCCAACGTAATCAATAATGTAGTTATTTGTAGCAGTTGAAATGAAAACAAATCCGTCTTCCGTTGTTTCAATTCCACCGTTTTCATTTTTGACTGTATCTAAGCCAATTGCATACTGTGCCACCATGCCATGAGTACTAGCACCAAGCTCTATTTGAAGCTTTGACAGATTGCAAACGTACACAAGCTTTGAACAACCACCAAAAGCAGTTGATTCAATTAAGGCAACGTTTTCTCCTATCGTTACACTTTTTAAGGTTAGATTATTAGCAAAGGCATTTGTACCAATGGCAGTAACTGCACTTGGAATTACAACGCTCCTTGGCTTGCCTTCCTCTTGATAGCCCGTTGATGAGGAACGCTCAAAGAATGCATATTTATAAATTTCATAGCTCTTTCCGTTACAGCTATCTGGTAGTACAAGGTCAACCTCACCTCCTAAATAGCCAATTAGATAACGTACGTCGCCATCCTCATAGAAAATATAGCCGTCATCGGTTTGAAATGTCTTTTTTGTGCCATTTGTCGGTGTATATATGTTAAGCGCTACACCGCTTGATATGTTAGTCGATGACTTATTGTATATCTCAACAAGCCTTTCATTTTGACCTAATGAGATTGAGGTTACACTTTTTCCAATAGTTAAAAACGTAAGCTTTTCATTAGCTGATATTGAATCATATTCTATTGTGGTAACTCCGTCGCCGATTATTATTTCAGCAACAAGGTCGCAATATGAAATTGCTCTTCTTTGTAATCTAGTAACGCTGTTTGGAATTACAACTCTTGTAATTTCGTCCTGGTCGTTAAATGCATACGTATAAATTTCATAGCCTTTGCCATTACAGCTTTCAGGTAAAATTAGCTCCTTTTCATAGCCCTTGTATGCTACAAGATAACGTGTGCTACCGTCCTCATAGAAAATATAGCCATCGTCGGTTTCAAACGTCTTTGATTTTCCACTTGTTGGTGTGTATATATTAAGGGCGTGCTGACCAACGCTTGTTCTGCTAAGGTCCAGGGATGATAGGTTGTATAGCTCAATGAGCTTAAAGCTTTGACTAAAACTTCCATCGACGCTTGTTACACCACTACCGATGGTCATTCTTGCAATGCCCTCACAGTATTCAAAGCCACTCAGTGCCTTAACGTCGTTTCCTATAACAACCTCAGTAAGTCTTTCACAGCCATAAAATGCTCCTGACCCGATTTTTTCAACTCCGTTGCCTATTACAACTGTTCTTATACGCTTTTGATTATAAAAGGCCTCACTTGCAATTTCCTTTACCGGCTTACCATCATAAGTACCGCCAATATATAGCTCCGTATCGGTACACTCTCCCATACCTGTCAGTATGTAGTAGCTTTCGTCCGTGCTAAGCGCATACTCAAAGCCCTTGCTGAATATACTATACGGGCAGTTTTTACACATTCCATCAACAATATCGTGAGGAAGCACTGGAATTGTCTCTTGCTCAAGGAGTACCTTGCCACAAACAGAGCACGACTCTCCATTTGTAAGTCCCTCCTCTGTGCAGGTTGCCTCCTTGCCTGCTACAATCTTTGGTGTATGCTCCGCTAGTGGAATTTCCTCAGTTACATAATCACCACAGCCACACTGCTTTACACGTGTTCCTGGCTTGGTACAGGTTGGTTCTTTGATTACTGTCCAGTCACTATATGCGTGAGTATGCTCACCAGTGCCTGTGTCGGTGCTGGTGTCCGTGCTGGTATCGGTGCTAGTGTCCGTGCTAGTATCGGTGCCAGTACCCGAGTCTGCACTGTTATCCTCACATGCAACCAAGAAAATCGCTATTATAAGCGATAAAATTATTGCAAGTAGCTTAACTCCATTTTTCATTTTTTCTCTCCTTTTATGTCTTTGACTCTGTCAATATTATTATATTTTTAAAACATTTATGCGATTATATTATATCAAATCAAATTACAGGTGTCAAGACAGAAGCAGCTATTACATTAAAATAAGAAAAGAGAGAACGCACGGCATTTTACCATTTTGTCCTCTCTTTTTTGTTAGCTTTTAGTTAGCATTTGCGTAGAAAAAGTGCCTCATATGGCTTTATTTCCACTTTGCCAAATACCTCTTTTTCGTTTAGAATATCGTAGTATTTTGAGTCAAGCTCAATGTAGCCGTTTTTGTTTTCAATTTCCATAGCAATTATACCGTTTTGCTTTCCTGTACGCTTAACAACAGATACGTTGTGCGATGCCACTGCATTTGGCATTTTATCAACAAGGCTCAAAAGTCCGTCCTTAGTTGGCGCTGTGCCAAGAATTATAATTTCGCCCTTGCCATACTTGTTTTTAGCAATTGCGCAAAGTCCGTCAAGGTCAGGAACCGTTTCATAGGTTGCAAGGCACTCTGCCCCGTTTAGCTCATAGGCATCACAGCCAAGGAATACGCTTTCCTCCTTGCCGTTTTCCCATTTTACCTTGTAGCTCTCGTGCTCTAACGGAATTTGATATTTCGTTTTCACTCCACAAACGTCCTCTAAAATTGAGTAAGGCGCATTTTCGTATTTTGCATTATACTCAGTCATTATATCAGTAAGTGGACCAACAATCCATTTTCCACCGTTTTCGACCCATTTAAGCACCTTGTCCTTAAAGCCGTTTTCGTAAATGTTTGGAAGAAGTGGCGACATAATCACCTCATAGCCGTCAAGGTCCTTGCTTGTTTCAATTACGTCAATATTGTGGTGTCTAAATGCATCGTAGAAGTTTTCAATTAGTCTTTCCTCTACGTTTCTGTCAAGATAAGCAATAATCGGTGTGTATCTAAAATTAACAACTGCGCTTGCTGAATAGGTAAGGGCGATTTTTGACTCAACCCTTGTATTATCAAGGAAGTCCCCTGCCCTTTCAAGGTCAAGTGAAAGTCTTTTTGTTGCTCCTGCCACGCTGTTTGGTCTGCCACAGGTGCTAAGAAGCGCGCCGTGTCCCATTTCGTGTCCTGCTCTGTGTGAACGATATAGCCAGTAAAGGTTCATTTCCGCACCCTTTGCAATCGGCGCCAAGGAGTTTATGTAGTTATGACCACTTTCACGATAGCCATTATATGCGCCCGCGCCACCATTCCAGCCGGGCTGTGTTTCGGTTATCCAGAACGGTCTGTCCTTTAAGGTACGGCAAAAATCGTAAAAGAACAAGGATTTGTAAAGGTCCTTTTGCTCATTGTAGTGGTTGTGCTGAACGACGTCAAGAAAGCTATTCATTTTGTCGTAGCTAAGTAGTTGCTCCTCATTCATCATATCCGTGCCGATTGGAGCATTTGAGTATTTTCTTATTTCGTCAACCTGCTCCTTAACGTAGGAGTAAATTATGCCGTTTTGATAAAATAGCCATTCCACCTGTCTGCTGGGGTGCTCCCAAGCGCTGTCGCTTGGTGCTTTAATCTGCTCAAAGCTATCATAGGTTAGCGACCAACGGTCCATTCCCCACTTTTTGTTTATTTCCTCAATTGTTCCGTACTTTTCCTTCAAATACGTTCTAAATCCCTCTTGGCATCTTTCACAATAACAGCCATAATCGTTTGGATAAAGCTCATTATCAATCTGCCAACCGATAACACCGGGGTGTGAGCCAAGCGCCCTTGCCATTTCCCTTGCAATTATTGCGTTTTTCTCCCTTATTCCCTTGTGAGTACGACAGGTATGCACTCTTGACGAATGCTCAACCTGTGTTTTTTGGAAGCGAAGGCTTCTTACTCTTAATGCATCGGGATATTTTTCAAATGCCCAACGTGGTGGTGTACAGGACGGAGTGCAAAGCACTGTGTAAATTCCGTTTTCGTACATTGTATCAAGCATATATTTAAAGATTGAAAAATCAAATTCTCCCTCTTTTTTCTCCATAGTAGCCCACGCAAACTCACCGACTCTTACGCAGTTTATGCCAATGGACTTCATTCTTTCAACATCCTTTAAAATTTCGCTTTTGTCCCATAGCTCAGGATAGTATGCTGCACCCAAATAATACATAAATTTATTTCTCCTTTGCGGACTTAAAGGTCCTTAGATTCTAATTTTCTGTACTTACATTTTATCATAGATAAAAAAGAAAAACAAGCCTTGCAAAAGCAAGACTTGTTTAATTTTAAAAATTATTCTGCGGGAGCTTCCTCAACAGCAGGAGCCTCGCCAACCTTCAAAATTAGCTCAACAAGTGTAATTGTTCTTGGATTTGGAGTTTGGCTTGTATATACAATCTTTTGAACATTTATGCCCTTTGCAAGCTCCATAGGAGTTCCGTTTGTACAGTTAAAGTTTATAAAAGGATTGTCTTCTTTACCTGTTCTTGCAACCTCATTACCCTCTGCATCGTAGAATTGAATGCTTCCTGACTTCCAGTTAGCCCAGTAGTAAAGAATCGCTTCTGTGATGTAGTATTCTTGGTCAAGTGTAATTGTTAAGGTAGCGCCTTTTCCACCTGCCCAACCGTTAAAACCGTCATACCAATGGTCGTTAGCGCACTGTGTTGCGCCGTCAAACATGTAGTCAACATCTCCCCAGTTGTCAATAGTTTCTCCCTTATCGTTTGTTCCTTTGGTTTGCTCAACACTTGCAATTTGCTCCTTGCCGATTTGTGTTACAACCTTCTTTAAGCTTGCATAAACAGTGATATTTTCTGTTAAGCCCTCTGTTGAGGTAATAACGTTTTCAAAGGATGCATCCTTATACCAGCCAAGGAACTTGTAGCCCTCTACTGTTGCATCCTCAAAGGTTACTACAACTGCATCTGCAAACCATGAACGGTTTGGATTTGTGATAAGTGATGCATCAATTCCCTCTGGGAATACATATGTAATTGTGTACTTTGTAAATTCAGCACTTAAATAAACTGTAATATCGCTTGGATTTGCCTTATCAAGTGTAATTTCTGTAATTTGGTTCTCGTAAGCCTCATCGCTGAACCAACCATTAAAGGTTATGCCTGGGATTGAAACTGTTGGAAGTGGAATTGTTGTAAATGCACTCTCAACTGTATATTCAGTGATTGCATCCTCTGGTAAAAAGCCTTCCTCTGCGCCTACATATGTAATCTTGTAAACGATTGGCTTTAATCTAGCTGTAATAGTAATTTTTTCTGTTGTTCCAGCACCAATGCCCTCTGCTTTTGACTCTTCATCTATGTACCAGCCGTCAAATTCATAACCAACTACGTTAACTGTTGGTGCAAGGAATGTAAACTCTGTTGTTACGTTATACTCTGCGATATTGCCCTCTGCATTTACTACGCCCTGTGGTAGAACATACTCAATCTCGTATGTTACAATGCTGAACTTACCGTAAAGTGTTACTGCCTCATTTACGTTTTCAAGTGTTGTAATAGGTGTTGTAAGGTCTGCATCGATGTACCAGCCCTCGAACTTATAGCCAGTGCATTCTGCGTCAGCAAGGGTAATTACCTCATCACAGTTTATGTCAATTGGGTTTGTTCCCTTTGAAATATCGCGACCTGCAACAAGGTCGTTGTATCTATATGTAACTGCATATCTTGGTCTTTCCCATTGCGCTGTAAGCTCAATGCCACCAATTAAGCCCTCTGTGTCAATAAATGGAGCGCCATCAAGTCTCCAACCCTTGAACACCCAGCCCTCCTTTGTTGGCTTTTGAAGTGTTACAACCTGTGCAACTGTGTAATATGTTGGGTTTGTGTCAGGGTTAACTACATCTGGGTCAAGATTGTATGTAATTGAATACTGAATTGCTTCCCAAACTGCATAAAGCTGATTTTGTGCATCAGCGCCCATTGTGTACTCTGCGCCGTCAGCATAAGCAACCTCACCATTTTCGCTTGTTGCCCAGCCCTTGAACTTATAGCCAGTTCTTGAAAGTGTGTTAGCTGTAAGTGTTACCTTTTCGTCTGTTTTGATTGTAAGTGGTGCCATTTCCTCACCCCTTGCATCATCACAGTTAGGATTGAAAACAAGAACGTTTTCATTTGCAGTCCATGTCGCTGTTATTACAATGTCAGCTGTGATAGTTGAATTTTCGTCCCAGCTTTCGTCATTTGCAACCCAACCAGTAAATGTGTAGCCTGGTCTTGCAATGTTCACAGGAACGCCAAGAACAAGTGTGCCGTGCTTGATTGACTTAACAACATTAGCCTCGCCGTTGCCAAGAACGAATTCAACTCTGTGCATTACAGCCTGTTGCTCGTCGTCTGTTGATGTGTCTGTTGATGTGTCTGTTGATGAATCAGTAGCGGTATCTGTGCTTGTATCAGTATTTGTGCTACCTCCATCGCCGTTTTCATCCTTGTTTCCACACGCAACTACAAATACAAGTGTAAATGCAAGAAGCATGCAAAGAAGGATGCTAAAAATTTTTGCTTTCATAATAACCTCCAAGGTTTTATTTATTTTGCTAACTATATTATACATTTTATGCGATTTTTTGTCAACTACAAATAACAAAATTATAAAATCACACTCACCCTTGTAGCCTTACAGAAATTTTCTCCTTTACTTGCAAAATCGGTGCTTTCTCCACCTCAAATAAACCGATTTTTTGCCACAAAAAGCAAAAAAAGTCGGACACGTGTCCGACTTTTTTAGTTATACAAGGTATTTCTTTTCCCATTCAGCTTCATAATCAAGTTCGTTTTCTGCTCTGTAATCATAATCATAGTAAGCATTAAAATCGCCCTGTTCGTCAACGATAAATGTAAACACTGTCCATTTGTCCTTTTGTGGTAGTGTCGCCTTTTCCTTAGTTAAAATGTCCTTAATGCTTACAAGCGTTGGATAAAGCACTCTTATGTCCTCTACCAAATCAAAGCATTGTATGTAGCCCTGTCCACAATTAACATAAAATTTAACTGAGGTTTTTACGTCTGGTACATCCTCAAATCTTAATGCAACCCTTTGCCAATCCTCTGGCAAGCAATTTTGCAATTCATCAAAAATTTGTTGTATGATATCTGGATTCATAATTACTCCTTTTAGTTGTTATCGAAAAACCGTAGCTGTTGCCGTCCGTCAATGGAATAAATTGCAAGAACCTGTGTCGGTCGGTTGGTGTTCGTGCCATAAAGCAAATCCACCTTTACGTAAACCTCCTTGCCCTGTGCAACTGCATCAGCAAGCATTCCTTCAAAGCTGTTATATTCTCCTCTGTTCAGGTTGTAGTTTTGTGGGAACATATTTTCAAGCCCATTTGAGCCATCAAAGCGGTCGCCAATAATATGTCCTCTATCGTCGCCCGTATGCTCAGAGCCTCTACCGATGCTTTGAATTGTGTCCTTAATCGTCTTTCTGTCCCCAGGTCTTAGTCTTAGTCTTCCACCTGCTGAAAGTATTCTTCCCTGTGCATCAGTTTCATAGGTATAGCCATTTATCGTATAGGTTCCATTCTTTACAAGGTCATTTCCCACACGATAAACCACTCCGTTGTCGTCTGTATGTTGCTTATTTGACGCAGAGCTATGTCCTGTTGCTCCGCTTGCATCAAGCTTTATTTTTGTGTATTCCTTTAATTTTCTTGATGCCCTTCTTAACATCTTTGCTGAATCCTGTGCTATCTGTTGCCAATTATTTGATAGCCTCTTAATTTGCTCACACGCCGATTCCGTGATGCTTCTTGCCTTTTCAAGCGCCTGTATATTTTGCTCCGCCTCCGCCTTTACAGCCTTAATTTGCTCAATTATTGCCTCAACGCTATTTAGCCTTGCTATCTCCCGATTAAGCTCTGAAAGAAGTCTTTCGTATTCGGGATTTGGCTCGGTTTTTGTCGTTTCGTTGCCGTTTTCATCCGTTTCTGTTACTGTAATGCTTTTAGGCGTAACTCTTAATTTGTTTTCAATTGCATCCATTTTGTCGTGTATTTCGGATGCAATATGCTCTGCCTCTCTTGTTGCCTCGTATGCTTCGTCTATTGCCTGCTGAACTTTTTTAGCTTCCTCTGAAATTTTGCTCTGTGCTTCCCTCATAAAGCCACAAGCAGAATCTGTTATTTCCTTTACGACATCCTTTTGCTCATTTATTTTTGATTCAAAGCCTTCAATTGCATCAATACTTGCCCTTGCTTTTGACATAGCTCACACCCCCTAAATAGAGTGTAAGCTTGTAACCAAGCTACTTACTCTGTCCTTTATATCTTTTCCGTCAATGCCAGCAACCTCATTTATTGCACTCGACACTGAATCAATTGCCTCACAAATCTCGTTTGCCAGTCTTCTTGTATCGGTTAAATATCCCTCATATGACTCGTGAACCTTATCATCCCAATCGCACTCATATGCTTGCTCCACTGGCTTTAAGCACTCTTGTAGCCTTTCCTTGGCTTCCTTTAAAGGGGCTTTATCAATTTTCATATGTATCTCCTTTAAATGTTACTGCTATAAGTATATCATAATGAAAGCTTAAAGTCAAACAAAAAGAGCCTTAAAAGGCTCCTTTTATGTTATTTTAGTGCTTCGCTACATTCCTTTTCTAGCTCCTTGCCTTGTTGCTTTCTTTCCTTAATTGTATCTATAATTGCCTTGATGTAGCAAAGGGCAACGCAGAAAACAACAAGTATTGCATAGTGAACGATATAAACAAGCCAGCCGTGGTCCTTGTTAAGATATGGGAGTCCCTCCTGTGGTGGTCCCACAACATACATAAAGTTGATATTTGATACTCCGTCATAAACGACGCTGTTTATGTAGATTGCAAAGAACATCATAACAAGCAAAAGCTTAAAGCAATTTAGCATATCTCCCACACGCCATTTCATTTCCTTGTCGGTTAAAAGCCTTAGGGCAAAAACCGTAATTGCGATATGGTAAAGGAAGTATTGTAGGGATATTATAATTGTGCTTCTTGCCGATGCTGTTGCGATTAGAATTGCAGCAATTCCACCGAACAAGCAGCTTGGCATCATAAAGCTGAAAATAAGTCTTTTTAGCCTTTCGCTTTTTGCTAGATTTACAACTAAAATAAGCAAAATCTGTATTGAGCACAAATGGAAGGGTAGGTCCGTTTTTGGAAGAACCCCACCAAATTTGTCCTCATTTGCTTGAATGTAATAAAACAGCTTTACTATCTCGGAGCAAATTCCGATATATAAAAGCAATCTTGATGCTTGCTTTATGCTGAGTCGTCTTGCAAAATAATAGAGCACCACTATCAAAACAATTGATATGGCAACAAAAACTAAATGTCTTGTGCCAAAAAGTGAGGTGTCACTCATTTCAAGCCTCCAAATTATTTATCCGCAAGGATTTTTTCACACTCTGCGCCTGTTAGTGATTTCTTCTTAACAAGCTCAGCTGTAAGTGCTTCAAGCTTATCACGGTTATCAGTAAGTAGCTTAATTGCTCTTTGATATTGCTCGTGTAGAATTTTGTCGATTTCTGCAAGCATTGGCTCCGGTAGGTCCTCGTTGCCTGTGAAGTCAATTGCGTAAAGGAAGCTTCCCATACCCCAACGTGCAACCATTGCTCTTGCAATAAGAGTAGCACTTCTTATATCACCAGATGCGCCCTGATTTATGCCTGTTTCTCCATAAATAACCGTTTCAGCAGCCCTACCGCCAAAGGAACAGCAAATTCTGTCAAGATATTCCTGCTTTGTTCCCTCTCTGCCCTCGTCCTCGTGGCTGTCAAGTCTTGTATATCCAAGATAATGACCTCTTGGAACGATTGTTACAAATGGTGGCTTGCTATCAGTTAGGTACTGAATTAGGT
>JAZQHJ010000059.1:0-34310 GCA_045540515.1 Eubacteriales bacterium
CCTAAGACCGCTTGGCCTCCGACTTGTATCTTGTAGCAGTTTTCTTTTGATATTTTGTAAGGTCAAGTCCTTGTTGCTTTTGAATTTCATTATATAGGGTCATAACCTTATCAAATTCCTTAGGAATCGTTATTTCGCATACATCAATGGGAGTAGAGTCAACATTCCAGCCATATTGCGCTAAAAATTCAATACCATCGTTTTCATTTTTAACATTATCAAATGATATATTTTCATTCATTGTCTCAATGTTAGCAGTGGTTGCTGATGAAAATGTTGGAATTAAAAAAATCAAGGCAACAAGTGTAGCAAGTGAAATACCGATAATTCCAAAAAATTTCAAGGTTGAAGCTCTTAACGAAAAAATAAACATATAGCACCTCATAAAAATATTCTATTAAAATCTATTGCTTACCTTTCAAAAATATTCATTACTTTAAAAAATCTTGAAAAAAATAGTGATTTATGATAAAATTTAATAAAATTACATTTCAAGAGGTGACAAAATGGATTTTATTAATATTACATCATTAATTCTTGCTCTTGGCTCGGTTGCGTTTTCTGTATTTACATATATTTCTTCCATTTTGCATGATAGAAAGCAAGCGACCTTGGATGCTTATAATGTTTTACAAAATCAGGTGCTCGATAATCTTAACACCTATAAGATATGCGATATAAAGAAAATTGCCGAGGATTATCATTCTGATGAATATAAAAAAATTAGCGTTATGATAGCAAGAATTGAGCATTTTTGCGTAGGAGTTAATACAAAAATATATGATAAGAAAACTGTAAAACGTCTTGCAGGTAGATATATTATAGGAATTTATGAAAAGCTTGAGCCGATAATAATTAAAAAAAGACAGTTGAATAAGTCCGACAAGCATTATGATGAATTTGAAAAGCTAACTATTAAATTAAAAAAATTATATAAGCACAAAAGATAAAATAGAGAAAAGAGCCTACATCAGTAGGCTCTTTTTAGCTATCTATATATCGTTTTGCTTGTGTTGTGAAAAGCTCAAAATATTTTCCTTGAGCTTGCATGAGCTCCTTGTGAGTTCCTTCCTCAACTATTTGTCCATTTTCAAGAACAATGATTTTATCAGCAGTTGTTGCACTTGAAAGTCTATGTGATACAAAAATAGAGGTTTTTCCCTTAGTCAGCTCTTCAAACTGATTAAATATTTGTTGCTCGGCAATAGCGTCAAGAGAAGCAGTAGGCTCATCAAGTATTAAAATATCCGAGTCAGAATAAAATGCTCTAGAAACAGAAAGCTTTTGCCATTGACCAATCGAAAGCTCGGTTCCGTCGTGCTCAAATAGCTTAGTAAGAGGTGTTTTATATTTTAAAGGAAGCTTTTCGATGAAATCATCAGCTCCGCTAAGCTTAGCCGCATTTTCAACCTCTTTATCAATAATACCCTTGCTTATATCTCCAAAAGCAATATTTTCATCAACATTCATTGCATATTTTCCAAAGTCCTGGAAAATTGTGCCAAAAATTGAATATAGCTCACTAAGGTCATATGATTTAATGTCCTTACCGTCAAGTAGGATAACACCGCTAGTAGGGTCATAAAGTCTTGTAATTAGCTTGATTAGTGTAGTTTTTCCGGCTCCGTTTAATCCAACTAAAACAGCCGTAGAGCCACCCTCTAGCTTAAAGCTAATGTCCTTTAAAACAAGACGATCTGTGCCAGGATAAGAGAACGAGACTTTTTGAAACTCAATTGTATGAGGAATATGTCTTGTAATATGCTCAGCAGGAGCAACGGAAGGCACCACCTGTGGCTTTAAGTCCTCAAAAGCGATTACATTATCAATAAATAAAGTGCCTTGATAAATCGTGGCTGTTGCTGATACAACGCTTGAAACACAACCAATAATTGATGTTAAAGCACCGGAATAAAACGAATAGTCACCCAAATTCATTTTGCCTTGAAAAACTCTGATTGCAACAAAAACAAAAAGAGCAGTATTAACAAGTCCAGTTACAATAGCAATTATCATATGCCAGGTATTTTCTCTAAGAATGATTTTTTTAAGGCCCTTAAAATATTTTTTAAAGGTTGCTTTAAACTTACCAATCAAGGTATCTGACAGATTAAATAAACGAACCTCTTTTATGTAATCCTTGTTTGTCATAACCTGAGAATAATATTCCATTTGGCGTCTGTCCTTAGAGTGACGTCTTATATAATGGAAATTTTTTCTTCCATAAGTAAATTTTACTATTGCTGCTGGCAAAGCAAAAATAAGAATAATTAAAGGAGCCCAAGGACTAAGCACGATAAGAGCAACTATAAAAGAAATCATACTTATTAAGCTACTAATCATTGAAAAGGTTGCGTTTATAATTTGAACAGGTCTAAAGCTTGCCTCACGGCTTGCGTTTTCAAATTTTTCATAAAATTCTGGTAAATCAAATTGAGCAATATCAATTTCCTTGGATTTAGAAATGATTTTTACCTTTATATGATTCGCAACTCTTTCTCCGGAGACAGCAATAATAGTGTTATTTATTGAATTTATGATAGAATGAGCAATTAAATAGACAAATTGTAAAATAAGCCATAGAAAAATTTCGGTGTTTTCTGCAAAATACTGTAAAAGCTCCTTTACAGGCAATTGCTGTAAGGCTGGGGCTTCTTTTGCAATATAATATGCATTACTCACATTTTGTAATACCTGAGCAGTGATATAAGCACCTAAAACAGGGAATAAACCTGTAAATAAGGCAGTAAGAGTCATTCCAATTAAAATCCAAGGATTTGTTTCCCAAACTAGCTTGAATATGTACATATATCTTGAAAAAAAGCTTTTAACAACTTGTCCAATATATTTTGGTACTTGCTTTATGGATTTTGGCTTTGAAATGCCGTCCTCGTTCATTTTTGGCGGTGGACCAAACATAGCTTATCCTCCTTTTTATAGTATATATTCATTATATTACAAGGGACTCTTAAATTCAAGTAGAAATTATTTTAAAAAACAATAAATACTTGTCATAATTTGACCTTTTTTTCAAAAAACGTATTTATAATTAAAAAGTGGGGGGTGTTAAGATGGTTTTGTATGCTGATGTATTATTTGCGATAAATTTTAGCATGGATTTTTTGGCATTGTTTATTACGTTAAAAATAATGCACAAAAGGCTTTATAAGCTAAGAATTCTGTTATCTGCACTTATAGGTGGTACATATAGCGTAATAGAAATGGTTATCGAAAGCAAAAGCTTAATGTTTGAAATATGTATAAATGTTCTGGTTGCATTGATTATGTGTATTATTTGCTTTAAAGAAAGCAAAATCGGAAGATTTATAGTCTCATATGCTATGTTTTGGGGTGTATCCGCCCTTATGGGTGGCTTTATGAGCTTAATTTTTAGTATATTTAACAAAATTTTTTATACTTACATTGTAAATTCAAAATTTATCAATACAAATTCTTACAACGGAGTAAGATTTATTATAGTGGCTTTAATTTCAATTTTAGCATCAATTTTGGTAACAAGAATTTTCAATTCAAAAAGGTCGATAAAAAATGTCAAAATAGAAATAGAATTTGAAAATAATTTATATTCTTTAAATGGTCTTTGTGATTCTGGAAATCTTTTATCAGAGCCATTAAGTGGAAAAAGTGTAATACTTTTATCATGTTCAAGCCTTCTTGGAGGTGAAATCAAAAAACAGCCAGAGTATAAAATGAGATACATACCATACAGCTCAGTAAGCGCAAATGGAATTTTAAAGGGGATTATACCTAAAAAAATTATTATAAATGATAGTGAAGTAGATGCAATTATTGCTACGACAGAGGAAAGGGATTTTAACGGATATGAGGCTCTTGTTCCTGCTTCGCTTGTATAAGGAGCATTATGAATAAAATAAGATTGTTTTTTGCTAAATTATTTTCAAAGCTATTTAGAAAAGAGATTTACTATGTTAATGGCACAGAGCTTCTTCCGCCTCCACTTTCACAAGAAGAAGAGGCTGAATTGATTTTAGCATTAAAAACGGACCCAGAAGCATCAGTAAAGCTTATTGAGCATAATTTAAGGTTGGTTGTTTACATAGCAAAAAAATTTGAAAATACAGGTGTAGGCATTGAGGATTTAACCTCAATAGGGACAATAGGACTCATCAAAGCTATAAATACATATCAGCCAGATAAAAATATCAAGCTTGCAACCTACGCATCACGGTGTATTGAAAATGAAATTTTGATGTATATAAGAAAAAACAGTAATAGAAAAAGAGAGGTTTCAATTGATGAGCCATTAAATGTAGATTGGGACGGTAATGAGCTTCTTTTATCCGATGTTTTAGGCACGGACGAGGACGTTGTATATAAAAGCATTGAGGAAAGCGAGGAAAGAACCATTGTCCAAGGAGCAATTAAAAAGCTAAACAAAAGAGAGCAAACAATAATAAATTTAAGGTTTGGTTTAAATGGCGAGGAGGAAAAAACTCAAAAGGAGGTTGCAGACCTTCTTGGAATATCTCAATCGTACATTTCTAGACTTGAAAAAAAGATAATCAAAAGACTAAAAAAGGATATAGAAGCAAAAATTTAAAAATTATTAAAAAAAGACTTGACTTTTATATTGCTTGTGTTGTATAATAAATCGAAAATATTATACTTTTGTAAAAAAGAGGTGAAAAGAATGAAGGCAGGAATTCATCCAGAATATAAGGAAGCTACAATCAAATGTGCTTGTGGTAACTCAGTAGTTACAAAATCAGCTAAGGGAGATATCTCAGTTGAAATTTGTGCTAAGTGCCATCCTTTCTATACAGGAAAACAAAAGTTCGTTGACGCAGGCGGACGTGTTGATAAGTTCAAGAGAAGACTTAACAACGAAAGATAATTTAAGTTTTAATCGGGTAAGAGCTTATTTTAAGGTCTTACCCTTTTAATTTATAAGTGAGGTGTTAATTATGGAAGAAAAGGAGATAAGAGCCGTTCTTGTTGGCATTTTTCCACAAGGCGAGGAGGATGCATGTATAAGGTCAATTGAGGAGCTTAAAAGGCTAGCCGATACAGCTGGTGCAACAACGTTTGCTACCTTAACCCAACTAAAAAACAAGCCCGACGTTGCTACCTGCATAGGAAAAGGAAAGCTAGATGAGCTTGCCAAACTTTGTCAGAATAATAACATTGATATGGTTATTTTTGACTGCGAATTGACACCTGCTCAAATTAGAAATATCGAGGATGAAGTTGATACTCAGGTTATTGATAGAAGTATGCTTATACTTGATATTTTTGCATTACATGCAACAAGTGCAGAAGGCAAAATACAGGTTGAGCTTGCTCAGCTAAGATATTCAGCTCCACGACTCGTTGGTCGAGGTAAGGATATGTCTCGTCTTGGAGGTGGCATTGGAACTCGTGGACCTGGTGAAAGCAAGCTAGAAATTGATAGAAGAAGAATTTCAGCAAGAATTACTTATTTGCAAGAGCAATTAAAGGAAATAGAGAAAAACAGACAAATAATGAGAGCACAAAGGGATAAAAGCTCTATTCCTAAGGCTTGCATAGTTGGATACACCAATGCAGGGAAGTCCACTCTTTTAAATTTATTAACAAATGCAGGAATTTTAGCTCAAGATAAGCTTTTTGCAACGCTTGACCCTACAACAAGAAAATATACTCTTCCAAGTGGACTCGAAATGCTTCTTACTGATACGGTTGGATTTATAAGAAAGCTACCACACCACCTGATACACGCCTTTCGTTCAACTCTTGAGGAAGTTGTTTATTCTGACTTTTTAATAATTGTTGTCGATGCATCCGATGATGAATGTCTTGAGCATATTTCCGTTGTAGATTCTATTCTTGAATATTTTGAAGTGCAAGCTAAGCCAAGACTTTATGTTTTTAATAAAGCTGATATGTGTACAAATGAAAGGATTTTTGATTTAAGATTGATTTTTTCACCAAAGGGTAGAGTAGTAACATTATCTGCTAAAAATAACACTGGAACAGAAGAGCTTATAGAGCAATTTGAGGCGCTTTGTCGCTATGGAAAAAAGAGAATAGTATTCTTGTTCCCTTACACTGAGCAAGGGGCACTGAGCACCTTTTATAATGTCGCTGAGGTTATTGAAACTAGCTATGCAGATGACGGAACGATAGTTGAAGCCTGGGTTGATAACAAAACGGAGGGGCAGTATAAAAAATATATTAAAAATGCATAATTTTACATTTGTCTAAAATGCTGAAAGGAGCTATATGTCATCAAAGAAAATTAAAAGACCTAGAGATACTGCCAAAATTGAATTTATTGAAAAAAAGTCAGTATTTATCGGTTTTTCTACATTTGTAGAAAATGAAGAGCAAGCCCTTGAAATAATAAAAAGAAAGAAAAAAGAATATCATGATGCTACTCACAATGTATATGCATATGTAATAGGTGATAGTATCGCAAGATATTCGGATGATAATGAGCCTCAAGGAACAGCAGGAATGCCTGTTTTAAACGCAATTAAGATGGCAGGTATAACGGATGTGCTTGTAGTGATAACGAGATATTTTGGCGGTATATTGCTTGGTGCAGGAGGCTTGGTAAGAGCTTATTCGACATCGGCATCAATGGCACTTGAAAAATCCGGAGTTAAGGTTTATGAGGATTATAACGAATATTCAGTAAAGCTTACATATTCTGATTACGGAAAAATAAATACCGAGCTTTTAAGCTATGATGCAATTATTGATAATACAGATTTTTCAGAAGAAATCGAAATCACCTTTGCAATAAGATCAGAAATTTCAAAAGAATTTGAAAATAGAATTATTGATTTATTTAATGGAAAATTAAAATTAAATTACAAAAAAACACGAATTGACACGAAATAATTACGCAAAAAAAGTATTTATCGCTTTTTTTGCGTATTTTATATATTGATAAATTTATGAAAGGAGGAAAGTGGAATGACGGTATCAGAAATGTTTTGCGAACGAGAAAAGACGGTTTTGTCAAAGTATGCTTTTTTAACAGCAAATACAAAGGGCAGAGATAAGGAATGTCCTGCTTGTCCAAACAGAACAGAGTTTCAAAGAGATAGGGACAGGATTTTACACTCAAAATCATTTAGAAGGCTAATGCACAAAACACAGGTTTTTTATTTTCCGCAAGATGAGCATTTCAGAACTAGAATGACACACACCCTAGAGGTAACACAAATTGCAAGAATCATTGCAAGGGCTCTAAATTTAAATGAGGACCTGTGTGAGGCTGCTGCACTTGGACACGATCTAGGACATACACCTTTCGGTCACTCTGGTGAATATGCTATGCAAAAGTTTTTTTCAAAGGACTTTGCACATTATAAGCAAAGCATCAGAGTAGTAGAAAAGCTTGAAAATGATGGACAAGGCTTAAACCTTACTGTTGAGGTAAGAGACGCTATTTTAAATCATTCAGGTGAAAACGAAGCATCAACCTTGGAGGGCAAAATCATAAAGGTTGCTGATAGAATTGCGTACATAAATCACGACATTGATGATGCAATAAGAGGCGGAGTGTTAAAAATAGAGGATATCCCTAAGGAGCTCATTAGTACTCTTGGAAAGGGGCACGGAGAAAGAATCAATAGAATGGTATCTTCTGTAATCACTCAAAGCACTGACAAGCCATACATAAGATTTACGGACGAAATAGGACAAGCTACTATGGAGCTACGTACATTTTTGTTTGAAAATGTATATACTAGTAAAATTGCAAAGGCACAGGAGGAGAAGGCTATTGAAATGCTTCGCATCCTCTTTGAGTATTTTATTAAAAGGCCAAATGAAATGCCTGAAATTTACAAGAGAAATCTTGAATCAGAGGGAGTAGAGCGTTGTGTATGCGACTATTTATCTGGTATGACTGACAGATATGCAATTGATCTTTTTAGAGAGCTTTATGTTCCTTCTACATGGAGGAGACAGGTATGATTTTATCTCCAGAAATAATTGATGATATTAAGTTTAGAAATCCTATTGATGATGTTATATCCTCGTATGTAACATTAAGGCGTGCAGGCTCAAATATGAATGGTCTTTGCCCATTTCATAGCGAGAAAACACCTTCGTTTACTGTTTTTCCAGCAACGCAATCATTTTATTGCTTCGGCTGTGGTGCTGGTGGTGATGCAATTTCTTTTATTATGAGAGTGGAAAATCTCGATTATATCTCAGCCGTTAGATTGTTAGCTCAGCGCTGTGGTATTACTTTACCTGAGGAAACCACAAGTGTTGGTAAAAAGGAAATTGGAAGACAAAGAATACTTGATATGAATAAGGAAGCTGCAAAATTCTTTCACAATTGCCTTTTTGATGAAAAAATAGGCACAGAAGCAAGAGATTACTTGATTAAAAAGCGACAGCTTTCAAGAGCTATCATAAATCACTTTGGTCTTGGATATGCGCCAAACAGCTTTCGTTCGTTACACGATCATTTGAAAAAGCTCGGATATACAGATGAGGAAATGGTCGTTGGATTTTTATGTGGAAAAAACGATAAGGGAGTCTATGATTATTTTAGAAATAGAGTAATTTTTCCAATTATTGATACAACAGGTAATATAATTGCTTTTGGTGGTAGAGTGCTAGATGATTCAAAGCCCAAATATCTTAACACATCAGATACTCCGGCATTTAAGAAGAGTAAAAACCTATTTGCTCTAAACTTTGCAAGAAGCCATTGCACAGATTCAATGATTCTTTGTGAAGGATATATGGACGTAATTGCTTTACATTCTGCTGGCTTTGAAAATGCCGTTGCTACGTTAGGAACTGCAATCACCTCGGAGCAGGCAAGGCTTTTTGCAAGATACACCAAAAGAGTTTTTATATCATATGATAGTGACTCAGCAGGACAAACAGCTGCAAACAAAGCCTTTAAGCTTTTGCAAGAGGTTGGAGTTGACGTAAAGATAATAGCCTTAAAGGATGCTAAGGACCCAGATGAATACATCAAAAAATTTGGTAAAGATAGCTTTAAAGCCTTACTACAAGCATCAAAATCTAAATTTGAGTATGAAACTGATGCGATATTGGCAAAATATAATATCTTAAATGTTGACGAAAAGGTAAAGGCTTGTCATGAAATATGCGAAATTATAGCAGGATATCCTTCTGAGGTTGAAAGAGAGCTATATTGCCAAAAAATGTCAAAGGTTTTAGACATACCTTTAAGCACAATAAAGGCAGACGTGTCAACAAGGGTGCGTAAGCGTACAAGAGATGCAAAGCGAAATGAAGCATCCGACCTTTATCGCAAGTCAAGTGGTATTGGAGATAGAGTTAATCCGTCAAGTGCTACTTATTTAAAGGCAAGTAAAATTGAAGAAGCCATTTTAGGGCTTATGCAAATTTATCCTTCACATTTAAAGGTAGGAATAGAAAGATTAAAGCCAGAAGATTTTATAACAGATTTTTGTAGAAAGGTTTTTGAAAAAATTACAGAATGCTACCAGCAAACCGGTAGGTTTGATATAGCTTTTATCGAAGAGCATTTTAATGTTGATGAAATTTCAAGAATTACAAAAATGATGGCACAACGACAACAGCTTACAGAAAATGGAATTGATGTTTTTAACAAGCTTATAGATTCACTTTTAGAACAAAAGCAAGAAATAAAAGACGAAGATGACATTGATAGCATTTTAGGTGCTATCAATAAAAAGAAGAAATGATTTTTAAGGGGTAAAATTATGGATTCAGAAAAGAATTTTAGTTTAGATGAGCTTATCGAAAAGGGCAAGCACGATGGCTCAATTAGTAATGAAGATTTACTTGATGCAATTGGCGGTTATCAAGATTTTGATATGGACCAAATTGACAAAATCTATGAAACACTAGAGACAAATGGTATAGAAATTACCGATAATATCAGTAGTGATAAGTTTGCTGACCTTGAAAGTGAGGTTGAGCAAATGATGAGCCCAGAAGAAATCGAAAAGATGCAAGAGGGACTCGCAATTGACGACCCGGTTAGAATGTATCTTAAAGAAATTGGTAAGGTTCCGCTACTTGATCCTAAGGAAGAGGTTATTCTTGCCGAAAGAATGATGGCAGGAGATGATTACGCAAAGGATAAGATTGTTGAAGCCAATTTAAGACTTGTTGTCAGCATTGCAAAAAAACACGTAGGAAAGGGTATGGCGTTCTTGGATTTGATTCAAGAGGGTAACCTAGGACTTATGAAGGCTGTTGAAAAGTTTGACTACGCAAAGGGCTTTAAATTCTCAACCTATGCAACATGGTGGATAAGACAAGCCATCACAAGAGCAATAGCCGATCAAGCAAGAACCGTAAGAATTCCTGTTCATATGGTAGAAACAATTCATAAGGTTTCAAGAGTTTCAAGACAGCTTCTTCAAGAGCTTGGCAGAGAACCAACTCCAGAAGAAATTGCAATTGTAATTGGAATGACTCCAGAAAAAGTAAGAGACACTATGAAATATGCCCTAGAGCCTGTATCACTAGAAACACCAATCGGTGAAGAAGAGGACAGCCACTTGGGAGATTTCATTCCAGATGAGGATTCACCAGCTCCTGCTGATGCTGCTTCATATACACTTCTTAAGGAACAGCTAAATGAGGTGCTCGACACACTCACTCCAAGGGAAGCTCAGGTTTTAAGATTACGTTTTGGCTTATTAGACGGAAAAACCAGAACTCTTGAAGAGGTAGGAAAAGAATTTAGAATTACAAGAGAAAGAATTAGACAAATTGAAGCAAAAGCAATTCGTAAGCTTCGTCATCCAAGTAGATCAAAGCTACTAAGAGACTATCTTGACTAATTATTATTCTTGACATTCATTCTTTTTTATAGTAAAATATATTTTGTAACATAATTTTTGGAGGAATCTCAAATGGGAAAAAGAATATTGTGTCTCTTTTTCGTTTTATTGTTAATTGTTCCTTTTGTATTTTCATCTTGTAAAAAAGAGCTAACGGAAGAAGAGCAAATTGAACAAATTAAAAACGCAGGAGACGTAGCGCTAACTCTGTCTTTATGGATACCAACTAATTCAGATGTTGACGATACTGCATTCAAAGAAAACTTACAAGCAATTGAGAATCAAATCAATATAGAATTAAAGAGAACGTATAGTACACAAATCAAAATCACTGCCGTTCCCTTTGAAGAATATCAGCAAAAGCTGTCTGATCATTTAACCACAATTAAAAGCAACACTGCTATAACCAATGAAGAAAAGAAGGATCCAAATAAGCTTCTTCTTCCTAGCATAGTTGCTGATAACTATGAAAACAAGGTAGAAAAGACCGAATCAGGAAGATACGATATAATTTATCCTAGCGTTCTTTCTAATCAAATTGATATTTTCTACATAAATGGTAAGGATAATTATCAATATTTCATTGATGCTGGGGCATTATACTCTCTTAAACAGGTTCTTGATGTTCAAACTGGAAGTTATAGAGATATTCGCAAAATGATTTCACACGCTATTTTAAGTAACTACTCAAATAGCACAGGTGATATTTATGCCATTCCTAACAACCACCAATTTGCAACTGGTACAAATCAAAAATATTTATTAGTTAATAAGGCTCTTTTTGCAGAATACTGTCAAAATAAAGCCTATCCAACGAATTTTGTTGAATGTGAAGAGTTTATTAATCTAGTTGGTCAAGCACAGATTGATGGAATAGTTCCATTTGTTGGTGGAGCAGACATTAATAATATTTCTGGATTATATGATTTACCAGAGCTTGATAATATCAATTTTGACTTAATTACTGGCTCCGCTTCAAATGCAACTCCTTCAACTATTTTTGATTCTAAAGAGTTTGTAGATTACATTAAGCTTTATAAGAAGCTTGCTGAAAATTCTTATGTTAATGAAAATCTTGCAGACAACGAAAAGGCTGCCGTTATGATTTTAGGCTCTGATGCAAATCTTGTTGATTATGCAGAGGATTATGAGATTATAATTACAGAGGCTCCTTTTGTTGATGAAGCAGAAATATTTAACGGAATGTTTGCAATAAGCACATATTCAGCAAATTACGAAAGAGCATTGCGTATGCTATATCTTCTTCAAACTGATGCTGACCTCATTACTGCTTTACAATATGGTATTGAAGGAAAAACATACACACTTGATACCAACGAAAACGACGAAACCGTTGTTAACCTTATAAAGGATGAGGCTGGTAATCCTATTTATGATATGTCTAACCTAAATATTGGTAATGGTTATAACACATATTTAAAGGATGGAAGCTCTGTTGAAGCTTGGGAAAATATTAAGTTTTATATCAATTATAAGACCGAAAAAGACCCTTATGTTAACTTTGAACAGAATTATAACTCCAAAGCAACAAATGAACAAAAAGAGCAGTTGAAGACTCTTACAACAACATTTGCATCATTTGTTGATGAGGTGAATAGTGCTGTTAACAAAATGACTTCTTCTGAGTTCGAACAGTTTGTTACCTTGTATTCTATTAATATTGATGAGCTGAATAAAGCAATTGAAAATTATGAAGCAAAAGCTGAACCAACAGCCGAGGAAACATTAGAATATGAGAATAATATTGCTTTGAAAAACCAGTATAATTCTAATGAAATTATTTTAAAGCTTCATTCTGAAGAATTTGTTTCACTTGTTACACTTTATAAAGCACTATACAACACATGCAAATAGTTATATCAAATAATAGGTCATTTTAATAATGGCCTATTTTTTTGTATCTTTTTTACCTTTTTTTAATAGATATAGTATAAAAGGGGGAAAGAAAATATGAGAGAATATATGACACAACTTACAGAAAAGCAGGTAATTAACATTTGTGACGGAAGAATATTAGGCTATGTGTCTGATTTCAAAATCGATCCTTGTGATGGAAGACTCACTGCGATTATTTTGCCAGGAGAGGGAAGTATTTTTTCTTTTAAAAGGTGCACAGATATTGTAATTCCTTGGGAAAAAATATGTAAAATAGGGAAGGACACCATATTAGTTGATATAGGAATTTCAAATGATGAGTGTTGCACTTCTAATGATAAAAATCAAAAGAAAAAAGCCAAATAAAAAAATAAATGTAAATTTTTTGTGAACACGTGTTTTTTCGTGTTGACTTATATTTATGTGTGTGTTATAATGCAGTTCGTGCTATGAGAGGCACACAAATAAAACACACACTCATGCTATGATGCATTGCTTGGTGCCAAGCATATGTGCTTGGTTGTAATGGTAAGCGTGACGTGGTGGAAAAAACCAAAGGAGGACATTAAATTATGTCAGTTATCTCAATTAAACAACTACTCGAGGCTGGTGTACATTTTGGTCACCACACAAGAAGATGGAACCCTAAGATGGCAGAGTACATCTTCACAGAAAGAAATGGTATTTATATCATTGACCTTCAAAAAACAGCTAAAAAGTTTGAGGAAGCTTACATGTTTGTAAGAGATCTTTCTGCAAACGGAGGAACAGTGCTTTTTGTTGGTACAAAAAAGCAAGCAACAGATGCGATTAAGGAAGAGGCTATTCGTTGCGGTATGTACTATGTAAATGTACGTTGGCTTGGTGGTATGCTTACAAATTTCCAAACAATCAAAAAGAGCATAGCTCGTCTTGCACAATTGAAGAAGATGCAGGAGGATGGTACATTTGACTTGCTTCCAAAGAAGGAAGTTGCTGGTCTCACAAAGGAAATGGAGAACCTCGAAAAGAATCTTGGCGGTATCAAGGATATGGAAAGACTTCCAGATGCAATTTTCATCGTTGATACAAAGAAAGAGCACAATGCAGTTCTTGAAGCTAAGAGACTAGGTATCCCAGTAATTGCTGTTGTTGATACAAACTGTGACCCAGATGATGCTGATTATATCATTCCTGGTAATGATGATGCTATTAGAGCAATTAAACTTATTTCTGCTGCAATTGCTGATGCTGTAATCGAAGGCAGACAGGGCGAAACACCTGTTGAAACAGTTGAAGAGGCTACTGAAGAAGCTGTAGCTGAAGATGCAGAATAATTAAAAATTTACGGAGGAAATTAAAATGGCTGCTATTACTGCTAGTATGGTAAATGAATTAAGAAAAATCACAGGATGTGGCATGATGGAGTGTAAAAAAGCACTTACAGAGGCTAATGGTGATATGGATGAGGCTGTAAAGATTCTTCGTGAAAAAGGTCTAGCTGTTGCTGCAAAGAAGGCAGACAGAATTGCTGCCGAGGGTGTAGTTGATATTCTTGTTGCTGATGATAAGAATTCTGCAGCGATGATTGAAGTTAACGCAGAAACAGACTTCGTTGCTAAAAACGCAACTTTCCTTGAATTTGTTAAGAACATTCTTAAAACAATTCTTGCTACAAGACCTACAAGTGTTGAAGAGCTTTTAACAAAGCAATACATTGACACTGATATGACTGTTGATGCAAAGCTAAAGGATATGATTTTCACAATTGGCGAAAATATGAACATTCGTCGTTTTATTATCGTTGATGGTACAGTTGGTACTTATATCCATGGTAAAGGCTCAACAGGTGTAATCGTTTCTTTCGAAGCTGATGAGGTTGCTAAGAACCATCCTGGTTTCCCAGAATTTTCAAAGAATATTGCACTTCAAGTTGCAGGAGCTCCAACATCAGCTCTATACTTAAATAAGGAATCAGTTCCTGAAAAGGACATTGAAGAAGAAAAGTCAATCATTCTTGCACAGCTTTCTAACGATCCTAAAAATGCTAATAAGCCTGCTCAAATTCTTGAGAAGATGGTTGCTGGTAAGCTAGGTAAATTCTATGAAAAGAACTGCTTATTAGAGCAAGAGTACATTAAGGACGACAAGATGAGCGTTCAAGAGTACATTAATCAAACAGCTAAAGAATTTGGTGGAAGCATAAAGGTTACTGGCTACTGGATGTACGAAAGAGGAGAAGGTCTCCAAAAAAGAGAAGATGATTTCGGTGCAGAAATCGCAAAAATGATTAAATAATCAAAATACAAACTATAAAAGCTCGGATATTTTATCCGAGTTTTTTAGTTAAATTTCTGTTTTTCCTATTTACAAATAAATAAAAATATAGTATTATATATATAGTTTATTAAGAAAGTAAAAATTAAGGAGCTTATTTTGAATACACCAGTTTATAAAAGAGTATTATTAAAGCTTTCTGGAGAGGCTATTTCTGCTGGAAAAGATGGAATTTTGAATTTCGATTATATAAAAGAAATTGCCAATGCTATAAAAAAATCAATGAGCCACGGAGTTCAGTTCGGCATAATCGTTGGAGCTGGTAATATTTGGCGAGGCAGAAGTGGCGGAGATATGGACAGAATTAAAGCAGATCACATGGGAATGCTTGGAACTTGTATTAACGCTTTGGCTCTTCAAGAAGTTTTTTTAAGAGAAGGAATTGATACTGAGGTAATGACAGCAGTTGAGATACGCGCCTTCGCAAAGCCTTTCGTTCGAGATGATGCAATCGAATCTCTAAATAATGGCAAGGTCGTTATTTTTGGTGCAGGACTAGGAATTCCTTGCGTTTCAACTGATACAGCAGCTGTTGTTAGAGCAAAAGAAATTGGTGCTGAGGTTGTTTTAATGGCAAAAAATATTGATGCTATTTATACGGCTGACCCAAGAAAAGACAAAAATGCTGTAAAGCTAACTAACATTACATACAAAGAAATATTAGCAAGAGGGTTGCAAGCTATGGATTCAACAGCTACCTCATTTGCTATGGATAACAATATTTCTATTCATGTTTTTGGACTAGATAATGCAGAAAACATCTACAAGGTAATTATGGGTGCCGAAATGGGTACTATTGTAAAAGGAGAATAAATTATATGAAACTCGATATCAAAGAATTTGAAACAAAAATGAAGAAAACAATCGAAGCTTATAAAAATGAGCTTGACACCGTAAGAGCAGGAAGAGCAAATGCCAAAATTTTGGATAGAGTTACTGTTGATTATTACGGATCATCAACACCAATTAACCAATTAGGAACTATTTCCGTTGCCGATGCAAGAACACTTGTTATTCAGCCTTGGGATACTACTATTCTTAAAGATATTGAAAAAGCTATTCTTGCTTCTGATATTGGAATTACCCCAGCTAATGATGGTAAAGTTATAAGACTTGTTTTTCCACAACTAACTGAGGATCGCAGAAAAGAACTTAAAAAGCAAGTTTCTAAGCTCGGTGAGGATGCAAAGGTTGCAATTCGTAACATAAGACGTGATGCAATGGATAAGGCGAAGGATATGAAGAAAAATGGTGAAATGACAGAGGATGAACAAAAGTCTTCTGAAAAAACTGTTCAAGACCTTACAGATAAATACATTAAAGAGATTGATGTAATCACCGCAAGCAAAGAAAAAGAAATTATGGAAATCTAATAAAAGAGGCTGCTTTGATAAGATTTTTGTCTTAAATAGGCAGCCTTATATTAACTAGGAGTTTAATAATGGCTCAAAAAAAGAAGAATGAAATAGTAGTCGATTCTCGTCTTTCTCACATAGCTTTCATTATGGATGGCAATGGGCGATGGGCAAAAAAAAGAGGACTACCAAGAAAAGTTGGACATAAATTTGGAGCAGAAGCTTTTGAAAAAACTGTTGAGAATTGTTTTTCACTTGGAATAAAAACAGTAACAGTTTATGCTTTTTCTACCGAAAATTGGTCCAGACCACAGGATGAGGTAAATGCGATTTTAGCTCTTCTAGAATCATACATTGAAAAAACTAAAAGCTATAAGGATATAAGAATAGTTTTTTTGGGAGATAAAAACGTTTTTTCCGAAAGCCTTAAAAACAAAATGCTAGATGTTGAAAATACAACAAAAGATAATCAAAAAACATTGAATATAGCAATAAATTATGGAGGAAGAGCCGAAATCGTTCATGCTTGTAATACCTTGATCAAAAAAGGGAAAACAAGCATAACAGAAAAGGACATACAGGAGCATTTGTACACTAGTGCTTCCTCTGACCCAGATTTAATTGTAAGAACCGCAAACGAATTTAGAATTTCTAATTTTCTGTTATGGCAATGCGCTTATTCTGAAATATATGTAACAGAAGCTTTGTGGCCAGATTTTAACAAAAAAGAACTTTTAAAGGCAATAAAAGATTTTTATTCAAGAGAAAGAAAATTCGGTGGAATAAAAAACGAGGACTAATATATGTTAAAAAGAATTATTACTGGAATTGTTGCAATACTACTATTTATTCCTATTTGTGTTGCATCTCATTTTAATGGTTGGAATATAATTTTCCCAATAGCCATATCTATTCTTAGTGCATTTGGTGTATATGAAATGTCAAAATGCTTAGGATATGACAAAAATTTTACTTTAACTTTTCCAATGTATTTCATTGCTATTAGTTTTCCTATGCTTAGATACATTCTTTCTTCAAATAGGATTTTTCTAGCAATATCAATGCTTGCTATATTTGGAATTTTAATTTATTATCTTGTATATGCACTGATAAAAAATAGTAGAAAAATTATTGATGAAAGAGAAAAAATTTCATATTCATACATTTCCATACGAGATGTGCTTACTTTATTTACGCTTAATATTTATGTAATCGGATGCTTTTGCTCAATTTATATGTTGAGAACAGGAAAAGACGGAGAATACATTTATATTTTAGCTTTTTTGGGTGCTTGGGTTTGTGATACCTTTGCATACTTTGTTGGAATTTTATTTGGAAAACATAAATTGATTCCTGCAATTAGCCCTAAAAAAACAATAGAGGGTTCAATTGGTGGTATTACATTTACAATTGCCGCATTTGCTCTATATGCTTATATAGTAAACTCCTTCTTTGGAGCTAATCTTAACTATTTAAAGCTTTGCATTTTAGGCCTTGTAATATCAATTGTATCTCAAATTGGCGATCTAATTGCTTCTGTCATTAAAAGGCAATACAATATAAAGGACTATGGTGCAATTTTCCCTGGTCACGGAGGCGTTTTAGATAGATTTGATAGTGTTATGCTAACAGCACCAGTACTTTTTGTTTTGAATATGCTTTTAGCATTTTAAGAGGAAATTATGATTTGTGACAACAATACAATAGCCATTCTCGGATCAACTGGCTCTGTCGGAAGACAGAGTATAGAGGTTGCTAGGCTTTTAAATTTAAAAATTGATTTGCTAGCTTCAAAATCGTCCGTTGATACCATTGAAAAGCAAGCAAGAGAATTTAATCCTAGATTTTGTGTACTTACCAATGAAGATAGTGCTAAAAATTTAAAGGAAAGACTTTCTGACACGAATATAAAGGTTTTTAGCGGTGAAAAGAGCTTAAATGAAGTAATTGGAGAATCAAATGCAAAAACAGCAATTAATGCTATTTCTGGCTTTGATGGACTAGCGCCAGCAATATCTTGCGCTAAAAGTGGTAAAAGAATTGCTATGTCAAACAAGGAAGCCATTGTCATTGCTTACAATTTACTTAAAAAAGAACTAGAAAATAATAATGGTGAGTTAATACCAGTCGATAGTGAGCATAGTGCGATTTTTCAATGCTTACAAGGAAATAGAACTAATTCAATAAAAAGAATTATTTTAACCTCTTCTGGTGGACCTTTTCGTGGAAAAAAAGTCCAAGAGCTCAAGAATATTATTGCAAAAGAAGCTTTGGCTCATCCAACTTGGAAAATGGGGCCAAAAATTACAATTGATAGTGCTACATTAATGAATAAGGGCTTTGAAGTAATTGAAGCGGTAAGGCTATTCAATGTTGAGCCCAATATGATTGATGTAGTTGTCCATCCGCAGAGCATAATGCATTCAGCAGTCGAATATGATGATAACAGCATAATAGCTCAATTGGGTGCACCCGACATGAGAACGTGCATACAATATGCACTTACTTATCCAAGCAGAATGCCTTCTTATGCAAAAAGCTTAGATTTTTCAGCTCTATCAGAATTAACATTTGAAAAGCCTGATTATGAAACTTTTAGACTATTAAAGTTAGCTTACTATGTTATTGAACAAGATGGAATTTTACCAACTGTTCTTAATGCTTCTGATGAAATTGCAGTCAATGCGTTTCTTGAAGATAAAATTGGCTTTATTGATATTTTTGATATTGTTGAAAAAACAATTATTAATTTTAAAAACATTAAAAGTCCTTCCTTGGATGATATTTTACTTGCTGACAAGGAAGCAAGAGAAATTACTAAAAAGCTTATTTATAATAACTAACTATTAAGTTTGTCATTTTAAGCTCAAAGATGTGAGGTAAAAATGATAGTATTATATATTCTTTTGGCAATTTTCATATTTGGCTTTATGATCTTTATACATGAGCTTGGCCATTTTATGTTTGCTAAAATTTTCAAAGTTACAATTAAAGAGTTTTCTATTGGAATGGGACCAAAAATCTTTTCAAAAAAAGGTAAAGATAACGTTGCATATTCCTTAAGAATATTACCTTTTGGAGGATATGTAGCAATGGCAGGCGAGGATGAAGAAAGCGACGATCCAAACGCCTTTAATAAGAAGCAAGCATGGAAACGCTTTATTATAATTGCTGCTGGAGCAGTAATGAATTTACTTGTCGGCATTATTATAATGACCATTTTGACTGCAACAACTCCAAGATTTGGTACTACTGTAATTGGTGAATTTAATCAAAATTCTACAAGTGCTCAGCAATTACAGATAGGTGATGAAATAATCAAGGTAGGAAATACCAGAGTAAATACAGCTAGTGAATTAAGCTATGAAATTATGAGAAAGGGATATAAGCCCGTTAATATCACTGTAAAAAGAAACGGGGAAAAAATTTCTCTTAATAATGTAGTTTTTCCACAGGTTACTAGCCAAGGTGTTGTATTTGGAGCAATAGATTTTAAAGTATATGGCGAAGATCGTTCCTTTGCCTCGGTTATAAAAAACAGCTTTTATTCATGTAAATCTACAATAAAAATGATTTACGATTCATTGTTTGATTTAATAACAGGAAGATATGGAATAGAACAAGTTTCTGGACCAATCGGAATAACAGGAGCCATAACTGAAGCAGCTAGAACTGATACTTATTCGTTGTTTTATTTAATTGTAGTTATATCAATGAATTTAGGAATTTTCAATTTATTACCAATTCCAGCCCTTGATGGTGGTTCTTTGCTTTTGCTTTTTGTTGAAATGGTAATAAGAAAACCCATACCTTCCAAGGTTGAGAATATAATAAAAGCGATTGGCTTTGCGCTTATAATGGGGCTTGCTGTTATAATTATGCTTAAAGACATTTTATTTTTGTTTAAATAAAGAGGAAATATGAAAAACAATATCATAAGAAAAAAGACGAAAGAAATTAGAATAAAGGATATTTATATTGGTGGAACTAATGATATTTTAGTTCAATCAATGACAAATACCGATACCCTTGACTCTGATTCTACAATCAAACAAATTATACAGCTTGAAAATTGTGGATGTGATATTGTAAGGTTAACAGTGCCAAGCTTAGATAGTGCTAAAACTATTACAAAAATTAAAAAAAGTGGCGTTAAAATTCCAGTAGTTGCTGATATTCACTTTGATTATAAGATAGCTCTTGAAGCAATCAAATGTGGTGCTGATAAAATCAGAATAAACCCTGGAAACATTGGAGAAGAATGGAAAATCAAAGAGGTCGTAGATGCTTGCAAAAGTGAAGGACTTCCGATAAGAATTGGAGTAAATGGAGGCTCACTTGAAAAACATATTTTAAAAAAGTATTCTTCTCCAACTCCTGAAGCACTTGCAGAAAGCGCCTTCTATCACTTAAATTTGCTTGAAAAATTTGGATTTTATAATTCAGTTATTTCAGTTAAATCATCCGATGTTATAAACATGATTGAGGCAAATAAAATAATATCAAAAAGCTGTGATTATCCAATTCATTTAGGGGTCACAGAAGCAGGAGATTCATATAGTGGATTAGTAAAAAGTAGTATAGGCATCGGTTCATTGTTATCGCTTGGAATCGGTGATACAATCAGAGTATCCTTAACTGAAAATCCTGTTGAGGAAATTAAAGCAGGAAGAGAAATACTTACTTCTCTTGGACTATATAATAATGGTTCTATACAAATTATATCTTGTCCAACCTGCGGAAGAACAAAAATTGATTTAATAAATCTTTCTAAAAATTTAAAATCTTGTTTAGAAAATATTAGCAATCCGTTTAAAAGAAACATAAAGGTTGCCTTGATGGGATGTGTAGTAAATGGTCCTGGAGAAGCCAAAGAATGTGATATTGGTGTTGCAGGAGGAAATGGCGAAGCCGTTTTGTTTAAAAAAGGACAAGTTATTACTAAAATTCCTGAAGAAAAAATAATAGAGATTTTAGTGAAAGAGATTAGTGAATTACTTAATAACATTGAAATTTCACAATAATAGACGTTAAAATTAAGACAGGTGTAAATATGAACTTATTAGAAAGATTCCCTAAATATTCGCCGTCATCAGAGTTAGATCAATATATGATGGCTGAAGTTACAGGAATGAGAATTAATAAAGAAGAACGAATGATGGAGGTTGATATATCATCCTCCGTTATTATTCCTAAAAAGATTTTATATAGAATCGAAAGCGAAATATATGAAGCATATCGTTTGAACTATTTTAGAATACATCCCAAATATCCAAGTGAGCTATTTACCATTGATTATGTAGAGGATTTAATTTTCGAATCATACAGATTGGGAATGGTTACAAAGGGATTTTTTGAAGATTATACAGTTATTACAGATGATGACGGAGGAATTATAATCAAGGTTCCTTTTATTCAAGGCGGAATAGACCTTTTAAATGGTGCGAAAACTGCAGAAATGCTTTCCAAAATAATATCTGATGAATTTAATCTTCAAATACCCATTAGGATCGAGCAACGTGAGGACTATAAGCGCAACGCTGAAGCCTTTGAAAACGAAAAATTAAATATTTTAAAATATGCACTTGAACAATCAAATAATGAAAAAACTAACGCTAATTCAAGTGCTAAGCTTGAAAAGGAACAAGCACTACACGATTCATTTAAGCGAGTTACAAGCTTTTCTAACAATGATATATCCGTAGATAATAAAATGGATGGCATAATAATAATTGGTCCAACAAAATTTGATATTTCTAGCCCAGAATACGTTACAGGTGGAATGTTTGAAATAAAAAATGTTGTTCCAATTAGAAATTTATCCTCAGGTATGCAACAGGTTTGTGTTTTAGGAACTGTTTTTGATATTGAAGAAAAGGTAATTAAATCAAAAAAGGGAACCTTTTATACTATCAATATTGGTTTTACCGATAATGATGCATCAATATTTATCCAGCTTCATCCAACAGCAGATAGACTCGAAGAAGAAAAATCCTATTTTAAAAAAGGAAATTCTTATGCAGTTATCGCAAGTGTTAATATAGATAATTTTAATAAAAATAAAGACCTATATTTATCGGTTACTGATATTTCAAAAATTTCAAAATACGAAAGAATTGATACAGCTGAAACAAAACGAGTTGAGCTTCATTGTCACACTACAATGTCAGCAAAGGATGCTATAATTAAGCCAGAGGAGCTCATAGAACGTGTTAAAAAGTGGGGATTACGAACGGTTGCTATAACTGACCACGGAAACGTACAAGGCTTTCCTCCCGCAATGAAAGCAGCTGAAGATGCAGGTGTTCAACTAATATATGGTATGGAAGCATATTTTGTTGATGATACCGCAAAAGCAATTTACGGAGATAAAAAAGCTACTTTCAATGATGAATTTTGCGTTTTTGATATAGAAACAACAGGTTTATCTTTTCAAAATGATAAAATCACTGAAATTGGTGCAGTAATTATCAAAAATGGAGAAATCATTGCACGATACGACTCTTTTGTAAATCCTAACATAGATATTCCTGAGAATATTATTGAATTAACTGGAATAACTAATGAAATGGTCCAAGATGCACGTCAAATCAACGAGGTTTTACCTGAGTTTTATGAATTTGCAGGTGATAGAATTCTTGTTGCACATAACGCAGGATTTGACACAGGATTTATTCGCAAAGCAAGTCAAGAATGTAAATTGCCCTTTAATTTTACTTATCTTGATACGGTAGCTCTTTCAAAATTTGTAAACCCTGATTTAAAGAAGCATAAGCTTGATGTATTAGCAGAATATTTTAAGCTTGGAGATTTTAATCATCACAGAGCTTGTGATGATGCAGAAATGCTTGCAAATATTTTATTTGCAATGTTTGAAAAATTAAAAAATGATGGCATTTCTGATACCGAAAAAATGACAAGTGAAATGAGTGCTAAGGTTGATCCATTAAAGCTACCAACATATCATCAAATTCTACTTGTAAAAAATAAAACAGGTTTAAAAAACTTATACAGACTAATTTCTGAAAGCTATTTAGAATATTACAAAAGAAATCCTAGAATACCAAAAACAAGACTACAAGAACACAGAGAAGGCTTAATTATCGGTTCTGCTTGTGAATCTGGTGAGCTATTTAAAGCTATTTTAGATAATAAAAGTGAAGCAGAAATTGAAGCTATTGCTGATTTTTATGATTATTTGGAAATCCAACCTTTATGTAATAATATGTTTTTAGTTCATGAAAACAAGGCAACATATGAGGATTTGATTAATTTTAACAAAAAAATTGTAGCCCTGGGTGAAAAGCTCAACAAACCAGTAGTAGCAACCTGTGATGCACATTTTCTTAATAAAGAAGATGAAATTGGACGAAAAATACTACTTGCAAGCAGTAAGTTTAAGGATGCCGATAGAGATACAGGCATATATTTTAGAACAACCGATGAAATGTTAGAGGAATTTTCTTATTTAGGAAAAGAAAAAGCATACGAGGTCGTTGTTACAAATACAAATCTTATTGCTGATATGATATCTTATGATGAAATAAGACCTTTCCCAAAAGGAACATTTACTCCAAAAATGGATGGTGCAGAGGAAGATTTGCAAAGAATGTGTTGGGAAAGAGCCGAAAAAATGTATGCATATGAAGGAAAAATTCCAGAAGTTGTATCAGAAAGATTAAATAAAGAACTGACATCTATTATATCTAATGGTTTTGCCGTTCTATATATGATAGCACAAAAGCTTGTATATCAAAGCGAAAGTCTTGGATATCTAGTTGGTTCAAGAGGCTCTGTTGGATCTTCATTTGTAGCAACAATGGCAGGAATTTCTGAGGTAAATCCTTTACAAGCGCATTATAGATGTCCATATTGTCGATATTGTGAATTTATAACCGACGGTTCTGTGGGTTCAGGATTTGACTTACCGGATAAAAATTGTCCTCATTGTGGTACTAAATTTGTCCAAGATGGACACGATATTCCATTTGAAACATTCCTTGGATTCTACGGAGACAAATCACCAGATATAGACCTTAACTTTTCAGGTGATGTGCAAGGAGAAATTCACAAATACACTGAGGATTTATTTGGTTCAAAAAATGTATTTAGAGCTGGTACTATTGGTGAAGTAGCTGAAAAAACAGCTATTGGTTATATTTTAAAATATACCGAAGAGCATGAGGTTTTAATCAACAGTGCTGAAATGAAGCGCTTAGCAGGACTTTGTACAGGAGTTAAAAGAACTACAGGACAGCATCCGGGAGGAATTGTTGTTGTGCCAAAAGAATATGAAATATACGATTTTTGCCCAGTCCAGCACCCTGCTGACGATCCAAATTCCACAATTGTAACCACTCACTTTACTTTTTCATATTTGCATGACACTCTGTTAAAACTTGATGAGCTCGGACACGATATTCCAACCAAATACAAAATGTTAGAGCAATATTCCAATACATCTGTTTTAGATGTTCCTATGAATGACCCAAAGGTTTATCAATTATTTTTATCTACCGAACCATTGGGCTCAGAGGATTTACTAAAAGACCTTAAATGTAAAGTAGGAACATATGGTTTGCCAGAGTTTGGAACAAAGTTTGTTCAGCAAATGCTAGAGGATTCCAAGCCTAAAAATTTCTCGGATTTACTACAAATTTCTGGATTATCGCACGGAACTGACGTATGGTTAGGAAACGCACAAGACCTAATCAAAAAGGGAACTTGTACTATTTCTGACGTAGTTGGAACTCGTGACAGCATTATGACTTATCTAATTTATAAAGGTGTAGAAAAGGGAACAGCCTTTAAAATAATGGAAGATGTACGTAAGGGTAAAGGATTAAAGCCTGAATATGAGGAAGCGATGAGAGCAGCAAACGTTCCTGAATGGTATCTTGATTCTTGTAAAAAAATCAAATATATGTTCCCAAAGGCTCATGCCGCTGCATACGTTATATCCGCAATTCGTTTAGGCTGGTATAAGGTTTATATGCCACTCGTTTTTTATACTGCATATTTAAGCGTTGCACCAGGAGGCTTTGAATCCTCTATGGTTGAAAATGGTAAAATGGGTGTATTAAAAAAGCTATTTGAAATAGAAGAGAAAATCAAGGATAACACGGCAACCCAAAAGGATAAAGAAATGGTAACAGCCTTACAAATGGCATATGAATGCCTTGCACGAGGAATTGAATTTCTTCCCGTTGATTTGATGAAATCTGATTCATTCAAATTTTTACCTGAGGACGGGAAAATAAGAATGCCATTTTCATCAATTGAAGGAATTGGCGAAAATGCTGCTATAAAAATCAAAGAAGCACGTGACAGTAATGAAATTCATTCAATAGAGGATTTTCAACAAAAAACAATGCTTTCTAAGGCGGTAATTGAAACTCTTAGAATTAATCACGTTTTTGATAATTTAGCACAAACCAACCAAATGTCAATTTTTGATTTACTAGATTAAAATAAAAAGGAGTGCATTGGCACTCCTTTTTATCTATAATAATTTATAAAAATTTTTAATTGTATTACTTTGTAAGGCATCAAAAATGCCATAAAACAGCTCTCCGTCATATTCATAATATTCATCAATAGGAAAAATCTTCTTTATCACATCTTCTGATACTGTTGCATCAGGTGTTACAATGTGTGAATATAAAGAAAGTGTAATTACATTATTGATTTTGAAAAGAGCTGTTGTTCTGTCCGAAGAAAGACCGTTTATTATCATATCTTCCTTTGTTGTTCTAATATAATCCTGTGGAAGGTACTGAGCAGTTTCATCAGAGCATGTTAAAAATACGTTAACACAACGCTTACCATACAATGGCGCTCTCCTAATTTTTCCAACGAGTCTTTTTACATCATTTTTTAATGATAAATCTCTTCGCTTGAAATAATCATATCTATAAGCAACTCTTCCATCAATATTTATTGAAATAATTGAATATATTCTTGGTCTCTCAATGACATATGTACTATAAAATTTTGGTGAAACATCATAAGCCTTAGGATTACGACCTCGCTTACCTCGTTTTAAAGTAGTTTCTATTAAATAACCCTTTTTTACAAGATCTTTTGTTATATACCATATTGTTTGATAGCCAATTTTAGTATCTTCTTGTATTTTTGAAATTGTATTATTACGTCTAGCAACCGATCTTATGATTGCAATGCAATTTTCTTTTCTAATGTCTATTTTAAGCAAAAAAATCACCTCTGTAAAAATTATAAATAATACAAATGATTTTGTCAATAAATTTACTAAAATACTTGAAAAAACAAAACTTTAAGTATATAATTATAAAAAAGATAATAAGAGAAGGTATATAATGATAAAAAAAATTTTAAATATTATCTCAATATATGTAGATATGCCAGCTTCCTCCTATGATGAAAACACAAACCTTTTCGATTTGGGAATTGACTCACTGCGAATGATGCAAATTATCATAGATATAGAGAATGCTTTTGGCATAAGATTTGATGACAACGAAATTGTTGACATAAAAACTGCACTTGATATAGAAAATTTTATTTCCCTAAAAATACAATAATTTAGACACTTGTCGCACTGTTTTTTTCAGTGCGATTTTTTATAGAAAAATATTGACGAAAAACTGTTGACAAACAAATTAGACAAGTGTATAATATAAAAGCGTCACTAAAAAGAAGGGGAAAAAGACATGGACAATATAAGAAAGTTGCCGGACGCAGAATATGAAGTGATGAACGCCATTTGGGAATCACCTATATCACCGGTCAATACAGCTTATCTTATGGAAAATGTCGGCAAGCAAAAGGGTTGGAAGGCTCCAACCTTAATCTCATTTCTTTCAAGATTAGAGGACAGAGGCTTCATTCATTCTGAAAAGAAGGGAAAAGAAAGATACTATTTCGTTGATTCAATAAAAGAGGATTACATAAGAATCGTTACGATTGATTTTTTAGCTAAATATCATTCAGGATCATTTGTTAAAATGATGGATTTAGTTTATGGAAAAAATTCAATGTCTTCAAAAGAGCTTGATGAAATGCTAAATTGGCTACAACAACAATATTGATGCTTTCGACATTTTATTTTGATTTCGTTTCCGGTGAAAAAGAGGAATTTCACCGGAAATAGAATTCAACCTTCGCAAAAAACAAAAAATAAAGAGCTTTGGCTCTTTTTTTGTTTTATATATTTATTTTTAGCATCATTTATGATAAAATAAGAGTAGTAATAAAGACGGAGCAGAACATTATGATTAAATTTTTTTCAAAAATAGCTAGTTTCTTTTCTCGTAAAGATAAAAATAACGTGTCAGCTATAATATTATGTGCAGGAGATTCCACTAGATTTTCTGCAAATGAAAATAAGCAAATGGCGCTAATAAACGGAGTTTCTGTTGCCGAAAGAACAATTAGAGTGTTTGATAACAATAAAGCGATAGGAGAAATTATTGTTGTAGTTCGTAAAGAAGATGCAGAGCATTACAAAGATTTTATAGAAAATAAAGGTTTTTCAAAGGTAAAATGTATAGTTACAGGTGGGGAAACTCGTCAAGCTTCAGCTTCAAGAGGATTTAAGCATATTGATCCTAACTCGCAATACGTTGCTATTCATGACGGAGCAAGATGCCTAGTCACTAGCGAAATCATAGATGAGGTGTTAAAGGAAGCAAAACAACACGGAGGAGCAACTGCTGCACACAGGATGACTGATACCATTAAAATTTCCGATAATGATGGTTTTATTAAAAATACAATTGATAGAAGCCTTTTATGGACTGTTCAAACGCCTCAAATTTTTGATATAGACACTTATAATAATGCCCTACAAAAAGCAAAAGCAGACCAAATTACTGCAACTGATGACTGTATGTTGCTTGAAAATGCAGGATATAAGATAAAACTAGTAGATAGTGACCCCGATAACATTAAAATCACTGTAAAGGACGACATTTTCAGAGCAGAAGCTATTCTTTACAAAAGAGGAGAACAATAATATGAGAATTGGACACGGATACGATGTACATCGTTTTACAGATGGAGATCATATAATATTAGGTGGAGTAACCATTCCATATAAAAAATCCCTTCTTGCTCATTCAGATGGGGATGTACTTGTACATGCAATAGCGGATGCTTTGCTTGGAGCTTGCGGAAAAAGAGATATTGGCTACTATTTTCCAGATAATGATGAAAAATATAAAAATGCAAACAGCTTAAACTTACTAAAAGAAGTAAATTATATTTTAAGTAACGAAGGCTTTAAAATCGTTAATATAGATGCTACAATTATTGCACAAGCCCCAAAAATGGCATCTTACATAATGAGGATGCGTCAAAACATCGCTAACACTTTACAGATATCTGATCTTGACATCAATGTCAAAGCGACAACTGAGGAAGGACTAGGCTTTACTGGAAAAAAGGAAGGAATAGCAGTTCATAGCGTTTGCTTAATAAAGAGCAAGGCATAAGACAAAAGCATATACGTCTGATTTTTTTAGGTCCATTCTTATACCTCACTCTGAAGCTTTATATCATTTTACTCAATATAACATTTTTTGACACAAAAAGGAGAACTTATGAAAACATTATCACCATCAATTTTAGCATCTGATATGCTTAATTTAGGTAAAGAAATTAAAAAAATCGAAGACTCTGGCTCTAAATACGTCCATGTTGATGTTATGGATGGTGTTTTTGTTCCTAATATCAGCTTTGGTATGCCTGTAATATCTTCTGTAAGAAAAGCAACAGATTTAATTGTTGATGTACATGCAATGATAGTTGAGCCAGATAGATATATTGATGATTTCATTAATTGTGGTGCTGATATTCTTACCTTTCATTTAGAAGCATTAAACAAAGAAAGAATTTTAAACGCAATAGACAAAATTCATAAACTCGGAAAGAAGGTAGGCATATCAATAAAGCCAAACACTCCTGTTGAAGAAATTATACCATATATAAATCTAATAGATATGGCGCTAGTTATGACTGTAGAACCTGGTTTTGGAGGTCAAAGCTTCATTGAATCTACAATGGAGAAGGTTAAGGCAATACGAAGCATCTCTAGTGATATCGATATTGAAGTTGATGGTGGCATCAATGATAAAACTATAAAAATTGCAAATGAAGCAGGTGCAAATATTTTCGTTTTAGGAACAGCGTTTTTCAAAAGCGAAAAAACGCCATCAGCCTTGGAGATAATTGGAAATGAGTAAAAGAATTATAATAATTTTACTTTCTTGGGCAACCGTTTTAGCCACGATGATTATTATATTTTCATTTTCTCAAGAAAACATGGAGGATTCTGCTAATACAAGCTCCTCAGTTACCGAAGAAATCTTAGAAATTGTTTTACCAAAAGAAGAGATTACTCCTCAAAAAATTCACCAATTTCACCCTACAATAAGAACAATAGCGCATTTTGGAATTTTTATGCTACTTGGATTTTCATTTGCTAATGCGTTCAATCTTACTTTAAAAATCAAAGCGTTTTTAAAATATTTATTAGCCTTTGCTTCTTCAAGCTTGTATGCAATTTTTGATGAAATTCATCAAAAATTTACTGGCAGAGCGCCAGAGCTTACTGATGTGTTAGTAGATTCTTTTGGTGCATTGATAGGAATAATGTTATTCACATTATTCTTTTATTCTTTTTCAATTATTAAAAAAAGAAAAAAATAAATCCGTCCCTCACAGACGGATTTTCTTTTTATTATTTTTAATTATTTGATTTAAAATGCTTATAGTATCAATTATATCTTTTTTTGTATTAAATACACCCAAGCTAATTCTTACAGCTCCAGAATCAGTTGTTTTTAACATTTTATGAGCCAAGGGAGAGCAGTGAAAGCCACTTCTTACACAAATGCCATTTTTATTCAATTCTTCGCTTACAAAATGCGAGCTCAGACCTGGTATATTAAACAAAGCTGTATTTCCACAATATTCATTCATTAAATATAGCTTTACACACTTAATATTTGCTAAATTTTCAATTAAAAGCTTATAAAGCTCCTCTTCAAAAGAGCAAGCATGCTCTATATTTATATTTTTTAACCATTTTAAAGACTCACAGAGCCCTGCAATCAACGGCGTTGATAAAGTACCCGCTTCGTATGCTTCGGGCAAAAAATCAGGCATTTGGGGCTCTAGTGAGTTTATTCCTGTTCCACCTTCAATTATACTTCTACCAACAACATCATTTAAAATCATTATGCCAATTCCTTGTGGACCATAAAGAGCTTTATGACCTGGAATACAAAGAGCATTGATATTCATTGCTTTCACATCAATTTTATAAATTCCTGCACTTTGAGCACCATCAACAATAAATGTAATGTTATTTTTTTTGCAAAATTCTCCTATTTCCTTTATTGGCATTCTTCTAACTCCAATATTAGACACATGATTGCATATTAACATTTTTGTTGAAGGTAAAATTAGCTTTCGAATATTATCAATTATTTCTTCCGTTGTCCCATTGCTTGAAAATATATCAAAGCTACACAATCCTTGTTTAGATAAATTGTAAACCGGTCTATATACAGCATTGTGTTCAATATCACTAATTAATACATGAGAAAAAGGCTTTAGCAATGATTTAATTGCAATATTAAGAGCATAAGTAGTATTATAGGTGAATACTACATTTTCAGGCTCAGAATTAAACAGCTCACCAACAAGAGTTCTAGCTTCATAAATCTTTTCGGAGCTTTTTAAGGACATAAAGTGGGCACTTCGTCCAGGGTTTCCACAATAGTTTTTTAAACAAAAGCCAATTCCATCACAAAGACATGTAGGCTTTGGAAAAGTAGTTGCAGCATTATCAAGATATATCATCGAGTATTTCCGAATATTTTATTTTATTTTTTAAAAAGACATCCTTTATATGGTTTAAATATAAACAATCAAATCTAATCCCGTATGAACAGCCTTTTTTTGTCATACCTGGTTCTAGCTTTATAATTTCAGAATAAATGTTTGATTTTTCTAATGCTTTTTTTGCTTTTGTTGCAATAGTTACAGATTTTAAGGATACAACGCACATTTTACGCCTCCTTTATATAATTTGGATGTCTATTATATAATATGAAAAACATTAAAAATTGCAACAAAAAACCGAGCTATAATGCTCGGTTTTACGCTATTAGTGAAACAGATATTCCAAAATAAACAAGCAGAGAAATCGCATCAACTATTGTAGTGATGAATGGGCTAGCCATAACAGCAGGGTCCAGTCCTATTCTTTTTGCAAAGACTGGAAGAATGCATCCTACAAACTTTGCTATAACAATTACAGAAAAAATAGTTAAGCTAACCACAAATGCAATCATTAAAGTAATTTGATCGTTTCTTAATAACAATTTGTCAATCAATAAAAGCTTTGCAAACGTCGCAACAGCTACCATAAGTCCACAGAGTAACGACACTCTTAATTCTTTGAAAATAATTCTGAAAATATCTCTCATTCGTATTTCTTCGAGTGCAAGACCACGAATTATTGTAACTGACGTTTGTCCACCAGCATTTCCTCCAGTTCCCATAAGCATTGGGATAAAGGCTGTTAGCACAAGCGATAGCCTTCCTTCAAATGAAGTGATTATTTGGCTTGTGAAGGTTGCTGTAAACATAAGTAGAAGAAGCCAAGGAATTCTTTGCTTAAAAATCTCAAATACACTTGTTAATAAATAAGGCTTGTCAGATGGGAGCATAGCTGCCATTTTTTCAATATCCTCAGTTGCTTCTTCCTCAATAACGTCAATTGCGTCATCGACAGTAATAATTCCAACGAGTCGATTTTCATTGTCAACTACTGGAATTGCAAGCAAGTCATATTTACTCATTTCTTTTGCAACTATTTCTTTATCTTCGTGTGTATTAACGAAAATAATATTCTCATCCATTATATCAGCAATAATTACATCCTCATCGGAGAGAAGAAGCTGTTTTGCTGTTACATATCCAAGCAGAGTTCTATCAGATTTTGTAACGTAGCAAGTATAAATAGTTTCTTTATCTACTCCCGTTCGTCTTATGCGCTTTAACGCATCCTCGACAGTTATATCCTTTGCAAGATGAACGTATTCAGTTGTCATCAAGCTTCCGGCAGAATCATCAGGATATTTTAGTATATCATTTATAATTTTTCTTGTTTCAGCATCAGAGTTGAAGAGAATACGTCTAACAACATTTGCTGGCATCTCTTCGATAATATCTACTGCGTCATCGATATACAATTCATCAAGCACTTCTTTCAGCTCAGTATCAGTGAAAGAATATAGTAATTCTTCTTGAGAATCACTATCCATTTCAACAAAAACCTCAGCAGCAAGATCCTTAGGTAATAGTCTGAAAAGAATGCCGATTTTTTTAGGAAATTCTTTAATAACCAAATATATATCGGCAGGCTCCATATCTTGAAGAAGTGTTCTGATAGAATAAAAATCTCGTTTTTCTAATAATTCTTCAATTTCTAAAACAATTTCTTTTAAATTTTCCATTTTAACTCTCCCTTCGTTAATTTAGAGAGGGAAAATGCAGCTTTAAAATCAGCAACTATGGCTAATACTAGCACTGCATATTTTATTTATCCCTCGGGGTTTATCAGTACTAGTACTCATAATTGTTTCTCCTTTAATGTATTATAACTAAATTATATATTTATTTATATTAAAAATCAAGAGTAATTTTCAAAAATCATATTAAAATAAACAAAGTTGAACAAATTCCACACAATATTGCTTGTATGAGCTTAAAAATAAAAAACTTAAATTTATTTAAAGGGCATCCCTCGCAAACACTAAATGTTTGTAAATGAACACTGATTCCAGCAAATCCAATTGAAAATCCAATCAGAAAAAGCTTTAAAATTTCATTATTCAAACCTTGAATTTTGAAAATTGCACTTGAAAAATCAAAAAAAGAAAAAAGAAAAACTTCAAAAATATAGTTGAAATTTAAATTATCTGTAATAATTGAAATAATTGCATTTGCAAGGATGGAAAAAGAACAAATAATCAACATTGAATGTATTGCACTTGTCACTGCCTTTAAGATTATTTTAGATAAATTTATTTTTTCATTTGTATATGATTCTTCATAGTTAATCCTAGCTTTACGTTTAAAAATCAAAAAGGTAACAAGTGCAGAAGCTATTTGTGAAAAATACAAATAGATACCAAATTTAAAATCGTTATATAATGTAATTCCAACTGTGCCTATTATAAATCCTAATCCGGCATTGCTTGATAGTGCTACTGAGTTAGTTATTGTTTGCTCATCAGTTTTTTTGTTTTGATAATCTTCACATATTGCCTTTGGTCCCGAAATGAATCCACAGAGCATACCTGTTAATATATGAATTGAATATATTTTACAATTGCCTAAAATATCAAATATTTTGCCTCTTTTACCATCATGTGATTTGTTAATACCAATCAATAAATTTGAAATTAATAGAGTAGGAAATAACGTTGGAATTACTGTATTATAACACTTTCTTAAAGAATCTAACACACTTTTAGAAATATTTTTTACATTTGTCAAATATATAAACAGAATGATTATTTCCAAAATACATATTAAGAATTTTTTTATTTTTATATGTAATATAATATCGCCTCATTTTCATATGTATAGTTATAAGAAATTATATTTAACTAAGGAGAAAATAATGATCAAAAGAAAGGTATCTGAGTTGATTTCTGATAAGTTTGACATTCCAATTGAAGGGATTTTAGACATTCCCACAGCACATATTATCGGTAATAAGCAGCTTGATATTGATGGCTGTGTGAGCATTAAAAAGTATAACTTAGACGAGATAATTATAAGATGTAAGGATTACATATTAAAAATAACAGGTAACGAATTATCAATGCTAGAATTTTCAAAGGGACGTATTACTATAAGAGGAACTATTTTTGAATATAAA
>JAZQHJ010000060.1:0-22032 GCA_045540515.1 Eubacteriales bacterium
CCTGGCTCACAGAACGACATGGCTACGATCCGACTTGTAAGCCAATCAAACTTCGTCAAAACTCGTTTTCTTGGACGACTGCCACTCCTTGTCGTTCGCTTCATCTGCCACTGGCAGCGCTCACAAACGTCCCCCAATTCAAAATGCGATTGCATTTTGAAGATGGGTCGATGAGCGTACGGAATCACAACAAAACGAAAAAAGCACTCCAAGTGGAGTGCTTTCGCTTTGTTGTGAAAGGGCTACGAAAAGGATACAAAATTCAAGGCGGATGAATTAAGCAAAAACGGATGGTTTTTGAAAACGGTTTCAATTTTAATTATTCGGCTAAAACCTTAAGCTAATTGGTTATTCTTTGTTTTCTCCAATACGTATAATGCGTTCTTACTGTCTTGTGTATGTGTCAAATACCCAGACCGAGTCTTGGATTTCGGTGGGGCTATCTGGGTGATGATAGAGCCCGTTTATAACAATACTGTTGTCGCTGTTATCGAAGCTGCCGCGGAGATAGAAATCGGGCGGATAATAGAGACTCACGGTGGTGTCGTAGTCATCCTTGTCGGCCTTTCTTACCTTTTCATAAATGTCGTTTTCAATATAGAGATAGAGCGTTCTTCTGTCCTCGGAAATATTGAAGATTCCCTCGATGACCGTATCGCCGTTTGTGTAGATGAAGAGCGAGAAGCTCTGATTTATCAGGGGCAGTACAAATAAGCTCTGGCCGCTCTCTGCGGTGTAGGTGCCCTCGGGTAGACGGTACTGTCCGTCGTTATAGATGTCCTTGCTGTAGGACTTGTTGGATTCGCCCTCCAGCACGTAGGTTCCGAATTTGTATGGCATCTCGCCTATGCGGTATACGTGCGTATAGACCGTGCCGTCGGTGAAGCCCAGGTCCTCCTCGGCGTAGATGATACTGAACTGTGTGAAGTCATTGTCAACGCCCTCGGCGTAGCAGCTGATCCAGTCCTCCTTCTCCTTGTCGCTTCTTGTGAGAATGAAGGTCAGGGGAGTCTTTGCATCGTCGGAGCTTTTGTATATAGATCTGAAGCTGCCCTGATGTTTCAGTGCGCCGTCTTCGTAGTAGCTGAAGGTCATAACTCCCTCCGAGCCGTCAAAAACAAAGTATGTATCCGCCTCGTCCAAAAGCAGCCACTTTCCCGTGGAGGCATCCATTTTTTCGTCATAATTAACCGTACCGTCAGGCTTCTGACTGAAAATCAAGTCACAGCCCGAAAGCATAGCCGAAACAGTCGCGACAATAAGTAAAAGAGCAATTAATCTTCCACTGATTTTTGTCATGGTATTTCTCCTTTCCTTTGTCTACTAAATTTATACTGCGAGTTTATATAACATATTATATCATATTTTTCCAATAATTTCAACACTATTTATCCTTTGCCAGCTATATTGTAGCGATTAGCTCCATAAATTTAACGAAATACTATAAATTTAACGAATACCCATAATTTTAACGAAAGCAAAAAGAGCCCATTCGCCGGGAGTGCAAAAATTCTCGGAAGATAGGCTCTTTTTTATTATAATATTCAGTTTTACGCTTTCAAATGGCAAAAATACCCCTAAAAAGCAACAAAAAACGCAGAATTGGCACAAATAATTGTATCCTATTCTGCGTTTTTTTGGTGACCCGTACGGGAATCGAACCCATGATTCAGCCTTGAGAGGGCTACGTCTTAGCCGCTTGACCAACGGGCCTTGTTTTTTGCTTTTGTATTATAGCATATGTTTTTACGTTTTGCAATACCTTTTTGAAAAAAATTTATGAACTTTATTTTTTAATCTGTCATAGCTTATTTACAATCAAAACACAATTTACTATTGAAAATTATATAGATATAATGTATAATATTATAGGTAATTTTGCAAAAAAGCCAACGAATGTTGACGTGCAAATGTCTATTACTTGAACAAAAGCAAAGGAAAATGACAATGGAAAGACTTAAAAAAAGAATCCCACTTGCAACTCCAACAATGCACGGGGAAGAAATCAAATATGTAAATGAAGCCTTTGAAAAAAACTGGATTGCGCCACTTGGCTTTAACTGTGACGGGCTTGAAAATGAAATATCTGCCTATCTTTCACAGGGACTTGAAACAAGGTATAGCACTCTTGCACTTGCATCGGGAACGTCTGCGCTCCACCTTGCAATGAAACTTGCGAGGGTGAAAAAGGGCGACAAGGTATTTTGTACGGATATGACCTTTTCTGCAACCGTAAACCCCGTATCATACGAGGGAGCAGAGCAGGTATTTATTGACTCTGAATACGAAACGTGGAATATGGACCCAAGAGCCCTTGAAAAGGCATTTGAAAAATATCCAGACACAAGGGTGGTTGTCCTTGCACACCTATATGGCACACCATCAAAAATGGATGAAATCCTTGAAATTTGCCAAAAGCACGGAGCAATTTTAATTGAGGATGCTGCCGAATCACTTTCAGCTACATATAAGGGACGTCAAACAGGCACCTTTGGAAGGTATAACGCAATCAGCTTTAATGGCAACAAAATCATCACAACCTCTGGTGGCGGTATGCTTATCACTGATGATAAGAGTGCACGTGATTTTGCCTTTAAGCTTGCTACACAGGCAAGGGAAAATGCCCCATGGTATCAGCACGAGAATATTGGCTACAACTATCGTATGTCAAACGTGTGCGCAGGTATCGGTAGAGGTCAGCTCTTGCACATAGAGGAGCACAGGGCAAAAAAGAAGGAGATTTACGAAAGATACAAGAAAGGGCTCGCAGAATTGCCTATAACAATGAACCCATATCTTGAAAACACAGAGCCAAACTTCTGGCTTTCCTGTATGACAATAAACAAGGGCTGTGACGTTAAGTTTATGGACATTTTAAATCACCTAAACGACTTAAATATTGAAACACGTCCAATTTGGAAGCCTATGCATATGCAACCAGTTTTTGCAAAAAATGACTTTATTACTGCATATGACACACCAGTAGGCGAGGACATATTCTCACGTGGACTTTGCTTGCCAAGTGATATAAAAATGACAAAGGACGAGCAGGACCTTGTAATTAAAGCTATAAAGGAGTGCTTTTAATGGAGCAGTTTTTACATAATCTAACCACAACGTGGTGGGGAATAACCATAATTTGTGTACTAAGCGTAATCGTATGGGTGGCGCTTTCAGCACTACTATATCGTGTATTCTTTAAGCGCTTTTACGATATGCTTTTAAGCGGACTTGCAATACTAGTCCTTTCCCCAATTTTGCTTATTTTAATTATTGTCGGAGCTATAAAAATGAAGGGAAATCCATTCTTTACACAGCTTCGCCCAGGCAAAAACGAAAAAATCTTTAAGCTAGTAAAATTTCGTACAATGACCAATGCCAAGGATGAAAACGGCAAGCTCTTGCCAGACGAAAAGCGTCTTACACGCTACGGCAAAATCCTTCGTTCAACCTCGCTAGACGAGCTCCCAGAGCTATTTAACATCTTCGTTGGCCATATGTCAATCGTCGGCCCAAGACCACTTCTACCTCAGTATTTACCATACTATACCGAGGAGGAAAAGCACCGTCACGACGTTCGCCCAGGTCTTACAGGCCTTGCACAAGTAAATGGCAGAAATGCAATTTCTTGGGATGACAAGCTTGCATACGACGTAAAATACGTTCAAAAAATCTCCCTTTGGGGTGACATTAAAATAATAATCAAGACAGCCTTAAAGGTTGTAAAGCGTGCAGATATACAAATCAAAAAGGATAAAAGCTATATCGGCTTTGTTGCCGAAAGAAAGCAAAGAATGGCACAAAATGAGCAAGTGCCACAGGAAATTAACAATTAAGGAGAAAAAATGAAAGCACTTGTTTTGTGTGGTGGAGTTCCTCAAATTGCCTTAATTAAGGAGCTTAAAAGTAGAGGAATAACAACAATTCTTGCCGATATGAACGAAAAGGTTGGGGCAAGAGCATATTCAGATAAATTTTATCCAGTTTCAGTGCTCGATGTTGAGGCTATAAAGGACCTTGCAATTAAAGAAGGCGTTGACTTTGTTATTACAGTGTGCGCAGACCAGGTTTTACAGGTTGTTGCGCAGGTATCAGAGGAGCTTGGACTTCCTTGCTACATAGATTATGAAACAGCTGTAAATGTTTCTAAAAAATCATATATGAAGGAAATTTTTGCAAAAAATGATATTCCATCCTCAAAGCACGTTATTATGGATAGCTTTGATGAAAGCAAAATCAAGGGGCTTGCCTATCCACTAATAGTAAAGCCTGTTGATGCGTATAGCTCAAGAGGAGTGCAAAAGGTATATACATTAAGTGAAGCAAGGGAAGCATTTGCAAGGGCAAAGGAGATTAGCCGTACTCACGATGCAATAGTTGAGGAATTTGTTGAGGGAACGGAGCTTACAGTGGATGTTTATGTTGAAAATGGACAGGCTCATGTTTTATCAATTTCCACGCTTAGTAAAATCGGCGAGGACGGAAAATTTATAATTCACAGGTCCGAAAATCCAGCAGATATTACAGCTGATATAGAGGAGCAAATTAAGGCTTCTGCTCAAAAAATTGCAAGGGCATTTGGTCTTACAAATACTCCAATGCTTATTCAACTAATTACAAACGGCAAGCAAATTTTTGTTGTTGAGTTTTGCGCAAGAACTGGTGGCGGAATAAAATTCAGCATGATAAAAAAGGTTTCAGGCTTTGACGTGGTTAAGGCAGTTGTTGATTTAACCCTAGGAATAAAGCCACACGTCGATGAAAGCAAGCGCCCACCTTTAAAATATACAATCAATGAGTTTTTGTATTGTAATGCAGGAGTTTTTGACCATTTAGAGGGCTTTGATGAGCTACTTGCAGACGGAACAATTGTAGAATATCACCAATTCAAGTCAAGTGGTGTTGAGTTAAAGCAAATAAATAGTAGTGGAGACCGTGTTGCGTATTTCTCAGTTGAGGCTGATTCAAGACAAGAGGCATGGGAAAAGCACAGGATGGCAAATGCAAGGGTGAAGGCAATTAACACAGACGGACAAGATTTAATAAGACACGATATCGTGTCAAAGCCTTGAAAATAGAAGCACTACGCCGATATATAATAAAACAAATTAACACAACAGGAGAAGCTATGGCAATTACTTTAATGTACATAACTAACAATCCACAGCTTGCAAAAATAGCACAGGATGCTGGGGTTGATAGAATATGGATTGACCTTGAAACAAAGGGCAAGGAAGAAAGACAAGCAGGGATGAATACAGTAAAATCCAAGCATACAATTGAGGATATTTATAAGGTAAGACCTGTTGTTACAGACTCTGAGCTAATGGTAAGAATCAATCCCTTGGATAAGGACTCAAAAAAAGAAATCGACCAGGTTGTACAGGCAGGCGCTGATTATATTATGCTTCCTATGTATAAAACAAAGGAAGAGGTAAAGCAATTTATTGAGCTAGTTAATGGCAGAGCTAAAACAATGCTTCTTTTGGAAACTAAGGAAGCACAGGAATGTCTTGAAAGCTATGTTGACTTTGACGGAATAGATGAAATACATATAGGTCTTAACGATTTGCATTTGGCATACAAAAAAACCTTTATGTTTGAGCTTTTAACAGACGGAACAGTGGATGAAATCGCACGAATTTTAAGAAGCCATAAAAAAAGATTTGGCTTTGGTGGATTTGCAAGGATAGGATATGGAATTCTTCCTGCTGAAAACATACTAACGCACCATTATGCTCTTGGTTCAGAAATGGCTATTTTGTCAAGAGGCTTTTGTGATGCAAATATAACAGCAGACCCTGAAACAATAAAGGAAATATTTATTGAGGGAATTGCAAATATAAGAAAAAAGGAAGCAGAAATTCTTACATATACAAGCAAGGATTTTGAAGAAAATTATAAAATTGTTTGCGAAAGAGTTGAACAAATAGTTGAAAGCATCAGGAGTAAAAAATGAAAAAGATTTGCATAGTAACAACAATTCCAGGGACATTAAAATCCTTTGTTTTACCAACAGCACAAAGATTATATGAGCGCTGTGGCTACGATATTACGCTTGTTTCAAGCTACGATGAGGGCTTTGCAAACGCCTTGCCAGAGTATATACATTATTATCCGATTGATATGAAAAGAGGAATCAGTCTCTCGGGCTTTAAGGCAATATCCAAGTTTAAAAAATTCTTTAAAAAAGAGCAGTTTGATTTGGTGCAGTATTCAACACCAAATGCAGCATTTTATGCAAGCATAGGCGCTAAAAAAGCAAAAGTGCCAATTCGCCTATATGCTCAATGGGGAATTAGATATGTTGGAATGTCTGGGCTTTCAAGAAGAATATTTAAGATGCTTGAAAAATCAGTTTGTAAAAAATCAACTCATATACGCTCAGTAAGTCCAAAAAACAGAGAGTTTGCAATAAGCGAAGGACTTTGTTCTGCTGATAAAATCAAGGTTATCGGCAGAGGTGGCACAATAGGTGTTAACGTAGCTGAATATGATATTTCTAAAAAAGCGGAATGGCGCAAGGCTATAAGAGAGCAATATGGAATAAAGGAAAACGACTTTGTTTACGGCTTTGTTGGTAGATTTTCCACTGATAAGGGCTGTAAGGAGCTACTTCTTGCATTCAAGGAGCTATTACAGGAAAAGCCAGATGCTAAGCTTATGATTATGGGCGCCAACGAAGCAAAAAGCGAAAGCCTCATTGAACTTGTAGAATGGGCAAAATCCTGTGAAAGCATTATAATGACAGGAAGAATAGAAAAGCCAAGAATGAAGGAATACTACTCGGCACTTGACTTGCTGGTTCATCCAACATACAGAGAGGGCTTCGGTATGGTAATTCAAGAGGCAGGTGCTCTTGCTGTTCCTACAATTACAACAAGAATTCCTGGCGCATCAGAGGTTATGATAGAAAACGAATCATGTATGCTAGTTGATTCAAAAAGCACAGAGCAGTTAAAGACCGCTATGCTTGAGCTTATTGAGAACAGAGATAAGCTAACAAGATTAGGAGAGGGAGCATATCAAATGATATGTGACTACTATCAAAGAGAAAAAATGCTAGATAATCTTCAAGCAGATTATGAGGAGCTTTTAAAATAAGGGGAAAATATGGAGAATTCGCAACCAAAAATTTTAGTTTTTACTGTTTCTGCGTGGAATAGCAAGGTAGGTGCAAATAGCTTTGCATCGTTACTTGAAAATTATAATAATGCTCTTGTTGCGAATATCTGCATAAGAGACGAGGCACCGGACTCACAAGTGGCTTCTAGGTATTTTGCAATATCTGAAAGTAAAATTATAAAAAGCGTATTGAAAAGAAAAATCAAAACAGGCTCTGAAAAATTCGTATCTGTGTCCAGCGATTTAGATACACTCAATGAGCACAATCAAAGATACGCTAAGCATAAAAAAAACCGTAGCTATTTTAAGCTTATGGCAAGAGAAATGATTTGGAAGCTTGGAAAATGGAAAACCAAGGAGCTAAACGATTTTCTTGATAGCTTTAAGCCCGATATCATACTCCACTCAATGGAGGGCTACATTCATCTTAACAGAATTATAAACTATGCAATAGAAAGAACTAAGGCTAGGGCTATTGGATATATTTGGGATGATAACTTTACATACAAACAACATAATGGCTTAGGATATAAGCTTTATCGTTCCCTTCAAAGAAAATCCTTAAAGAAATTAGCCAAAAAAACGAGTGCTTTTTTTGCAATAACAGAAAAAACAAAAAAAGAAGCGGATGAATTCTTTGGAATTGATTCTATTGTTTTAACAAAGCCACTTTCGTCGCATCCAGTAGTTAATTATGGTAACATAAGTAAGCCGATAAAAATGCTCTATACTGGCAATTTGTATATCGGTAGAGATAAAACACTTGCAAGGCTTGTGGGAGCATTAAGGACAGCAAATTATAGCCAAGAGGATTTTCACGTGGATGTTTACACAAAATCTATTATTGACCCGACTATACGAGAAGAGATAGAATGCCCACTTTGCAAAATTCATCCACCAATATCACAGCAAGAGGTTTTGAAAATCCAGAAGGAAGCTGACGTGCTTTTGTTGCTTGAGGACATAGACGGAAGGCATTCAAAAACAGCAAGACTTTCGTTTTCTACAAAGACAACGGATTATATTTCCTCGGGTCGCTGTATTTTTGCAATCGGAAATGCTGATCTTGCTTCAATGCAGTATTTAAGTGAAAACAAATCAGCTCTTGTTGCAACATCTGACAGCGAAATTATTTCAATAATAGAAAAGATAAATGACGAGCCAAGCATTTTAGAAGAAACGGCAAAGAATTCTGCAAGCTTGGGAATTAAAAATCACGCAAAAGAAAAAATTGAAGACATTTTTTATAGCACTATAAACGAGGTTTTCAAAAAATAGCCAAGGAGAAAAAATGACGCCCTATATCATATTGATAGCAGTACCCTTTTTGGTTTCAGCTGTTTTAAATAGAAAAACTGACAATTTAGCAAATCAAACAAAGCATAAGGTTCCTATGATTATATTCTTCCTAATACTATTAGCAATTTTGATGCTAAGACATCAGGACATAGGAATAGACTTAAAGAACTATTTGGCATCCTTTTCAGCAATTAAAAGAATCCCTTTCAATAAAATGTTTGAAAGATTTGAATACTACGAAAAGGGATATGTTCTCTTGATGAAAATTATCGCAAGAATCACAAGCAATAAGCAAATATTTATCTCAATAATTGCTTTGATTTCTCTAGTTCCAATAGCTGTTATGTATTCAAAAAATAGTGAAAATGCTCTTTTGACAATTTCATTATTCCTTTTATTGCCGAATTATACAATGCTTTTTTCTGGACTTAGACAGGTTATTGCTATTGCTTTGGTTGTAGTATCCTATAAATTTGTAAAGGAAAAGAAGCTCTTATGGTTTTTAGTTATTGTGCTTATAGCCTTTTTCTTCCACAAATCAGCGTTTATAGCCTTTTTGTTATATCCGATTTATCATATGAATATAACGAGAATAAAAATTGCCATACTTCTTCCAATAATCGGACTTATATTCATATATAACAAGCCAATATTTGAATTCTTACTTCAATTTTTAGGAGAATATGATAATTATTCTTATTCTGAAACTGGCGCATATACAATGATTATCCTTTTTGCGCTATTTGTTTTATTCTCCTATATAGCTCCTGAAGAAAAAAATATGGACAATGAGACCATAGGCTTAAGAAATATATCAGTAATGATTTTAGTTTTACAGATTTTTGCTTTGGCAAGCTCGGTTGCTATGAGAATGAATCTTTATTATACTGTATTTTTACCAATACTTATTCCTAAGGTTATAAATAGAACCTCGGAACGAAATCAAAAAATATATAGGCTTGTTGGCATTTTTATGACCCTGTTTTTCCTAGCTTACTACGTATATAAGCTAACTAAGGGCGAAAGCTCACTCGAAATTTACCCATATAAGGCATTTTGGGAATAAAATTAAAGGAGGACTAAATGAAGATAGTACAAATAAATGCTACCTGTGGAAAGGGTAGTACAGGAAAAATTTGCCTTGCAGTTAGCAAGCTTTTAAATGAAAATGGTATTGAAAACTATATTCTTTATTCCTCTGGAAACAGTGATTATCAATATGGAATTAAGTATGCAAAGGACAAAAGCATAAGGCTTCAAGCCCTAAAATCAAGAATTTTTGGTAACTATGGCTTTAATTCACAAGGGGAAACAAAAAAGTTGATTTTGGAGCTTAAAAAAATTAAGCCAGACATTGTTCATTTGCATAATCTTCATAGCCATAATGTGAACCTTAAAATGCTCTTTGAGTATTTTAAGCAGAACCCACAAATAAAGCTGTTTTGGACCTTTCACGATTGTTGGGCATTTACAGGCTACTGTCCTCACTTTGATATGTATGGATGCAATCAATGGCTTGACCAGTGTAATAATTGTATTCAAAAAAAGCATTATTCTTGGTTCTTTGACAAGAGCAAAAAGCTCCACAATGTCAAAAAAGAGCTTTTTAAAGGCTTGAATTTAACAATAATCACTCCGTCAAAATGGCTTGCAGGGCTTGTAAAGCAATCCTTCCTTAAAGACTACGAGGTTAAGGTTATAAACAACGGAATCGACCTTGACATTTTCAAGCCTACTGAAAGTGATTTTAGAGCAAGATATGGCTTGCAGGACAAAAAAATAGTGCTTGGAGTTGCCTTTGGCTGGGGTAAACGCAAGGGGCTTGACGTCTTTTGTGAGCTTGCAAATCGACTTCCAAGCGAGTATCAAATTGTGCTAGTTGGCACAAATGATGAGGTGGACAAGCTTTTGCCAAGCAATATAATTTCAATACATAGAACCTCAAACCAAGAGGAGCTTGCAAAAATCTATACGGCATCGGACGTTTTTGCAAATCCAACAAGAGAGGAAAATTACCCAACCGTAAATATGGAGGCTCTTGCCTGTGGTACGCCTGTTGTAACCTTTAAAACAGGTGGAAGCCCAGAAATTATCGACGAAAGCACAGGCATAGTAGTTGAAAAGAACGACATAGATGCCTTTGAAAGGGCAATTATGCTTGCTTGTGATGGCGTAGCTCTTACAGGTGAAAGCTGCATAAACAGAGCACAAGGCTTTAAAAACGAGGACAGATTTAAGGAATATCTAGAGCTTTATAATTGAAGAATAATGATATTGCTATTATCAAAGACTTTTAATATGAGGAAAAGATATGAACGATATTAAGGTTAGCATATGCTGTATAACCTATAATCATGAAAATTATATAAGACAAGCCATAGAAGGCTTTCTTATGCAAAAAACAAATTTTAAATATGAAATTTTAATTCATGATGATGCATCTACGGATAATACAGCAAGCATTATAAAGGAATACGAAGCAAAATACCCAGATTTAATCAAGGGAATATATCAAAAGGAAAATCAGCATTCAAGGGGAGTTAGGATTTTAAGAAGCTTTCTTTATCCGATAGCGCAGGGAGTATATATTGCTTGGTGTGAGGGCGATGATTTCTGGATTGATGAAAACAAGCTTCAAAGACAGGTTGATTTTCTTGATACAAATCCTGAATATGTTGCTTGCGTGCATAGGTATATAACCGTTAATGAAAATAGTGAGGAAACAAACGAAAAAACCTTTGGCTATTATGAGCAAGAGGGCAAATATACATTAAAGGACTTTGAAGTAAACGAGCTACCAAGTCAACTCGCATCCTATGTTGCTAGAAATCTTTTTTTAAAGGCTGAGACGGCATATCCCGATTCATTTGATGAAGTAAGACTCCAAGGAGATATTAAGCTGAACCTGTACTTTTTAGAGCATGGAGACATCTATCGATTGCCAAACGTAAGCTCAGCATACAGGTTTGTACATAAGGCTAGTGGGACATCATGGAGCTCACGACAGTTAAAAAATCCTTATGCCTCATATAACACATGGAAGGGCTTGCGTGAGCTTGAAAAGGTATTTTTTAAGGAATACAACAAAAAAATAAATTTAAAGAAAAGAAGAATAAGTGCTTCCATTGGCGTTTTAAAATCTATGGTAAAAAAATTCAATTTTAAAACACTGGGTAATGCATTACACGTTATAATAGCTCAAAGAGGGCTACTAGGAGCAGTGTTTAAATATTTGTTCAAAAAGAAAAAATAAGAAAGGAGAAGCCATGAATACTACGGGAAAGGCATTTGGTTGGAAGCTACTTGAACGCTTTGGTGTGCAAGGAATACAATTTGTTTTACAAATAATTCTTGCAAGAATACTAAGTCCAGAGCATTATGGAGCTCTTTCCATAATGATAATATTTACCTCTCTTGCCAACGTTTTTATACAAAGTGGGTTTAACACCGCACTTATTCAAAAAAAAGACGTGGACGAAAGGGATTATTCCTCGGTATTTTGGGTTTCCTTACTTATAGCAGGAGCCTTATACACATTAATTTTCTTTTTATCTCCTGTAATAGCGGACTTTTACAATATGCCAGAAATTATATCACCCATGAGAATACTTGCTCTTATGCTGTTTCCAGGTGCATTTAATTCCATTCAGCTTGCCAAGGTCAGAAGGGAGCTGAATTTCAAAAAGGTTTTTGTAAGCAATATTTTAGGAATTGTAGTTGCAGGAATTACAGGTATAATAGTTGCATTAAATGGTGGTGGACTTTGGGCACTAGTAATTCAAACCTTATTAAGTATAAGCACGACCTGCGTAGTTATGCTGTTTACTGTAAGGTGGCTTCCAAGGCTTGTTGTTGATTTTAAAAGAGTAGGAGTGCTTTTTAAATTTGGTTGGAAGCTCCTTGTGTCAGGACTTATTGACACACTCTATCAGGATTTAAGAAGCCTTGTAATCGGTAAAAAATACGACAAGGGTACGCTTGGCTACTACAATAGAGGAAAGCAGTTTCCTCAGTTTATTATAAATGCAATAAATGGAGCAGTGCAAAGCGTAATGCTCCCAGCTCTTGCAAAGGAACAGGACGACAAGAGCAAGGTAAAGGCTCTTATGCGTAATTCTATAATTGTAAGCTCATATGTGATTTTCCCAATGATGATGGGACTTGCTGTCGTGGCATCTCCACTTATAAGCATTTTGCTTACTGATAAATGGCTCCCTGCCGTGCCATATATGCAAATATATTGCTTTACTCTTGCATTTTATCCAGTTCATTCGTGCAATTTACAAGCAATTAACGCAGTTGGAAGAAGCGACATTTTTTTAAAGCTTGAAATAATAAAAAAGACAATAGGCGTTACAGCTCTTGTAATAGCAGTATTCTGCTTTAATAGCCCAATTGCAATTGCTATGACGGGTGTGGTTACAACCTTTATAAGCTGTTTTATAAATGCATATCCAAACAAAAAGCTAATAGGCTACTCATATTTTGAGCAAATGAAGGATTTGCTCCCAGCAATGCTTATAACCGTGCTTATGGGTGTATGCACGTATCCGATAATATTTATAGGCTTGAATAAATGGCTAACCCTGATTATTCAAATCGTAGTAGGACTTATTTCATATATTGCCTTTTCAGCAATATTCAAGCCCAAGGGGTATACCTTTACCTTAAACGCAATTAAGGGTGTTCTTAACAAAAAGAAAAAGACACAAGCAGGGCAAACAAAAAACGAAGAAAACAAAAAAGAGACAAAGGAAAGAGAAGCAAGCTTATCCCTTGCCGTTGAATATAAGAAAAAAACATACTTGCTAAAAAAAGAAACAGAGGACAAGGAATGAAAGCATTAGTTCTTGCAGGAGGATTTCCGCAAATTGCTCTTATAAAGGAGCTTAAAAAAAGAGAAATAACAGTTATACTGGCAGATTATTACGAAAATCCAGTTGCAAAGCCCTATGCAGATAAGTTTTACAGGGCATCAACGCTTGATATTGAGGCAATAACTCAAATTGCAGTCAATGAAAGGGTGGATTTTTTAATAACAGCCTGCACGGACCAAGCCCTGCTAACTGTTGCAAGGGTGTCAGAGGAGCTTGGGCTACCATGCTATATAGATTACAAAACTGCTCTTAATGTAACGAATAAATCCTATATGAAGGATGTTTTTGAAAAAAATAATATTCCAAGTGCTAAGCACGTTGTAATGGCAGAGCTTGATGAGTCAAAAATTCAAGGAATGAAATATCCTTTAATTGTCAAGCCGGTTGATTGCAATAGCTCAAAGGGTGTAAAAAAGGTTACAAATATTAGCGAATTAAAAAAAGCCTTTGCAGATGCGGTAAATTTCAGCAGAACTGATACTGCAATTGTGGAGGAGTTTATACAGGGCGAGGAGCTAAGTGCAGATATTTATGTAGAAAATGGGGTTGCAAAATTGCTTTCAGTTTCTACACTTGATAAAATACCCGATAATGATAAATTTGTAATTTTCAGAGGCTTTTATTCCTACGAGAAGACCGAAAGAGTTCGCTTAGTGGTTGAAAAAATAGCTCAACAAATTGCAGATGCCTTTGGGCTTAAAGATTCTCCTATGCTTATTCAAATGATTTATGACGGAGAGAATGCCTTTGTTCTTGAATTCAGTGCAAGAACGGGTGGAGGAGTTAAATATTTACTTATTAAGAGAGCATCGGGCTTTGATGTCATTTCTGCCGTTGTTGATTTAACTCTTAATAAAAAGCCCACTGTAATTCAAGCAAAGCCAGAAAATAGCTTTATTGCTAATGAATTTATTTATTGTAAGCCAGGAATTTTTGAAAGGCTTGACGGCTTTGAGGAGCTTAAAAATGAAAAAATAATTTCAGATTATTATTTATTTAAATGGAAGGGCGCAAAATTTGATACCATTGAAAATAGTGGAGATAGAATAGCGGGCTTTACCATTCAAGCAGATACTCTTGAAGAAATAAGAGAAAAGCATAGCATAGCCGTTTCAAAAATGGCTGTTCTCGATGAAAAGGGAAATGACATTATGCGCAAGGATTTACTTGCATCATTATAATTTGGAGAAACTATGAGTATAAACGTAACACGCTCGTCAATGCCCTTATATGAGGAGTATTGCGAGGAGATAAAGGAGCTTTGGGAAAGCCGTTGGCTGACCAATATGGGAAAAAAGCACAAGCAGCTTGAGGCTGACCTGAAGGAATATCTAGGCACACCAAATATAACGCTTTACACAAACGGACATCTCGCCCTTGAAAATGTAATTGGCGCATTTGGCTTTGAAAGAGGTAGCGAGGTAATTACAACACCATTTACCTTTGCCTCAACTACTCATGCAATTGCAAGAAATGGGCTTATTCCTGTATTTTGTGATATAAATGAAGTTGATTATACAATGGATACAGACAAAATAGAGGCACTCATTACAAATAAAACAGTTGCTATTGTGCCAGTTCACGTATATGGAAATATGTGCAACGTGGAGGCAATTGAGCAAATTGCAAGAAAGCATGGCTTAAAGGTGATTTATGATGCAGCACACGCCTTTGGTGTAACCTATAATGGGACAAGCTCTGCTAACTTCGGAGATGCCTCAATGTTCAGCTTCCACGCAACAAAGGTATTTAATACAATTGAGGGTGGTGCGGTAACCTACAAGGACAATAGTCTTGCAAGCGTGCTTGATGATACTAAAAATTTCGGACTACATACCCCAGAGGACGGAAGGTACATAGCTGGAAATGCAAAAATGAATGAATTTCAAGCGTCAATGGGAATTTGCAATCTTCGTCATATTGATGAGGAAATAGCAAAGCGTAAAATAGCCACAGAGCAATACAGATTGAGCCTTAGTGGCGTAAGTGGAATTACTCTTTGCCCCGAGCAAGAGGGAGTTGTATCAAATTATGCATATTTTCCAGTTGTATTTGACCGGTATAAATATACAAGGGACGAAGTATTTGAAAGGTTAAAGGCAAATGATATAATAGCAAGAAAATACTTCTATCCATTAGTAAACGGCTTTGAATGCTATAAAGGCTACGAAACATCGGGAGAGGACAAGACCCCCGTTGCAAAGCATATTGCAGAGCGAGTATTAACTTTGCCACTATATGCCGACCTTGACACAGACACAGTGAACAAAATTTGCGACATAATTTTACGTTAGTGGAGATATTATGGATAAAACAATTGTTAAAGAAAATGAAAATAAAACCAGAAGCTCAAACATCGAACTTTTTAGGATAATTTCAATGTTTTTAATTGTAGCTCATCATTATGTAGTAAATTCTGGATTGATGGATTTTATAAAGCTATCACCAACTTCTACAAATTCTATTTTTTTGTTAATATTCGGAGCTTGGGGTAAAATGGGAATCAACTGTTTTATGCTAATTACTGGATATTTTATGTGCAAATCTAAAATCACTCTAAAAAAATATGTAAGGCTTTTGTTTGAGATAATGCTTTATAGAATAATTATATATGTGATTTTTGCAATATGTGGATATGAAACAGTGTCGCTATTTAGAATAGTAAAATTGCTTTTACCAACCATATCGGTAGCGACAAATTTTACAGGTTGCTTTTTACTATTTTATTTGTGCATTCCGTTTTTGAATGTTCTTATCAAAAATTTGACAGAGAAAAATCATCTGTTATTAATATTGCTATCCTGTCTCATATACGTATTTTTTGGAACAGTTCCAAAGTTTAGTGTAACAATGAATTATGTATCATGGTTTATGGTGTTGTATTTTATATCATCGTATTTAAGATTGTATCCTAGAAAGCTTTTTGAAAAAACGGCACTTTGGGGCGCTTTATCGCTAGTATTTTTAGGACTGTCTGTCGCTAGTATTTTAGTTTGTGTTTTCGTAGGACCAAAGGTGGGAATTGAATTTTCACCATATATGTTTGTGCAAGATTCCAATACATTTTTGGCATTGGCAACAGGATTTTCACTTTTTGTATTCTTTAAAAATTTGAAATTTAAAGACAACAAATTTATAAACCTAATTTCTTCTGCCACATTTGGAGTTTTGCTAATCCACGCAAGCAGTGATGCAATGCGAGAATGGCTATGGAGAGATGTATTTAAAAATTATGAATATTTTAATTCGAGCTATTTAGTGCTACATGCATTTATAACAGTAATTATTGTTTATGTGGCTTGCACAATGATTGATATAATAAGAATAAAACTTATAGAAAAACCAATTATGAAGCTATGGAACAAAATAGAACCTAAAATTCTAAACTTTTTTAGAAAAATATACGAAAAAATCAAGACAAAAATTAACATAGGAGAATAATATGAAAGGAATAATTCTAGCCGGTGGTAAGGGCACAAGGCTTTATCCTATGACCAAGGCTGTATCTAAACAGCTTTTGCCAATTTACGACAAGCCACTTATCTATTATCCACTATCAATATTATTACTAGCAGGAATAAGAGAAATTTTAATAATTTCAACACCCGAGGACACTCCTGTGTATGAAAAGCTTTTAGGAAATGGAAACGAGCTTGGTATTGAAATTTCCTACAAGGTGCAAAAAACGCCAAGAGGACTTGCAGATGCATTTATTCTAGGTGAGGAGTTTATCGGAAGCGATAGCGTATGCCTTGTTCTTGGTGATAATGTTTTCTATGGCCCCAACCTTACAAAGGTGCTAAAAAGTGCTATGGAAAACGAAAAGGGTGCAACTATATTCGGTTATCCAGTAAAGGATGCAAGAGCCTTTGGAGTGGTTGAATTTGACGAAAATCACAAGGTTATATCCATTGAGGAAAAGCCACAAAATCCAAAGTCCAACTATGCTGTACCAGGGCTATACTTCTACGATAACAGAGTTGTAGAAATTGCAAAGAATGTAAAGCCGTCAGCAAGGGGCGAGATTGAAATTACTGCTATAAACAATGCATATCTTGAAATGGGAGAGTTAAATGTAACGCTATTTAGCCGAGGAATGGCTTGGCTTGACACTGGAACACCCGAGGGAATGCTTAAAGCATCACAATTTGTTCAAATAGTTCAAGAATGTCAGGGCTTTTACATATCATGCATTGAGGAAATTGCATACAGACGTGGCTTTATCACGGCAAACCAGCTTCTTGAAATAGGAGAAAAGCTAAAAATGACCGATTACGGACAATATCTAATCACCATAGCAAAGGAGAATTGCAAATGAAAATCATTGTAACAGGCGGAGCAGGCTTTATTGGTGCAAACTTCGTTTATCATATGCTAAATAAATACAGTGATTATAAAATCATTTGTATTGATTGCCTTACATATGCAGGTAATATGTCAACCTTAAAGGAGGCTATGGAAAATCCTAACTTCAAATTTTACAAGACAAATATCTGTGACAGAGCAGAAATTTATCAGATTTTTGAAAGCGAAAAGCCAGATATAGTTGTAAACTTTGCAGCAGAGAGCCACGTTGACCGTTCAATTGAAAATCCAGAGGTGTTTTTACAAACAAATATTCTTGGAACACAAGTATTAATGGACGCTTGCCGTAAATATGGCATAAAAAGATATCATCAGGTGTCAACAGATGAGGTTTACGGAGATTTGCCACTTGACCGTCCTGATTTATTCTTTACAGAGGAAACTCCAATTCACACAAGCAGTCCATATAGCTCATCAAAGGCAGGTGCGGATCTTTTAGTCCTTGCATATCACAGAACCTTCGATTTGCCTGTAACAATCAGCCGTTGCTCAAACAACTATGGACCATATCACTTCCCAGAAAAGCTAATCCCACTAATGATAGCAAATGCTTTAAACGATAAGCCCCTACCAGTGTACGGAAAGGGCGAAAATATTCGTGATTGGCTATATGTAGAGGATCACTGCAAGGCGATTGATTTAATAATTCACAAGGGCAGAGTTGGTGAGGTTTACAATGTAGGCGGACACAACGAAATGGCAAACATTGACATAGTAAAGCTTATTTGTAAAAAGCTTGGTAAGCCAGAAAGCCTAATTACGTATGTAGCTGATAGAAAGGGACACGATATGCGTTATGCAATCGACCCAACAAAAATACATAACGAGCTTGGTTGGCTACCTGAAACAAAATTTGCAGACGGCATTGAAAAGACAATTGCTTGGTACCTTGAAAACAGAGAATGGTGGGAAACAATCATTTCTGGTGAGTACAAGAATTACTACGATAGAATGTATAAAAACAGATAAAAAAGAGCGACACGTGTCGCTCTTTTTGTTATTCCTTGCTTTGGTAGAATAGCCAGTTGGCTATGTCGTCCTCCATGCCGATGTCGTCCCAAATGATATGACCGAAGCCACGAAGCTCGTAGAATTTAAGAACCTTTCCGCCTGCCTCTGTGATTGCATCAACCATTTCTCTTGTGGCTCTAAATGGTACGCTTCCGTCGTCAGTTGAGTGCGCAACACAAATAGGAATGTCTTTAAGTGTGCTTGCCATTTCGGGGTCTCCGCCACCACATAGAACAAGACCGGCTGCAAACATTTCACTGTGCCTTGCAAGCATATCCCAAGCGCCGAAGCCACCCATTGACAGCCCTGTAATGTAGTATCGTGAGGTGTCGGTTGCCATTGCGTTATTAAGCCCAAAAAGAAGCTCATGCACGGCTTTAAGCTCGTTTGACTCTGGAATTTCCTTTGTGCTGTAATTTCCTTTCTCCCAGTCCCAGTCAACCCATCTTGCTTCCGTGCCGTCTGCATTGTATAAAGGACATTGTGGAGCAATAATGATTGCATTTTGATACTTTGAGTCAATTTGATTCATCATTTGAGGAAGCATATTTTTAAGCTGAGATATGTTGTCAGTGCCTCTTTCTCCTGCACCGTGTAAAAGTGTCAAAACAGGTGGAGGATTCTCTGGGTCATAGCTTGACGGAATGTAGATTCTATAAGGAATTACAGTGCCGTCACTTGCTGTAAAGCTCTGTGCCTTAAATATATGAAGTAGCATATCAAGATTGTAAGTACCAGTTATTTCCTTGTAGTACCCTGCATATGGCATATCCTTATACTCTGAAAGAGAATATGTAAAGCCAAATGTTTTTGCAAAGGAAGTTTGTTTACCATCAAATATCTCATTTCTTGAAAAATCCAGCATATATTCAAGCAAATGCTCACTTGTGGCATAAAGCACAAGGTCGTTTCCACTTACAGCAATCGTGAAATCATTTACAGGCTGAATGCCCTTGGAAACAACGTATGCTTGCTCTCTGGCACCGCCGATAATAATCTCCTTGTCCTTTCTTGTGTAGGTTGAGGCATAGCAAGGAAGCTCAACGCCATATTTTTCCTTAATATGAGTAGCAAGCGCCTCGGCAACAGCCTTTTCTCCTGAATTTCCGTCGGTATATACGATTGAATATTCACTTGTTTTATTGCTAACAAGTGTAATTGCTTCATTTTTTGGTGGTTCTACGTCCCAAACAGCATAAAGAGTCATATTGTTTGGCTCCATTTTGAGTAGGTCATCAGACTCAAAAGCAACCACTCCCCCCTTTATTTTTGACCAACCGAGGAAAACGTGGTACTCTCTGTAAGGCTCAAAGGTAAATTCAAAAAGCTCGTCTGTTTTTAGCTCAAAGCTCTCGTTTTCATTATCTGTCTTGAACGGATTTAAGTGGTCAAGGGTTAAGGTATATGTTTTTGGCTCCCAAACAGCATAGAGAATATATTCTGAATCCGTGCCTGTAAAGAGCTTACCCTTATCCCTGTAAAACACAGGACCATCAAACGAGGTCGCCCAACCCTTAAAGGTGTAGCCAACTCTTTCAAATGAGCATTGTGTTAGATTTACTGTGCTTTTAATTTCAGTTACAATATCGTCCATTTTGCCCTTGCCACCATTTGCGTTAAAGATAACAGTAGCAGGATTTGGAGCCCAGCTTCCAGTTAGAGTAATGCTTTGTGTTATCGGTGTATCAAGTGAAAATGGCTCACCGTCTAAAAGCCAACTTTCTATATGGTAGCCCACCTTAACTGGCTTAGGGTCACGAGCAAAGCCACCGCTTACCACCCTTTGAGTTTCCAAGGTCTCACCCTCAAGAACAAAGGTAACATTATACGTAATTATAGTAGGAATATTAGTGCTTGTGTTGGTTTCTGTGTCCGTCTGTGTGCTAGTGCTTGTGTCAGAATTTGTGTACCCTGTGTCTGAATTATAAGTGAATTCACACCCCACAATTCCAAAAATCAGAGCAAAAGCAAGACAAAGATACAAAAGAACTCTTAAAATATTTCGCCTCATAAAAAGTCTCCTTAAAAAGCATTTACACCTTTATTCTACCACATAAAAATAATTTAAGCAAGTAATATTGACAATTATAATTTTATATGTTAAAATATGCCTATCATAATTAAACACAGTGAAAAAGAGGAGTAGCCCTATAAATAAACCTCTAAGAGAGCCGTAGATGGTGGAAAATCGGCAGGTGATATTTGGCGAAGTAGCTTTTGAGTGGTGGTGGCGAAATTAAGTAGTCATCAACGATTTGCTCACGTTAAGAGCATTGAGTGCATACATTTTTGTATGAATTCAGGTGGTACCACGTTAATGCGTCCTGATGATTTTTCATCAGGACTTTTTTTATTTTAATCGTAAACCAAGCCCTATTTGTGCAAGGGCTAAAAGACATATGAAAGGAAGCAAATATGAAAGAGCTAAACAAAACCTACAATCCCTCTGAATTTGAGGAAAGAATTTACAAAAGCTGGTGCGATAACAAATACTTTACTCCAGTAATTGACAAAACCAAGCCAAGCTACACAATCGTAATTCCACCACCAAATATCACAGGTCAGCTCCATATGGGACACGCACTTGATAACACCCTACAAGACATTCTAATCCGTTACAAGAGAATGAATGGCTACTGCACCCTATGGCTACCAGGCACGGACCACGCATCAATTGCCACAGAGGCAAAAATTGTTGAGGCAATGCGTAAGGAGGGAGTAAGCAAGGACGATATCGGCAGAGATGGATTCCTAAAAAGAGCATGGGAATGGAAGGAGCAATACGGCGGACGTATTATTTCACAGCTTAAAAAGCTTGGCTCCTCATGCGACTGGACAAGGGAACGCTTTACACTTGATGAGGGGTGCTCCGAGGCTGTAAAGGAGGTATTTGTTCGTCTTTACAATAAGGGACTTATATATCGTGGAGAAAGAATTATAAACTGGTGTCCACACTGCTTAACCTCAATTTCTGATGCTGAGGTAGAATACGAGGATCAGGCAGGACATTTTTGGCACATTAAATACCCATTCAAGGACGGCTCTGGCTATCTTGAATTTGCAACAACTCGTCCAGAAACAATGCTTGGAGATACTGCTGTTGCGGTAAACCCAAATGATGAAAGATATAAGGACATAATCGGCAAAACACTCATAATTCCACTTGTAAACCGTGAAATTCCTGTTGTTGCTGATGAATATGTTGAAATGGACTTCGGTACAGGCGTTGTTAAAATCACACCTGCACACGACCCTAACGACTTTGAGGTTGGTAAAAGACATAATTTGCCAATTATCAATGTTATGACACCCGATGCAAAAATTACAGACGACTACCCAGCATATGCGGGTATGG
>JAZQHJ010000061.1:0-10127 GCA_045540515.1 Eubacteriales bacterium
TTTATATATCGGCGAATTTTCGCCTTAAATACAAGCTTTTTGTATCGTTCTAAAATGCTACGCACCTAAAACCTAACTATCTTATAGATGATTTTGGGTGCGAAGAAGGAAGGCTTACTGTACGTAAGGCGACGACGACAAGCCCAAAAGCGCTTTAAATAGTAGGATTTAGGCTGGTTCGTGTCATTCCCGTAAGGCTAAGGGACACAAATACCCCAAACGGGGAGAAAGGAGAGGGAATGAAGTCAAACGTAAGCTTTAAGAAAAGATTAAACACCTTGCTTGGCAAGAGAGTAAAATTCACAGAGCAAAAAAGCATTGATTTTAATGCATTGCTTGGCAAGAGTGCAACCTATTTAGACCTTGTGCTGGTTGCTCAAATAAAAAAGGCAAGCACTGGGGACACATCAAGTGCAAGCTTTTTAAGGGACACAAGCGGAAATAAGCTCAAGGATAAGGCTCAAAGTGAACAAGAGGAAGCACTGATTGACCCGTTTGACTTAATTTAAAATGAAGCTAGGAGAAATAAAAATTCAAGCGCTTTGCTTAATTTTTCCAAGCGCAGAGCTTGAATACGACGAAAACGACCTAAACGAGGTTGTATTTGTGTTAAAGGCTCATCCAAGCTATGGTCCATACATAAGCGCAAGCGTTGGAGCAATTAACAGAGCTCTTGCTGTAATTGAGGGACAAACCCTACAAAAATACAAAAGAATAAGCTATTCAACGCCAAATGACACAAGGCTTGAAATTGATGAGCCAATTGCACAAATTATTCCTTATTTTGTAAAGGCTGATTTGCTTCTTAGCGAAAGCCCAAGCGAGTCAAGTCAGGCAAGAGAAATCTTTGATGACCTGCTTTCCAAAATAATAAAAAGCGAAGCGTCAAGGCAAAGCATTTATTCCTATGGTGAGCTGAAATGAGAGTGAGTGAGGAAAAAAGAAAAATCCACACCGAGCACGGCTTACTCGGAATCGACACAAGATGGGGAGCAAGTGGCGCACACGCATCAAAAATGGTAAATTTGCTTTGTGAAAATGGAGCACTAACCAAAAGAAACGGACTCGTTGACATTGCGATTTTTGAGGACGAGAACGCAAACCCACTTCCGATAAACGGAATTTACGCCCTTGACGGAAAAATTATTGTACACGCAGGACGGTATCTTTTTGATTGTGGAAGCGACATATCGGCGCTTAATGTATTAAAAAAGCCAACAAGAATAAGCACTACCTATTTATTAAGGGACGAGCCGCTTAATGCCTGTGTTGATAATGGTGCGCTATGGCTTTTAAATGGCAATGAGCTTGTCGTGCTTAAAAACGGTAGCCTTGCGCTACTTGATAGCCTAAGCCCCTATGCCCCAACAACAAGAAGGGATGTGCTAAGCACAGCGGACGGCTCTGTCTATTTACAGGGTGAGGAGGAAAATCTTCTTACTGACAGAAGAAAGCACACTCTTTTGGGTAAAAAGGCGGAGCTTAGCACCTATGAGCTTGATTCCTTTGTAAGCGAGGCAAGGGGCTTTGCAATGACCTGTCGTATGAGGGTATCACTAAGTGATAGCGAAAACGAGGCACACTTTATAGGTCATATTTCTGAAAAAAGGCTTACTCGAAGTAATATCAGTGCCGTTTTGGGCGGTCCTGCCGATGAGACCTATAAGATTTTTGAGGGCACAGGAACAAGCTATGGCTTTGATACGCTAACCGAGGTCAATATCTTTCTAAAATCGCCAATATGCTTAACCAAGCTTGTTTTGAATGCACAGACAGGAGCTGGCGTTCCACTCATAAGGCTGACCTATGGAGCAACAACCGTTTATGAAACTACATCGCTTTCAGGACTTGAAAAGCAGGACCTGACACAGGCAACCTCGGGCAAGCTTGTTGACGGAATTACTCTTTATGGAAATTCAAGCCTTGCAAGAATAAGCACCATTGAGCTTTTGGGAAATGAGCTATATCAGGGCGATGTAATTTTAAGATTTGAAAGCAAGACAATTGATATGAGCAAGGGCTATAACCCTGTATCTATAAGAACCATAGGTGGAGAAAGCGTAGCTCTTTATTTGACCGAGGACGGAAAAAGAAGGAAAACACCAACAGTGGGCTTTACAAATGGAGAAAATGGCACGCTTTTACATATCTATTTTGATGCTCCAAGCTACGTTGAAGGAAGAAGCAATATTGAAATTACCTTTTCAAGCAAGGATGCATATTTGCCAAAAATTCTTTTAGCAAGGGAATGTAAGACAAGCACAGGAAAAAGAGCACTTGGACTTGCGCTTGAAGGGGGAAAAATTTGCTTCACTGATGAAAAAATCGGCTTGAAATATGCCCCGAAAAGCAATCTTGCACAGCTAAGTGGCGAGGGAGAGGTTACTGCAATTTGTCAAATGCAGGACTATGTGATAGGAGTTTACAAGGAGGACAAGAGCTTTTTTGTAAGATTAAAGGACACAGGCATTGAATATACGGGTGCAATTGAGGGCGTTGGCTGTGTTGGTAATCGCTGTGCCGTAACTGTAAATAGGGACACACTCACTCTTTCAAGCGACGGAGTGTATGGCTTGCAGGGCTATGACGAATACAAGGAGTGCCTTCGTTCTGGTGCAGTTACATCTATTTTGAGGGAGCAGAGCCTTAAAAATGCTCACCTTCTTGGCTATGACGGACGACTATATATCTTTTTTGACAGTCTTTGTCTTGTTGGCGACACAAGAATGAAGACAAGATACGAGTACAGCATTGACCAAAGCTTTGAATATGAGTGGTTTATGCTTTCGGGCATTGATGCAAGGTGCTCAGCCGTGCTTGACTCGAAAATGTATATAGGAACAAAAAATGGCAAAATTCGTACACTTAGTCAAGGATTTTTGGATATATCATACCAGGGCTTGCTCGTGGGAGAGTCGCTTGTGACAAATGTTAACGGAAGAACGGAGCTTTGCTTAAATGCCGAGCTAGGAGAGCAAGAGGGTAAGGAGATAATTATATCAAATGCAAAAATCTTGCTTTGTAGAGCATATTCACAGGCAGAGTCAGAAAACGGCCTTGCCTTGCGCCTTGACACAGCTAACCTACTAAATGCAAACGGCACAATAAGGCTCTTTTCAGGAATGGAGATTTATGCTGTTTCAGATAAGCAGGAGTATTATAAGGCAGAGCTTTTGTACCTTGATGAGCAACAGGGAATTGCAATAACGAGCCTACCGATTGAAAATAAATATCTTGCGATTTTTAAGGACTCTGCACAGTGCAAAATCACATTAAGGGCAGGGGAGGTTGGCTATAAAATGCTTTGGGAGGATAGCGAGGTCATGCTTTCTGATTATGATAATATGGAGCTCTTGCTAGTTGACAAATCACCCGTTGAGGCAATTTACGAAAGCACAAGGCTGCCCCTTGGCGGAGCACATTTATCAAAGAATTTATACAGAATAAGCTTTGACCTGCTACCAAAAACAGGCACTGAGCTATCCCTTGGCTACGAAACAAGTCGTTCCAGCATAAGCAAAACCATTGTTTTAGGCAATAAATTTGACACAAGTGCTCTTGATTTTGGGGCATTTTCCTTTGGAAATCCGATAGAAAGAGTCTGCACCCTACGTTGCTTTGAAAGAGGATTTAGTTATATAACTATCAAGCTGAAATCAAGCTCCTGTGGTGCATTTAGCCTAAATGGATATAGCTTGGTTTATGCTTGCTTGTAGCAGACAGATAAAGGAGAAAATATGATAACAGAAGAAGAAATTAACAAAATACTATTAAGCTCCCCAATGGTGCTACCCGACAACCCAACCGAGTCGGGCTTTAAGGCAAAGGGAATAAAGGAGCTTTTCTATAAGTACATAAGAGTGCTACTGGGTATAATTGATACCCACCTTGAAGGGCTTGATGCAAGTGCTTTACGTCAAATTCTTGCTCATAACGAGGAGGCAGATGCCCATACTGACATAAGACAGGTGCTAAGGGACCTGCTCTTAAAGGATCAGGAGCTAAGCGCGCTTATAACAAGCACCATAACAGAGCACAACGAAAATGAACAGGCTCACCCATTTTACAGAGGCTGGGCAGAGCAAATTCAAAGAAAGGTTGACGATACCTACAATCTTGCATCTGGAAAATCAAAGATTTATCCTGTAAGCGACGTATGGGAGATGCTTGATACCATAAGCGATAAGTTAAATGTCGGCGACAAGTTTGTTCTTGCACAGGAAAACGTGCCAGATTTTATCCTTTTTGATAAAAACAGCACAAGCACAAGTGCAATTCCACTTTCTCAAATGGATTTAATGCTTGGCTTGGAGCTTGAGGCAGGAAAGAGCTATCTTTGTAGCAACGGCTTTTTGTTTGTAGCAACTGAAAGTGGAATTGATACAAGCCTGTTTGCAAAGCAAGCAGAGGTTAATGAAATCAAGTCAGAGCTTTTGACCAAGGAAAGCATTTTCAAGCAGGAGCAGATAACAAATGGTATAGTGGAGCTTGCATCAAGCACGATATATTCACTTGGACTTGCAAGCAATTTAACCCTTGTGCCACCAAACGAAATAACCTCTGATTTTTATGCAATTGTAAGGTTTAGAAGTGGGGCAGAGCCAACGGTGATAACCTCACAGGGCATTATTTTTACACAGGACGACACTGTAAGTAGTGTGCTCACCCCTTTAAAAAACCGACTTTACGAGCTATATATAAGATGCGTTGAGGGTGCTTTGGTAGCAACAGTATCGGCAATTGACTTTGAGGTGATAGAATGAATCAGCTAAGAGCCCTATGTCAAGCAAAAAAGCAAAAATCCATGCTTGGAGCAAAAAGCACAGCTTTTTCAGGCACGTGCAGAGCAAGGCTTGATGGTATGTCGGGAAAGGGACTTGAACATCTTAAAATCGAGGGCGGAACGCTTGACGGCGTAAGCCTTGGCGACAACGGAATAAGGGTTAGGCTTGCCTCAAAAAATTTAATCAACGTTGACAAGCTGGTTGAGCTTATTTTGTCCTATGATTCAAATGCAAGGCTAGTAGAGGCAGACGGAAGAAGATGTATTAAATACAAAAACTCGGCAACCTACACCAAGGATTTGAGTGATTGCTGTCCGAAATTCAAGGAGGGCACAAGGTATATATTATCCTTTGAAGCAAGACCTGAAACAGTTCAACCAAGCACAGCAACCTATGACGGCTCGCTTTTTATCAGCTTTGACCCGTCTGGAGCATCTGTATCTTCATCTCTTGAAGCAAAGAAAACCACTGAATTTTCAAGAATATATGTTATAAGCAAGGCTGAAAAAACAGTAACAGATATAAACCTTTCCTGGGGCTCAAGCTGGAACTGGCTAATTGACCTTGATAGCGTGTATCTTTATGAGTATGAGGGAGATAACAATCCCGAGTACGAAAAGCCCTTGGTTGAGGAGATAGTAATACCAAGTGAGGTTACGCTAAATGACGGCTCAATACTTGCATTAGCCCTTGCAGATGGCGAGGAGCTGACGTACGATAAAGGCACTCTGACCTACAAAAAGGGGGAGGACGTGTACGATTTGAGTGATACAGAGGTGGCAAAGGCACTAGCGTCCCTTAAAGGAGTGTACAATACGGATTTTGAGCTTGAAATAAAGGGGAATAGCACCCCAACAAGCATCACCGTGTGCTATTATTCGACAAAAAATCAGGACCAAAGGGTCCTTACCGCCTGCTATCTTTGTGGGGGTGAGGAAATAATGCCACCAAAGGAATACACCGTGCGCAAGGACAGCATTTACAGAATAATTCCTCCATACATTAAGGGCTACAAGGCTCCAAGCAACGAGCCCTTTGGTGTAATCAATGAGGACACTACCATAATTTTAAATTATTCAAAGGAGTGATAAATTGAAAAAACTATTAAAAATTCTAGCCCTTGCTATGCTAATTGCCCTTACTCTTTCATTAAGCATAAGCGCAACAGAGCTAAGTGGTGAGGACATAAAGACCTACGTAGGAGAAAGGATAATACCCGTAATTGCAGGAGTTTTGACCTCGTTACTTGCATTACTTGGCACTCTTAAAAGCATTTTTAAATCCTTAAAGGAATTAAAGGGCACAAGGGACGGCCTTAGCCTTACTCAAAGAGAAATTAAGGAGCAAAGCACAAGGGACTACGAGGCAATAAAGCAAAAATACGAGGAAATAAAGGAGCTTGTTAGCTCCGTTCCAGAGCTAACAGGACAAATAAACGAGCTTACTAAAAACACCGAGGTGCTTATTTTACAGCTTAGCCGACTTTCAAAAATCAGTAGCCTTGGCTTTTGCCAAAACCCCGATACCGTAAAAAGTGGCAGGGGCAAGGAGATTGCCCTTTTGGCAGAGCAGAATCAAGAGGTAAAGAAATGAAAAGAGGAGCAAAAATAATCGCCCTGTACATTCTTGGCTTTTTGTTAAGCATTGCTCCTGTGCTTACATACTTTTTGATAAATTTTGATAGGTATGTAAAAAGCACCTATGACGGAGTAAGGCTTGCAAGTGGAGGCGTAATTCTTTGCTGTATTGTGCTCCTAAAAATAACAGGAAAGCTAAAAATTCCCTCGGCAGTGTCTGTTTTTAGCATAATTTTCGTGCTTTCCTATCTGCTTGATGCAATACTTGCAGATATTATGATTTTTTCGCTTCTTGCTCTTTGCGGAGAGCTTTGTGATATGCTTGTTCAAATTTTTGTAAGAAGAGAAAAAGTAAAAATTGTAAATGAAAAAATCGCTACCGAAACGGCAAAAGAGGTACAAAGAGCACTTAGCGGAAGAGTGTAGCTAAAGGAGAGAAATAATGAAAAAAAGCAATTTTTTAGACCTTTTATTTAAAAACGCAAGCTATATAGCCGTTGTCCTGATTTCGATTGCATACATAGCAAGCTCGCTTGTTTTAATTTCAAAAACAGGCAGGAGTGTGTATGAAATTTTGGGTACAGGAGCCCTTAGCTTGATTGTGGGTATGCTTATAAACAGCACATTTAGAAGTATGGGGATAAGACGTGCAGAGCAGGACGAAAGAACCATATCAACAAAGTCTTTGCACGAGCAAACGGTTGAGCAAATATCACCGTTTATTGATAGGCTGGATGGCTTTTGCGACAGAGAAAACGAAATGGCACTAAAAAGAATCAGAGCAAGAATTTTATTAAGTGCAGGACTAAGGTACGAAAATTGCTTCGATGAAAATGGAGTGGCAAGGGAGCTTGATAAATCCCTATTTGGTGCAGATAAAACGAAAAACAAAAGAATTTTAAAAGCGTATAAAAAAGCACAAAGGGTAAAAATCAAGCCCCTTACATCCTTTCTTCTGACCTGTGATAGCACAAATTACAACAACCCCTACGACTTTGGTAAATCCAAGCACGAGTTCGATATGCAAAAGGGCGCAAGCGACATAATGGCAAGGGTCATTATGGCAATAATCTTTGGCTACTTTGGAGTTTCACTCGTTAGCGACGTCAATGTTGCAACAATTATTTGGAATGCCTTGCAAATTGTAATGTACATAACAAGCGGAATAATAGGAATGTATTCAAGCTATTCCTTCATAGTTGATGAGCACCGAGCAGGCGTAATTAAAAAGATTGACGTTTTGCAAAAATTCAAGCTATATGTTGACAAAACCCCACTTGACAATTAAAATATAAATAAGACAAGGGGGTGCTATAATGAAATATTTAGAGGTCGAAAAGGCACTTGCAAAAATCGGAGTTGACTGCCCTGCACAGGAGGCAGAGCTTATTTTAAATCACTTGTTTGGTATAAACAGAGCAAATATTATTTTTGATAAGGACAGGGACTATGACCAGTCCAAAATAGCACCAATTCTTAAACAAAGAGCAAACGGAATACCCCTTCAGCATATTATTGGCAAGTGGTATTTTATGGGCAGAGAGTTCTTCGTCTCGCCAGCTTGTCTAATTCCAAGACCTGATACAGAAATTCTTGTTGAAAGGGCGATAAAGGAGCTAAAAATTGGGGGGAGTGTCGCAGATTTGTGCACTGGCAGTGGCTGTATAGGCATATCAATGCTTGTGTATAGAGAGGATATTTCATCAATGCTACTTTGCGACATATCAAATGAAGCACTCGGTATTGCAAGGAAGAACGCAGTATCAAATTTAGTAAGCAAAAAATGTACATTCTTATGTGCCGACATTACAAAAAATATGCCCACCTCCACCTTTGATATGATTGTCTCAAACCCGCCATATATTCCAACTAAGGACATACAGGGGCTCAGTGAAGAGGTTAAAAAGGAGCCAATAATTGCCCTTGATGGTGGCGCTGATGGGCTTGATATAATAAGAGTCCTACTAAGAGACGGACTTGCCCACCTTAACGAAAATGGGAAAATGCTAATCGAGTTCGGCTACGACCAAGGCAAAAAAATTGCCGACCTGTGTGCAGAAATACAAGAAAATGGTAAAATAAGGTCGTATGAAATTATCAAGGACTATGCCAAAAATGACCGTTGTGTAATAATCTACAAATAGTCAAAAACCACTCTTTTGAGTGGTTTTTAAATTTTCTATTGTGTTTTTTGACAAATTATATTATACTATAAATAAGTATTTATTAAGGAGAAAAAGCATGGCACTCTCAAAAAAAATTATAGATACATATATTGAAATTCTAAACGAGGAGCTGGTAGTGGCAATGGGCTGTACTGAGCCAATTGCGATTGCCTATGCATCCAGTGTTTTACGTAGCCTTTTAAGGTCCAACCCAAGAAAAATTAAGGCTGGATTTAGCGGAAACATAATTAAAAACGTAAAGAGTGTAATTGTACCTGCAACGGGTGGTCAAAATGGACTCAAAACCGCCATTTGTGCAGGAATTATTGCAAATTGCCCAGAGAAAAAATTAGAGGTGCTTTGCTCCTTAAAGCCAAGCGACGCTAAAAAAATTTCAGCCTACAAGGAAAAACTCGAGATCGAGGTTTACGAGATTGAAACCGACAATCAATTCGAGGTTGACCTCGTGGCGGGCAAGGCTCACGTGCATTTTGAAAAAAGACATACAAATATCACTCTTGCAGAGTACGACGGTGTTGACTATACCGAAAGATACGGCTCAAAGGAGCAGATTATCGGCGAAAGCGTGGACCGTTCGTGCTTGAATGTTGAGGACATTGTTGAGTTCGCTGAAACGGTTGAGCTTGACAGAGTAAGGGATATTATCAAAAGACAAATTGACCTAAATTACGCAATTGCCAAGGAGGGACTAAACGGCGAATGGGGTGCCTGTATAGGAAAAACCCTACTCTCTGGTGGAACTGATACAAGAATAAGGGCAAGGGCATATGCCTCGGCAGGAAGTGATGCTCGTATGAGTGGATGCGAGATGCCTGTTTGCATAATTTCTGGAAGTGGAAACCAAGGAATGACGGCATCAATCCCTGTAATTATCTACGCAAACGATATGAACGCAACCGAGGAGGAGCTGATTCGTGCAATAATTGTCTCCGATCTTATAACAATCCACCAAAAAACAGGCATAGGATGCCTGTCCGCATACTGTGGAGCAATCAGCGCGGGCTGTGGCTGTGGTTGTGGAATTGCTTTTTTAAAGGGCGGTCGCTTTAATGAGATTGCACACACCCTCGTAAACTCAATAGCGATACTATCAGGAACAATCTGTGATGGTGCAAAGCCCTCCTGTGCTGCCAAAATAGCAATGGCAGTAGAGGCAGGAATAATGGGCTATGAAATGATGAAATCGGGACACGAGTTCTACGGAGGAGACGGAATAGTCACCAAGGGCGTTGAGAACACGATTAAAAATGTAGGACGCCTTGCACGAGATGGTATGAGTGGGACGGACAAGGAAATTATCAAAATAATGCTTGAAAAGTGATAAGCGTCGAAATCCTGCGATGATGCTCGATGCCAAATTCGACGTACGCCAAGTACGTCATCATCTGACATCTGTGCTTCGCCTTGCCTTTCTTGCTTCTAACTTTTCAAAAAGTGATAAGCGTCGTTATACGTCGTTACATTTCATATAGCGACCTCGACGTACAAGGAGTACGACTTCGCCCTCTATATGAAATGAGCCTTGTCTGTGCCCCCAAGGGTTCCCTAAAAATGCGAAAGCATTTTAAGGGGTTGGGCTC
>JAZQHJ010000062.1:0-2591 GCA_045540515.1 Eubacteriales bacterium
GGTGCTGTCGGTGTTGTAAGACGTGACCCAATGGCTATGAGACCATTCGTTGGCTACAATATGGGTGACTACTTCCAGCACTGGCTTGATATGGGTCACAAGATTCCAAATGCTCCAAAGATTTTCCACGTTAACTGGTTCAGAACAGATGACGAGGGCCACTTCATTTGGCCTGGATTTGGTGATAATATGAGAGTTCTTGACTGGATTCTTGCAAGATGCGAGGATAAGGTTGAGGCAAGAGAGACAGCTATCGGTTATGTTCCATATGCTAAGGACATCAACATTGAGGGTCTTGATATTACAACTGAAACTGTTGAAAATCTTCTAAGCGTTGACAAGGCTTCATGGCTTGAGGACGTTGAGAACATTAAGGCATTCTACGCACAGGTTGGAGACAGAGTTCCTGCTACAATGTACGAGGAATTAAAGGCTCTTGAGGAAAGACTCAGCAAATAAAAAAAATAAATGCACTCCGCTTGGAGTGCATTTTTATTTGATGCTTTTAGTATAAAATGTGTATTATGATATTGCTTTATCGTGTTATTTATAAAAATTCAATAAAAAAGCACCTAGGTTGTAGGTGCTTCTTCCTTTTGTGGGTTTTTGATTTTGTTGTAGGTTATGGTGGCAGGGATGGTATCCACTCTTTCCTCGCCTGTTAGATAATAAATGCTTTCGCCATCAATTACATATGCGCACATAACAAGCTCATAATCTGCAATTGCATCCCAGTTACTTGCTTTTAGTGTAATGTCAAATCTAAGTGTATCAAGGTCCTGTGCCTCTTTTCGCACAGTGCTTGGTGCAACTACGGTTGCATTCTTATCTATATATTTATCCGTTTTTATGGTTGAAATAATTGCACCATATTTTAGGCTAACAGAATTTGCCGTCTCGTATGCTTCAAGCTCTTTATCATTTATAGCAAAGCCTACGCAGATTGCTCCATTTGAATAGCTTGATGAATAGCCAAGAAAATCAAATACTGGTCTTACATCGTATGGCTCATAGAAGGTGTCGCAATATTTACAGCAATTTCTTCCCTCGCCTGTGCTAAGCAAGCCTTTTTCGTAAAGAATTTTTGGATTTTCTCTATCCAGGTCATGATAACCGATTGCAGGGATTATATCGTGATTTTCTGCACCACACTTGCAAGAAAACATACCATTACCATTATTCAAGCAGGTAGGTGCCATATACACTTCCTTTATGGTGTCGAACTTGCATTTATGCTCATACGCTTCGAGCTCCCAAAAGCCCCTTTTGTTATCGTAGGAATTATCAATTTTGAGCTCTATTTTCTTTGCTCTTTTAAGGTCGGGAAATTCAATAATTACCTCGTGGTTTTCGTTCTCGTGATTATTGGTTTGATATTGACCGTTGAATATTCTTGTTCCGTTGGCATCGTACATAAAAACCTCAAACCAAAAGCTGTTATTTGAGCCGTTTGGCCAGTTAAATGCATCGGGAGCATTAGGATAAGTGCCTGTTCCATTTGTTACAACAATTAGCCTTGAAAATATGTACTCCTTATCAAAATCAACATAGAAGCTGGTGTATCTTGCTTGCTGCTCTGATGATGTGCCCGTTGACCTGTTTCCATCAATCAAGCTATATGGCGATATCGACCATCTTGTCGAGCTACATGTAGCTTGAGCCTTTGGCGCTATGTTTTCTTCCTTATCCACTTCGTCCTGTGCAAGCACTGTTGTTGCAAGGGCAAGGCAAAGCAAAAGCACAAATGTCAAAATAAGGGTTAGCCTTTTCATATTATCCCCCTTTCGTGTATGCTTAAATCTTCTCTCTTTATGGCTGTCTCTCTATACTATAAGAATATAATATATTGTTAACTTTGTCAAGGATTTTCTACGTTTTTCTCTATTTTTGCTAGTTTTTGATGTGCTTTTTGTGCATTTTGCACAAGTGTTTTTTATGTTGAAAAGTAAGAAGGGTTGTGTTATAATAATAGAGTGCTTAAAGGCGTACTTTTTAAATTATATAAATTTGCGAGGTCTTTTATGAAAAGAATATTATCTGTTCTTATAATTTTTATATTTACATTTATGCTTTTTTCTTGCGATAAAATAAGCAGTCCTACTCCAGAGAATTGCTACAATTTTAGATGCGAGGTAACTGATGAAGATGAGGTGTTTGTAATTAGCGGAGATGATGCCAAGGACATATACAGTAGTTGCAACAAGAATATGGGGCTTGCAACACTTGATTCAAGTGCAATTGGCACAGGGGAGTATCTAAAAATCAAGTTTATGGGTGATAAGCGACCAGAGCCTAAGAGTAGCGACGACACTGTTCTTTTCTCCACTCTTACAATACATACAAATGACGTTGTTTTATATGAGGGTCAAATGAGCTATAACTATCAATTCAAAAGTGGCTTTTTCCAAACAATTGACCTTTTAATCTTTCTTAAAAAATAAAGAAAATCCCGACACGTGTCGGGATTTTTTGTATGTACTTATTTTGTTAGTTTATTCTGGCTTGTATGCTACATAATTTGACTCGTAGGTGCAGTTACACTTGGAGCATCTGTGTAGTGTGTAGCCGTAGGTTGTTTCGGTTGGTTGAAC
>JAZQHJ010000063.1:0-8400 GCA_045540515.1 Eubacteriales bacterium
CCCATGTTTCTATACTAAATAAGCAATTTAATAGTGTTGATTGGAATAGCATAGAAGAATATAGAATAAAATAATAAAAAGGTGGTACTAAAATGCATACTGACAAGTATATTGAACTATTAAGGTTTTATGTTACAAACAAAATAGATGAGAGTGCACTCTCTGCAAAAATCTCTTTTAGAAAAGAAATTGCCAATATCATATCTTCTTTATTATCAGTAATCTTTTCGCTATTCTTATCGGATGAAATTATTACTAAAGAAGGCTTTTGGTGGTCTGCGTTTAGAATAATATTGATTATCATATTTTACCTAGTGCTCTATTGTATTATTAAAAAAATCTATACCTATATAGCAATTGACAGAAGTATTAGAAGGGAAAACAAAAAGAAACTTCCTTTAGAAGAAAAAAAGTTTTTTATCGACCAATTTGACCACATTGCATGCGATGGAATTCTGTTAGCTAAAGATTTTTACAAAAAATATTCTGAAACAGAAACTCCAACCGATGAAAGGCTGTTTTACCTTTTTGAGTCGTTTTATTACTATAAAAAAGCTTTAAATATAGTAGATTTGATAGTTAGTTATCCTGAAGAATGTGTTAATAATTTGAAACTTAATAATGGCGTTGCTAAATATAGACTTATAAATGTTTTTCAATCTTTAAATAGTTTAAGAACAAATATTAAAAATGCAATAGATAGCGAAACAATAGATGAAAAAGATGAATTGTTAAACGAACTAAACAATTCAAACGTTTCTTTTAATAAAATAGAAGATTTTCTAACACCAAAACCTTCTAAAGTTAGTAAATAAAAATGTTATTAAAAAAGGCTACCGTTTAAACGGTGGCCTTTTTTGTTTTTTGTGCAAAGAAAATTTAGAAATCTAAATTAAATATAGCCAAGGAACTCTTCCTTTTGCTCCTTGGTAAGGCTTCCACGTGCTTTGATTAGATTCTGCACCTGTGAGTCCATTTTCTTGTCTGCATAACCAAGATACCTAAGAGCTAAGGATGCTTGGCTCTTGGTTAAGCCGAATTTTTTAATGTAGAGCTCTATTTTTTCCTTTCTTGTGCCGGAGCTGTCGCCCTTGACGTTTTTTGCGTAAGCGATTATCAGCGCCAGCTTATCAATTCCAATGAAGCTACCAAAATAAACCAGCTTTGCTCTTTCGCCTGTTATGTCTTCAAGAGTGCTTTTATGATAGTATTCATACACCTTCCGTATTGCGTATGCCTTGCTTTCGTCATCAAGTGATTTGTACATGGTGGTTTTTACAATCTTAGTTGAATATGTTTCAGCACTCTTATAAGCCGTTTTAAAGTTGTTTTTCTGCTTAGAGGTTAACTCTATCTCCTCGCCCTCAAAAGTGACTGCATCAGGGATTTTAGAGCCGAAGGGACTATAATTTGCATTATCATCCCTCTCCTTGGTTAAATTTTTTTCTACAAGACGGTCCATTTCACGTTTGAGGATAGCATCAGATATTTCAATATCACGATTTTGGTACATAAGGTCAAGCGAGGCGCTTACGAGGTTGTTATTGCCCTTTTCCTTGCCCTCAATATAACTTTCTTTAAGAGTGGTGCTTGATGCTGTATAAAAGGCTGAATCAATCTTTAAGCCGGCTCCCTCATCAACACGTCTAATAAGGCCCGTTGTGAAGTTATAAATATTCCTGGTTGGAATGCCCAAGAATTGACTTAACGAATATACCAGGCTTCTTATACTGCTAGCCCACTTTTGACTAGATACATCTTTACCACTTGCAAGCTGAACAAATGCATTCTTTGTGTTGTTTACAGCATAAAGTAAATCGTTTAGCATGCTGAAAGCATAGTTATCAACGTCGTAGCCGTCCTCAAAGTAAGAATAAATGTCACGCACAATAGGCACCATTCCAACAATGTTTCCAGCAACGTCCTTGCCAAAGTCCTTCCATGTGCTTTCATCCTCATCATCCTTGTTATAAAGCCACTTAAATAGCTTTGCAATAAGGGACATATACACTGCAATCGAAACTATTGCTGCGGAATATTTACAAAGATGCTTTACTGCCGTTTTGTGCTGAGTAGAAAGCTCTATATATAATGCTTCATTGCCATCGGTCTGTGCCAGCTTCATTTTATTATTAAGCGTTGCAGTTTTGCCAACATATTCAATAAACCTGCTAAGAAGCTTCATTGAATCGGCATTGAACATAGTAAGTGACCTTGTAAGCTCACTGGTGCTACGCATCGCTTTGCTCTTCTCCGTAATGAGTTGGTTTTGCTGGCTTCTTAAAATCACATTTTTAAGAAGCTCTCCTGCCTTTGTTTTGTTTTCCTCTGTACCGATATCAAGCCTGTATCTTGATTTAACCTCTGCTTGACATGCTGCAAAGAGCATTTTTACAACCTGACGGTCCACCATTTCAATTGGCGCAGTTAAAATTTCTCCAACCTTGCCTATTTGGTCAGTAACCGTCATGGCTCTTGTTGCTCCTCTTTCATAATGTCGCACAGCTGCTAGCTTGCAATACTTGTCAACATCAGAGTCCTTAATAAAGCCTTTTATCGTGCTTGCTCTTGCAAGAGAGGTGAAGCGAAGCTCACCAAATGCAGCAAGATAGGATGAAAGCTGAGAAAACCAAACCTTTGGATTTGCTCCAAGTGCGCTCTTTGCATATGCTCCTCTTAGGTACGCAAACACTTTGCTTCCTTCGTCTGGCTTTACACCTATTTGTTGAACATCATCAGCAAGCTTTTGGAAATAGTCCTGTGCTCCATCCCACATTTTATTGGTAAGCACCTGCATTTTTATAGACTCAGGCATATTTGCGTTTTCTCCAACGTCCATATTATAAACCATTTTCATATTTGAAATTGGTATTGATAGCGCCGAATATCTTGTTACTGCATTTACGTGTCGAATAAAGGTCGAAAACACATTGCCTATAAGTAGTGCTTGCTTAGCTCCCTTTACACGATTGTTATTAAATCCAACCTTGCTCACACGCTCCATTTCAACAAAGAAGTCGTTGCTATCAAACTCGGTTGCAGTAAATCTGTGAATTGGGTAATAGTAGCCATCGAACACATTTGAAAAGCCTAAGCGCTTCATGTCTGTTTCAAGCTTGAGCTCTCTGCAGATACCATTATACGCTTTTTCCATAATTGTGATGAGTTGCTTGTCCTCAGCTGTAAACTGATTATAAATAGTCTCTATTTGCTCCTTGGAGAGCTTTCCCATTTGCTTCTGCTCCTTGGAATCATCAAGCTTGAGCATCCATCCTGTTTCCTCTAGCGTTTGAATTGCCTCTCCGGTCTTAGAAACCATGTAAAGCTCCATTGCGTAGTAAACAGGTACCTCTATTGTTTTTGCATTAAGCTCTCTTACATTCAACTCGGTACCAACAGCAATTTTTCTCTTACCCTTTAAAAGCTCCTTAAAATATTTTTTATGCTTCTTTTCGGTAAATTCCTTAAATTCCTCAAGCGCTACCATTTCATAATAGCGTTGCATAATAAGGCCCTCTTGGAACTCCTTTAATGTTTGAGTAAAGAATCCGTTTTCATCGTGGCCATCATACTGTGCAGCAACAGCTGTTGGGTCCATAAAGAATCTTGTAGCTTTGTTTTTAAAAAGAAGCTTTTCCATAGTGGATTGACTATCAAGCGCTTCCTTCATTACCTTAAGATAGTCCTTAGCTACATCCTTTGCCTCAACGAATTTTCCAAGTCTAAAAATCTTACCATAGTTTTCAAAAACGAAATTCATATGGTGTAGCACTATACGAATGATATCAAGCTCAGAATATGTAAGCTTTGCTTTTCCTTGGCTTGTTGAGAAGTAATCCACAATCTCTGCCATTTCCTCAAGGTAAAAGCCCTCGAGCACAGGGTTGTCCTTTTTGTACCACTCTGAAAATGCTTTCATAATATCTCTTGTAGAGGTGCGATTGATTTGTTCTCTGGATTTTATTTTTGAAAGCAAGGATTTAATATTTTTAAGAGCATCTGTTTGAACTTGAGTTGCATTTGCATACTTTCCGTTTTTGTTATCAACAATCTTTTGAACCTCTTTAAGGACTCTATTTTCGAGAGTATTCATTTTTTTTGCATCATAAAGTTGATTGCTTAACCTATTAAGACGATCAAGATATTTCTTCTCAAGCTTTGAAAATCTTGTTTCTTTTCCATAATTATCGTATGCCTTTAAAATGTCCTGTGCAATTTTTTGTCTCAATTCTTTTATTTCTGCGGTGTTCATGACACCCATTAAGGTAGTTTTTTCAGGAGTTGATTCTTTAATAATTGCCTTTGCCTCATGGTAAAGCTCGTCAATTTCAAGGAATATATCCGCCTCAGTTGTAGCACTAATTCTAATGCCTGGTATCTCCACCTCAATTTCGTCCTTAATTTGGTCAGCTGTAACTCCTCTTGTGCCATCTTTTCTTGCCCACAGAGCAAATGGTGAATTATCTTTATCATATTTAACCTTAATATCGCCTTTTATATGGTCAAGGTTGACATTATGAAGGTGTGTTTTTAAATAGCCCACCACCTGGTAAGCAAGCTCAAGCTCAGGAGTCATTTCATATTGCTCTGTAACAAGCAAATTTGTTATAATTGCATCGGCAATATCAAGAGCAGCTCCACCTCTTTGACCTGCTCCTTTGACATTGAGTGCATCCCAAAGCATTCTTTCTATTTCAGCCTTACTCTTGCCCTTAAATTTGGTGTTGATTTTATCAAAATAGCCCTTTTCATTCATTATTTCAAAAAGAATACTTGCTGCATCCTTTCTTGAATACTTTTTGAGCTTAATATTATCAGCTACAAATTTTTTAAGAGCTGAATTTTCGGAAAGAATGTTTTGCTTGCCCTCTATTACGTAAGCCTCAGGATTATCTCCATCGTATGTATCACTCAAACGATAGCCAGGAGCGTTTTTTTTCTCATAAATAGGTGAGCTAAAATCAGGTGTTGAGAATATAACCTTAACGCCGTCCTGCTCATCCTCAACCCAAACATTGCCCTCGTCGTCAATGTCTGCATCTTCAATTGGGTTGTAGCTACGCTTCTTAGATTTTCGCTCGTTGCTATTGACATTTTCGTTGTTTTCGGTTATACTATTATCAGTGGTAACATCCAGATTGACATGAGCCTTGCTATTTGCAGGTATTGTGACGGATGTTGCCACTTTTTTATTTTCAAAAAATTCTATGCTATAAACAAGTTGTGATTTTTTTGAAAAATCATTATTTGGCACATCATTCCTTATATCTACAACTATATCATACCCTTTGCCGTCCACGACAATAGTTTTATAAAGATAGTCCCAAGAAAATGCGTTTTTGTGTGCAATTGTATTTTTGCCTGTTTCTAATTTTGAGTTTTTATATTTAGAATCTTCGACTATACTTATTATGTCTCCATCAACCAGCAAGCGAACCTTGGCCTTGTACCCTGGTTTATCTGATTTACTGTTTCCTTCAAAAACTAATTTTCTAATTTCTTTCTCATAATTTGAAAATTGAGCATAGTAAACATGACCATTTCTTTCAAATTTAACTGTTTTTCCTCTAAAATTGTTTAAAAAATTCTTCTTAAAATCAGCAATTCTTTGAGAAACCGTCATGTTTTTAGTATTTTGAGAGGTTTGGTAAACCTCATTTCCGTTAGCATTCCAACCAATAAAGTCCTTGCTCACAGTAGAATCCTCAGCAAAAACAACAACTTCCTCATCAATGTTGGGGCGGTTGTTTTTTCTTTGCTCTGCATCAAGCTCTAAGCGTGAAGCTGTGTCTCTGGCTTCTATTTCTCCTGCCGTGAACATATACAAAGCATAAGCATCATATCGGTCCATTGTATATCTTAAGCGCTCTAGATTTGAAATTGCTTCCATATACTCAAAAACTTCTTCCTCGCCATATTCTTTGGCAAGCTGTTCTCTCCGTCTATCAAAGCTTCTCCATTCGGGTGGGTCCTCTTCGATTTGTTCCAAGGTTTCCCAATCCACTTTACCACGAGGCTTGTTTGGTGTTGAATCTACCAAAAATTCAATGTCCTCAATAAAGTCCCTATTCTCATGGCGCTTTTTCTTTATCTTTTCAAGTAGCTCTGCCTCTTGTTGCTTCACATACTCCGTTCTTGTGTCAAAGCCTTGAGCTATTTTATTTTCCCAAAATTCGGGACTTGCTCCTCTTGCAAAGTTCTCAATGTCTTGTATTGCATGTTGAATTTCGTGTATGAGCAACATTTTAAGATTTTCAGCATCACCTTTTAATGAATAGTCAATGCTAATATCTCCAAATCTTCTATCATATGAGCCTCTACTCTCTTTAAGGTCAGAGAATGTAATTCTTAACTGACGGAGCTCTGGGTATGCGCTGAATAAAGCCTCATGCTCAATTAGCTTGTCAAGAGTTGTATAGTTTGAAGTATCGCTATTAACCTTCATTTGACTATCGTCTATTTCAAAGCGCCACTTTTTGTCATAACCCATAAACCAGCCTGTTTCTTTACGAATGGTCTCAGCATCCACTCCTTCAGCAAGCATTTTTTCTGCATTTTCAAGAGCTGACCTGTTTGCTGTTTTCGCCCTTCTTCCTGCATACGAATGTCGCTCATCAAGAATATTTTTGTTGCTCTTCTTGACATTTTCGCCATTTTCGGGTATAATATCATTAGATGGACGAGAAGCAGGAGCCGTTTCGGACGTAAAACTCAAGGATGAAATTTCATCATGGAGTATCTGCGTAAGTCCATCTCTTTTATTTATAAAAGCTGATTGAACCCACACTTTTTTATATTTTCCATCCGTAACTGCAATGGCGCAATAATATGTGCCATTTATTTTTTTCTTAAGCAAAATAAGAGGTGCTGGAGTTCCGTCGTTTGTATGGAACTCTTTACTATAAACCTGCTCTCCATTTTTTAGTATTGGCTCAATGCTATCTCTATTTTCAATAACATAGCCAATTCGTGCAAGGTCCTTTAGGTTTGCCATTGATTTGTCAGCTTCGCCATTCAAGCCGTGCCTTTTTTCTATATGCTTGAAAGCATTAGAATTGATATTGAAAGAAAAGCCTTCCACGTTAATATTGAATATATCATTTATTTCCGTCGCAAAATCCACATCTACATTACATATTTTTTGCCTTATAAAAGGTGTATTTTTATTATTTCGGTGTTCTGTTGCAACATTGAGTATGCTTTCATCGACAGATTCTATGTATTCTTGAATAACTGTTTGCATACTGTATGGGTATTCTTCTCTTTTCTTGCTAAAGCGAATGCCTGTTTCTGCAGTTTCTCCGTCTTTCTCTTCATCAGCGCTACCGATAGAGTTAAGGCTAACACCACCATGGGCGTTGTCGATTGCCTTTTCAAACTTCTTAAGCAAGTCTCTTAAATACTTTCTAGATTCGCCGTCAACACCGGTGGATTTTTTATTTAAGCTCTTCACTAGGTTGTAAAGCTTTTTAAAGACGTTTTCATTCCTTTGAGCAAGCTTAGTGATAAAATACTCATCAGTTAGCAAATCATTGATTAAATCCGCCTCAAATTCGGTATTAAATAGATATTGCGCTTGCTTTTCGGTGAGACTTTCCATATCTTCACCATATCTTTCTAGTGTGTCCTTAATTCTTTCTGCTTTGTTACCGATTCTCCTCTTTATGTAATCAGGAGCATTCTCATCAGCCAAAATTCTATAAAGCTCTACATTAAGCTTTACAAATTCCTTTGTGCCCTCTGAATAGTGATAAATTTCGTGAATTGGGACTACCTCGGTTGCGCTATTGCTTATGTAAAACACACCTTCATTTGGTGAATACGAAGCATTTGAATCAGTGCCAAGCTCACTTGTAATAATAACCCTTGCTTTTTTGCCAAGGATTTGCTCTATATAGCCCTTGGTGGCTCTAGCTCCCTCTCCTATAACCTCTTCGTTTGTTACAGGTGCGTGCTCGAAGGTGCCTGAATAAGCCTTAATGCTACTGCTCACAGCCTCATTATTTGTATTTTCTCTTACAAGGTCCAGCTTGAGTGTGCCATCCTCTGCATTAAATACTTGCTTTAATGGGCTACTCTTTAAGTAATTCTCCCTTGAGGTCTTGTCCATTCCCTGTATTTCCTGGGACATGCTCCTTAAATACTCGTTTTGAGCCTTGAGAGTTTTTGCATTTTGCTTTTCATCAGTGCTATAATTTTCTCCAAGCTCCGTAAAGCTTGTTAAGAAATTGTCCGCCCTGGTTGCCTTTGCTCCACCACGCTTGCTTACAGTATTACTTATATTTCTTACACCTGTGCCTGCGCCATGCAAAATACTTCCTACTGCTGCACCGGTAAGTGCAGTTTTTCCTGTGTTTTGTATCGCCTCGGAAAGATTGGCGCCGATATCAGCATCGACAC
>JAZQHJ010000064.1:0-2731 GCA_045540515.1 Eubacteriales bacterium
GAGACAGTAACCTTTGCAGAAAAATTCCCAGACCTAGCACCAAAGGCTGAATAAGGAGGTAGCATAATGAAATACGTATCACCGGAATACAAGAACGAAAAGCTTGAAGCAAGTGACGTAATCACAGCGTCCTTTACCACAACAAAGGGCGACACTGAAAACGCAGTAGTAATTACAGGCTACCTATCACAGCTTCTTGGACATGCGTAAGACATTTAATTCAAGTCAAAAAGTAAAACTAGTCAAAATTAAAAAGGAGAAACCCTATGAAAAAGAGAATTCTTTTAGTTACTCTTATGGTGGCACTATTTGTTTGCTTATTCGTATTTAGCGCAAGCGCAGCTGAATTTAATAAGTCAGAAACCGTAACAGTAACTCTTTCCGACGGCACAACACAACAATGTGCACTTTATGATAGTGACGGAGATGCACTTGTTTGGTACACGCTTGATAGCGGTGCAACCGTTGTATCAGTTAAGACAAAGGACCTTTACTACAACACCACCGGAGGCAAGCTAGTAGAGCATACTGAGTTAGCTGACATTTATTTGAATGCAGAAACATTATTACAAAAGAAAAGCGAAAATACAACAAACAAAATCGTTGTTGCCAACCTAAGAGATTGCACATTTAAGGGCATTTATCACTCTAACTATAAAACAACGTTTTTTGGAAGCGGATTAGTGCAATACGTGTACATTCCAAGCACACTTGCTTCTATGGACTGCAATAGCTTCCAAAGCTGCTCAAACCTTAAAGTTTGTGATATTCCAAGTGATGCATCATTCAAAATCACGTCAGCAAACAACTTTAATGGTTGTTCTTCACTTATGGAAATCAACCTAATTGGTTGTTACGAAATCAAGGGTAGCATTTGCCACAGTAATTTTTCAGGCTGCAAGTCATTAACAAAGGTTATTTTAGACCCTGCAACAATTAACTGGCCAAGCATTGGCGGAAATGAATTTAACAGTTGTCCACTTACACAGTTTGGCTTAATCGAAGGTGAATGTACAATTCCTGCTTCAACTACTACAATTGGAAACAATGCATTCCAAGCATCTCAGTTTACTAAGGTAAATATGGCAGGTAGCAAGGTTGCATCAATAGGCTATAATGCTTTTGAAAATAACCCAAATCTAGTAGAAATCAGCTTCCCTACAACGCTAACAACTATGGATATTCGTGTGTTTAAAGATTGCCCAAGCATTACAACCTTGACAGGCTTTGAAAACACACAGCTTACAACCATTCCACAAGAAACCTTCTATAAGTCTGGCTTGACAACTGTAATCATTCCTTCAACCTGTACAACAATCGGCACTAAGGCATTTGCTGATGACGGCAATAAAAAAATAAGCACACTAACAAGCGTTACAATTCCAGCAGGCTTTGTTCTTATTGATGACAATGCATTCCAAAACTGCATAAAGCTTGAAACTGTTACATTCCTTGGCGATGCTGGACAAAATGCAGTAATTGACCAAGCCGCATTTGAAAACTGTTACGCACTTGAAAGCATTGTTATTCCTGAAGGAACAGTAACTATTGGAAACTGTGCCTTCAAAAATTGTTCAAGTCTTACAGATGTAACCTTCCCAACAACTCTTACAAAGCTAAATGGCAACCAAAACTTTTTAGGAACAGCTCTTACAAATGTTGTAGGCTTTGAAAACACAAAAATAACATCGATTCCTTATCAATGCTTCAAGGGACTTTCAAGCTGGAAGCCAGAAAAGCTAGTTATTCCTAACACTGTAACTGAAATTGGAACAAATGGTATTGCAGATATCGGAATGAAAACACTTGTGCTCGGTGCAGGCATTAGAACAATTGCTGGTGACGCATTAGCGGGATGTAAATCACTTCAAGCCATCTACATTCCAGCAGAGCTTGCTACACTTAATTTGAATAATGCAATGCAGGGCTCCGTAAAGCTTGTTTTCACAACAGCAGACGATGCAAGTGGCTTAACCATCAACTCAAGCTCAGGAGTATCAAAGACTGATAATAATGTAATTACCTATGAGCAATATCTTGCTGGTAAGGATACTACATATGCATCAGGCACATGGATTGTTACAGGTTTAAATCTTTGTGATACCTTCTATGCAGGTGTTCACGTTCTTGACCCAGAAAAGTCAAATGCATGCGCAGGTGTTTGTTCACAGTGTGGTGAAATAAAGCAATCAGCAAATCCAGCACACGAGTGGCTAATAACAATTACATATGCTGACTTCTCAATGGCTGGCATAAAGATAACTAAATGTACACACGACAACTGTACAAAAAATACAAATCCAGAATCAACAGAGGCAGCACCAATCTTTGTTTACGCTGGATTCTCAGCAGATAAGAATGACGTATCACAATTCTGTATTGGTTACAGAATAGACCAAGAGGCATTAAAGGCATACAAGGAAGTAAATCCAAGCGTAGCAATCGGATATGGACTTACAGCAACAGCAATTGCAACAACCAACGCACCAATCGGCACTGATGGCGAAAGAGTAAGCGACAAGGTTGTTCAAGCAAAGCTTTCAACCTTTGAAAATGCAGAAGAAATTATGTCGATTGACCTTGTAATCAAGGGCGACTTTACAAATGAAGCAAACGCAAATGCAGAGCTTGGTATGGCAATGTACATAACAAGAACAGAAATCGTTGAGGGAAGTGCCCAAACAACAGTAAGCTATGTAGGTAGCACAGGTGAAGCTCCAACAATTGAGAC
>JAZQHJ010000065.1:0-5883 GCA_045540515.1 Eubacteriales bacterium
GGGATGGTGCTCCTAAGGACAACACTTTTCGCTTTGCGAAAAAGTGGTTCGTTCTTTTTGAAAGAGCCGAAGTCTGCTTGCAAGCGAAGGCGGAGCAAAAAGCCTCGCAAGGCGAGAATCCACGTAAAGAAAGCACCACAAAAGCACTTCGAAAGAAGTGCTTTTTTGTATGTGGTGGGGGATGGTGCTTCCAAGGACGACTCTTTTCGCTTTGCGAAAAAGTGGTTCGTTCTTTTTGAAAGAGCCGAAGTCTGCTTCCAAGGCTTTGTGTTTCAAGACTAATTCTACAACAGCATTTACATTGATTGACAAAGCAAAGCCTTTATGATATACTTTAATTGTTAAAATCTTTTCACTTTTAAGAGGAGTGAGCTTTATGGATTATCAGGTTTTTATATCGTTTAAAAACACCGACAATAACGAATTTACACAGGATAAAAAAATCTGCGAGGAATTGTATCGTTATTTGAGTGAAAAGGGAATACGAGCCTTTTACAGCAATGTCTCTCTTTTGGACTTTGGAGAGTCGGCATATAAGGAGGCTATTGACGACGCACTTGACGAGGTTGCCATAATGGTAGTTGTCGGTAGTAAAAAGGAATACCTTTCATCAAAATGGTGTAAATACGAGTGGCATACATATCAGCAAAACATTCTTTCAAATATTGTTCAGGGCTCAATAGTTACCTATCTTGGCGAAATGGAGCTTTCCGATGTTCCTACTGCAATAAGGCATTATCAATCCTTTAAAATCGGTCAAGCACCAATTGAGGTTGTTGGAGATTTTGTAATTCGTGCAATTGAAAACACTAAAAAAAGCAAGAGGTCGGACAATGAGGTTCAATTACAGACTCCAACCAGCTATACAAAAAAGCACGAATTTGTCGAAAAGAAGGCATCATATTATGACTCCACCTTTGCAGGAGAATATAAACGCTTAAAAATACAGGGAGAGGCAATGCGACCAAGCGATATGCTGGGTGTAAATTATGTAAAGGAGCAGTTAAAGGACAAGAAAACGGTATATATTCTTGATGCTGGCTGTGGATATGGAGTTGTTGGAAGGGACCGATTTAGCGATTTTTCGAGCAAGGTAATTGTAGGAATAGATATTTCTGATGCCGTGCTTGCTAAGGCAAGGGAGCTTAATGACGACCAAAATGCTCATTATGAGCATGTAGATTTGCTTTCGGATAATTTTGATGAGGAAATGGAAATGATAATGGATAAATACGGCATTGAAAAATTCGATGTTGTATTTGGCGCATATGTTTTACAGCACGTTAAGGACCCATTAAAGGCATTAAGAAACCTTCGTACCTGCTTGGCAGATGATGGATACGTGATTTTCAGACAATCTGACGAGGGAACCTATATAACCTACGGCGATGACGGGCTCGTTAAAAAAATTTGCGAAAGATACTTAAAGGCGCCTGGGCTTGATGATAGATTTATTGGCAGAAAGATGTGTCACTATCTTGAAGCCACAGGCTACAAGGATATAAATATCTTTGGTATGTTTATCAATACGGCAAAAATGAGCTATGATGAAAGAATGGCATTGTATAAGATGCGTTTTTCACTTCGTACAATGTACTATAAAAAGGCACTTGAAAAGGACCCGTACAATATAGATGCAAAAAACGAGCTTGATTGGATGACATATGCTCTTGATAAGCTACAAGAGGTTTTCGGCTCCCCGTCCTTTTGGTTTGGAGAAACGATGCTTGTATCAGTTGGTAGAAAAAGATAAATAAAAAGCCCAAGGGAAGCAGCCCTTGGGTTTTCTTTTATTTTGCGTAATCAACTACACGGTTCTCACGAATGATATTAACCTTGATTTGACCTGGGTATTCAAGCTCACTCTCGATTTTCTTAACAATGTCTCTTGCAACAAGAATCATCTTTTCATCATCTATAACCTCAGGCTTAACCATGATGCGAATTTCACGTCCTGCCTGAATTGCAAATGTCTTGTCAACACCCTCAAAGCTTTTTGCGATTTCTTCAAGCTTTTCAAGTCTCTTTATGTAGTTTTCAAGATTTTCACGTCTTGCACCAGGACGAGCAGCACTAACAGCATCGGCAGCTTGTACAAGAACTGCAATAATGGATTGTGCCTCAACATCACCATGGTGAGCCTCAATTGCGTGAATAACCTCCTTGGATTCCTTATACTTTTTAGCAACGTCAACGCCGATTTGAACGTGTGAGCCCTCAATCTCGGCAGTAAGTGCCTTACCAATATCGTGGAGAAGACCTGCACGCTTTGCAAGTGCAACATCAACACCAAGCTCAGCAGCCATAACGCCAGCAAGCTCGGAAACCTCAATGGAGTGATTAAGCACGTTTTGACCGTAGCTTGTCCTGTATTTTAGGCGACCAAGAAGCTTAACGAGCTCATTGTTAAGACCGTGAACACCTGTTTCAAAGGTTGCCTTTTCGCCAGCCTTCTTGATTTCAGCCTCAACCTCACGTCTAGCCTTTTCAACAGTTTCCTCAATACGACCAGGCTGAATACGACCGTCAGCAATAAGCTTTTCTATTGCAATTCTTGCAATCTCACGTCTTACTGGATCGAAGCCTGAAATTGTAATTGCCTCTGGGGTATCGTCAATGATGAGCTCAACGCCAGTAGCCTTTTCAATGGCTCTTACGTTACGTCCCTCACGACCGATAATTCTACCCTTCATTTCATCATTTGGAAGTGGAACAACTGAAATAGTTGTTTCTGAAACGTGCTCAGCTGCACATTTTGCAATAGCAAGAGAGATAATGTTTCTAGCCTTGCTATCTGCCTCCTCCTTAAATTGCTCTGTAAGCTCTGCAAGCTTGATTGCTTGCTCGTGCTTAACATCATCCTCAAGATTCTTAATAAGAAGCGCCCTTGCCTCCTCAGCACTGTATCCAGAGATTTTTTCAAGAAGCTTGAGCTGCTGCTCGTGGAGATTTTGAGTTCTTTCCTTTAACTCATCAACCTCCTTAATTTTCTTGTTTAGTAGCTCATCCTTCTTTTCGAGTGCGTCAGCCTTTTTATCAAGGTTTTCTTCCTTAGTAGCGAGTCTTGTTTCTTGACGTGTAATTTCTGCACGTCTTTCTCTAACCTCACGCTCGTGCTCGTTTCTTGCAGCCATAATTTCTTCCTTGGCTTCAAGCAAATATTCCTTGCGTTTGGTTTCAGCAGTCTTTATAGCGTCTTCAAGTATCTTTTTAGCCTGTGCCTCGGCTGAGCCAATCTGCTTTTCAGCAACAGCCTTGCGGATGATTATTCCAAGAATAATACCCACAAGCGCACAAGCACCACCAATAATGGCTGCAATGTACCCTTGTACCATAGCGTTCCTCCTTAAATTATTACGGCGAAGAAATTAGAAATTATGCAAAAAATTATGTACAAAGCCAAATAAGTCGCCGTTTTCTTATTAAAGCCAAATTTCTACATAATATAATTTTATAATATATATTCAATAATGTCAAGAGAAAATTAAAAATATACGTCAAAATGGTACAAATTCCTTGACTAAAACGAGTTGGTATTTTATAATTGAAATAGACGGCTTTTCGTCAGAAAGGAGCATACCATGAGGGATTGCAGATGGATAACACATAAAAGTGCTGGTGCAAGCGACAATGCTACATATGCCTTTAAAAGAAGCTTTACACTTGATAAGGCGGAGGGCGCAACACTTGATATAAGCGCACAAGCACGCTACAAGCTATTTATAAATAACGAATTTGTTGCATGTGGACCTTGTAAGGGCACACGTGAAAAAACATACTTTGACAGCCTTGATGTAACAAAATATCTAAAAGCAGGGCAAAATGAAATTTATGTAGAGGTTTTACAGCTGATCTCTGATGATATGCAGGGCAAAATGTCCCCAATTGAGGGTGTTTTAAGAGTTGGTGCAATGCTTCTTTGTGCAGAGCTTAGCTGTGGTGATTTTGTGCTTAAAACAGATGAAAGCTGGCAGGTTGCAAGGCTAAGCGTAGAGCATCAAAGTGCAAGGAGCTGTTATTCGGCTGCAACACGTGAGATTTTTGATGCAACAACCGACCCAGTGTACGAAAATGCCGTAATTCAAACAGGAGTTTCCAACGCAGAGGTTGACCATTATTGGTGGGGCGGAACGAATAAATGCTTCCTTTACGAAAGACCTATTCCAATGCTTGATTTCCAAGATAAAACTAGCATTGTGAGCTATGATGGAGACTTTTTCGAGGCAGAATATTTAACCTTTGGCTTCCCAACCTTTAAGGTGGAGGGAAAGGGAACTGTAAGGCTTTACTATTTTGAGTGCTTTACAGAAATTCAAGGCAAGACAAACAACAAAAGAACTGACAGAAGCCTTGACTTCACAAAGGAAATGTACGATGAAATCACCGTTGATGGTCAAGTCAGCTTTACACCATTTTGGTTCAGATGCTTCCGCTTCATAAAGCCTGAATTTACGGGGGACGTGTCTGTAAAGCTTGAAAAAATGATTGAGGTAAATTACCCAATGCAGGTACGTACTGACTACGACTTTGGACGAAGCGATGATAACAAGCTTTGGGAAATTAGTGTAAGAACGCTTCAAAGATGTATGCATGAGACCTATGAGGACTGCCCATTCTACGAGCAGCTTCAATATTGCATGGACACCTCAACGCAAATGCTATTTAACTATCAGCTAACCGATGATGACCTTCTTGCAAGAAAGGCAATGGACGACTTTGCAGCAGCACAGCTTGCAAACGGGCTTATGCCATCAAGAACTCCTTCCGTTGGCGACCAGCACATTCCAACCTTCCAATTTTATTTCATATTCATGGTATATGCACACTACATTCGCTTTGGAGATACCGAGCTTGTGAGAAAACACCTAAGAGCAATTGACGGTGTTGTTGAATGGTTTACAAATCATATCAACGATGATGGTGTGGTAGGACAAAGCAAATACTGGAACTTTGTTGACTGGGCTAAGCCATGGGGATATGTAGAAAATGAAAACGACGGTGGCGTTCCTGTTGGAATCCATGGTGGTGTAATCGGATTATATAATCCTATGATGGCATATTTTCTACAATGCGCAGCAAAGCTAAATGCAATTTGTGGCAGAATTGATGTTGCAAATGAATATCTTGAAACTGCACAAATGTTAAAGGAAAATACAGAAAAGTATTTCTATGACAAGGAAAAGGGACTCTATGCCGATAATTTAGAGCACACTAAATATTCACAGCATATGCAAACCTGGTGTGTGTTAAGTGGAGTGGCAACGGGAAGAAAAGCAAAGCAAATTATGAAAGGCTCTCTTGAGCTTGAAGCAAAGGCAACATATGCATTTGCATATTTCTATTTCAGAGCACTTGAAATTTGTGGAATGTATAAATACACAGAGGAAATGATGCAAAGCTATCGTCATTTGCTTGACCTTGATTGCACAACCGTGCCTGAAACCCCTGAATATTCAAGAAGCGATTGCCACGCATGGGGCGCTCTTGCAATTTATGAGTTTTCAGCAACCGTGCTAGGTGTAAGGACTGAAAATGTAGCAGAAAAATCAATTTCAATCAAGCCGTACATAATAGGCAGAGACTATGCAAGGGGAACAGTGTCAACCATTGGTGGTGACGTTTTCGTTGAATGGAAAAGAAACGGCAAGGAATTTGAAATAACGGTTCAAAGTGATGATGACGTAAAGAAAACAATTTACCTACCAGACGGCACAGTGCTTGAAACAGAAATTAGCGAAGTCACCTTAAAGTGTCAGCTAAAGAATAATACAAAATAAATTTATGAAAGGATAGATGCGACATATATTTATGAGCATCAAAAAGACCAGTTAAAATGAAAATTGCTCTCATAGCCCACGATAAGAAAAAGGACAGTATGATTGC
>JAZQHJ010000066.1:0-3051 GCA_045540515.1 Eubacteriales bacterium
GGATACATCAATTTTCTTGATGCCTTTAATTCATGGCAACTAGTAAAAGAACTTAAAGAAGCTACAGGGCTTCCTTGTGCTACATCATTCAAGCATGTTAGCCCAACGTCTGCTGCCGTAGGAAAAAAACTTTCAGATAAGCTTAAAAAAGCTTGCTTTGTTGACGATATAAAAGGATTGGATGAAAGTCCACTTGCATGTGCATATGCAAGAGCAAGAGGAACAGACAGAATGTCATCATTTGGTGATTGGATTGCTCTTTCTGATGTATGTGACGCAACTACTGCGACATTGATTAAACGCGAAATTTCTGATGGGGTAATTGCTCCTGGATATACAGACGAAGCACTTGAAATATTAAAATCTAAGAGAAAAGGCAATTACAACATTGTAAAAATAGACCCTAATTATGTTCCTGAGGTTCAAGAAAAGAAACAAGTTTATGGAATAACTTTTGAGCAAGGAAGAAATAATTTTAAAATTGATAGAGAGCTTCTTTCTGATATAGTTACAAAAAATAAGAAATTCACTGAAGATGCTATAATTGATCTTATAATTTCTTTAATAACATTAAAGTATACACAATCTAATTCGGTTTGTTATGCATATGATGGACAAGCAATTGGTGTAGGCGCAGGACAACAGTCTAGAATACATTGTACACGTCTTGCAGGAACCAAAGCTGATACATGGCATCTTCGTCAACACGATAAGGTACTAAATCTTCCGTTTTTACCAACAATATCAAGACCAGATAGAGATAACGTAATTGATGGATATATTAACAAAAACGAAGAAGATGTTTGTGCTGACGGAATTTGGCAAAAGTATTTTACTCATAAGCCAGAGCCATTAACAGCTGATGAAATAAGAGCATATCTTGATACAATTACTGGAGTAAGTGTTGGATCAGATGCATTTTTCCCATTCAGTGACAACATTGAAAGAGCTAGAAAAAGCGGTGTATCCTTTATTGCAGAGCCAGGTGGTTCAATAAGAGATGATTTGGTTATTGAATGCTGTGACAAGTATGGAATAGTTATGGCATTTACAAAAATGAGACTTTTCCACCATTAATGAGGTGTCAAATGAGAATTCTAGTAGTTGGTGGCGGCGGAAGAGAGCATGCCATAATAAGAAAGCTTAAAGAAAATAAAGAAATAACAGAAATTTTTGCACTTCCTGGAAATGGAGGAATGCACAATGATGCTAGTATTGTAAACATAGGGGCCAAGGATATAGATGCAATTGTAGAGTTTGCAGTTAATAACAAAATTGATTATGCCATAGTTGCTCCTGATGATCCTCTAGTTTTAGGATGTGTAAATGCTTTGGAAAAAGCTGGAATTCCAGCGTTTGGACCAAGGGCTGAGGCGGCTATAATTGAAGGAAGTAAGGTTTTTTCAAAAAATCTTATGAAAAAATATGGTATTCCAACAGCAAGCTATGAGGTTTTCTCAGATGCAAATTTGGCAATGGAATATGTAAAAACATCAACATTACCAATTGTAATTAAAGCAGACGGATTGGCTCTTGGAAAGGGAGTTATTATTGCATTTACAAGAGAAGAGGCAATAGAAGCTATAAATTCGGTAATGAATGATAAAAAATTCGGTTCAAGCGGTGACAATATTGTCATAGAAGAATTTTTAACTGGACCAGAAGTGTCTGTGCTTGCTTTCACTGATGGAAAATGTGTTAAGCCTATGGTTTCATCTATGGACCACAAAAGGGCATTAGATAATGATCAAGGCCTTAATACAGGAGGAATGGGAACAATTGCTCCAAATCCATATTATACACCAGAGATTGCTGACGAGTGTATGAAAACTATTTTCTTGCCAACAATAGAGGCAATGAAAAAGGAAGGCAGAGAATTCAAAGGATGCTTGTATTTCGGTTTGATGTTGACACCAAATGGGCCTAAGGTAATTGAATACAACTGTCGCTTTGGTGACCCAGAAACACAAGTAGTTTTGCCATTGTTGGAAAGTGATTTGTTTACAATTATGAAAGCAACAACATATGGAACACTATCAGAGTGTGAGGTGAAGTTTTCAAATAAAAATGCTTGTTGCGTAATTATGGCATCAAAAGGATATCCTGAAAAGTATCAAAACGGATTTGAGATCGAGATTCCTAGTGAAATAAACGATCTTGTGTATGTTGCGGGAGCAAAATATGAAAACGGAAAGCTTTATTCAGCTGGAGGAAGAGTTCTTGGTGTAGTTAATGTGAGTGATACATTAAAAAGTGCAATTACTGGAGCATATGCAAAGGTTGAAAAAATTAAGTTTGATAATGCGTTTTATCGTCGTGATATAGGACAAAGAGCATTGAAGGCTACGGAGGAGAATTAATGGTATATCGTATATACGTTGAAAAGAAGGAAGGATTACAAAACGAGGCAAATGCTTTAGCCTCAGAAATAAAAACCTTTCTTGGCATAAATAGTGTAGAAAAGGTAAGAATCTTAAATCGATATGATGCTGAAAATATAACACAGGAGCTTTTTGATTATGCTGTTAAAACAGTATTTTCTGAACCACAGTTAGATAACGCAACAAAATCCTTGGATGTACAAGGTGGAATTGTTTTTGCTACAGAGTATTTACCTGGACAGTTTGACCAAAGAGCTGATTCAGCAGCACAATGCATTCAACTAATTTCTCAAGGCGAGAAGCCTACAGTTAATAGTGCTAAAGTTTACATAATTTATGGAGATATAACAAGCGAAGAGCTTACAAGAATAAAAAAGCATGTAATCAACCCAGTTGAAGCAAGAGAAGCTTCTCTTGAAGAAAAAGAAACATTAAAGCAGGAATATACTATTCCTACACAAGTAAAAGTTCTAGACGGCTTTTGTAATAAGTCGGAGGCCAAGCGGTCTTAGGAAAGACAACATGTTTCCCCAACTCCTTGGCTCACAGAACGACATGGCTACGATCCGACTTAGTTGAAGCAAGAGAAGCTTCTCTTGAAGAAAAAGAAACATTAAAGCAGGAATATACTATTCCTACACAAGTAAAAGTTCTAGACGGCTTTTGTAAT
>JAZQHJ010000067.1:0-4247 GCA_045540515.1 Eubacteriales bacterium
CCAGGGCCTATACCTGCTATCATTGCAATACCTGCGCCAAGTGCGCAGCATCCTAAAATAATTCCAATTGCGAGTGCTGTCATAATAAATTTCTCCTTTTTATTAAATCGCTAAATTTATTTAGCCTTAATTTTTTACTAATTGATTTTGCTTGTCAAGCTCCCTTTGCTTTTGCTTTTCAAGCTTTCTTTTTTTGCGTTCCTTGTACAAATCATAGTTGAAGCCCTGTGAAATGTTGAGCATTGTCAGATTTGCAAAGATATATGCTTGTAGTAGTCCACTGAACACATCAAAGTACAGGGACAAAATTGCTGGAATACCAACCTGTAATATTGGAATTTGGCTTAACCATTCCGGTGCCCACGATAGCGCAAGGCTGGAAAGACCACCAAAGGCAGAGCCTATTAAAACAGATATTACAACGCCTGAAAGCAAGTTTCCGTAATGACGGAATGCCATAGAAAACGGTGTTGCAATTTCGCTAAATACGTTGATTGGTGCAAAAACAGGTATTCCCTCTGTAAAGCTTTTCAGATAGTTTACAGGACCACATTTTAGCTTGTAGTAGGTTATGAGAATGAATACCAAAATTGCCCAGCCCGCTACTGTGTTTATGTCCGCCGTTGCTGGAAATACTCCAAACAGGGACATAAGGCTTGAAAATGCGCTTAATGCTAAAACTGATGCAATAAATGGCGCAAACACCGCAAGATGCTCACCCATATTCTCATTTACAAGGCTTTGCGCCTTTTCCACAAGCATTTCTGCAAAATGCTGTCTTTTTAGCTCTGGATAGTCCTTAACCCCATGGGTTAAATAAAGACATAGTCCAAAAATCACTATCATTACTAGCCAAGAGTTCAAAACAGCCTCAGTTACCACAAAATCCTGTATCGGCATTGGTATTCTGAATAGCTCTCTTGCTCCTGACACTACAATTCCGTTTGCCTCGGGAGTGAATAAAACCTTTACAACAATTGCGCAAATAATTGGCAGTATCATCATAGCGATATAAAGAAGGTCAACCGCTATAAATATGCCCCTATTCCTCTTCAATCACATCACTCTCCTTTTGCTCCGCTTTCTTTTGCTTATAAGCATTTTTTTGCTCCTTAGTAAAGAAAAACGGACGTAAAATCAAAGCAATTCGTGGAAAGAAAAGAGATATTAGCACTGCCCAAATATTAAAGCAGGAAAGAACTGCACCGATTACTCCAACAGCTACTAGAAAAAGCATTCTGCCAGCCTGTGATAGTCTCATAAAATTCTTTGCGTACTTAACATCGCCCGAACGAGTTGCCCTTTGAATACTAAGTCCTAGCAAAAAGAAATTTAGAACTGATGCCACAAAGCCAAGCAAATTACCAAGTAGCACTGTGTAATCCCAGCCCACGAATATAAAAACCGCTTGCATTATTGCACTAAGAATAATTGAAGTAATTGCAATATAGATTGTTTCAACCCAAACGGCTCTGTCAACCCTTTTCATTTGTTTTCTCCTAAATTTGCTATTGTATATAATATACATACATTATTATATTACATTATTTTAGATTAAAAATCAATAATTTTAATAAAAATTAACATTGCTTGACAGAATAAAATTTTTATGGTAGTATAAACTTAACCAAGGAACCATTAAAATCTAATAAAGGAGAATGATTTTATGCCTAATTCACAAAAAATTGTAACCAAAAGCAAAAATTTATTTCTAAGAGTTCTTTCAGGACATTTTGCAACAAATCACAGCCATATAAGCTACTACATTGACGTTTCCATGCAAAAGTCAAGGCTTTCCGAGGCGCAAGCAGTTGCTCATGAGCTTGCTACCTTTTACAAATCAACAACCGTTGTTGACACCATTCTCTGTCTTGACGGAATGGAGGTTGTCGGCACCTGTCTTGCAAATGAGCTGACGGCTGACGGCTTTATGAGTATAAATGCGCACCAAACAATTTACGTTGTTACTCCTGAGCACCTTTCGGGCTCACAGCTTATTTTTAGAGACAATCTTGTTGGCACAATAAAGGGTAAAAACGTGCTTGTTCTTGCTGCATCCGTTGCAACAGGCTACACCGCTAGCTCGGCTATTGAGGCAATTAAGTATTATGGCGGTAACGTTGCGGGCATTTGCTCAATCTTTGCAACCGTTGATAGCTGTATGGGCTATACTGTAAATTCCGTATTTGACCCAAATGACTTGGAGGGCTACGGCTCTTATCCGTCCCACGAATGTCCTCTTTGCAAGGCAGGGCAAAAAATCGACGGTCTTGTAAATTCTCACGGATATTCAAAGCTATAAAAAAGCAAAAAGCCGACCACGTGGTCGTCTTTTTTCATTTCAAGTAAGGAAAAGAGGGCAAAATAGCTTGTGCTAAAATGCTCTCTTTTCTGCTTGTATTACTGTTTTAAATTGTTAAGGCTTATCCATTACCAAATGGTAATTTTACCATTTTCGTCAAGATACCAATAGCTACCGCTTGTAGTCGGCTCTGTCTTGCTATACCAATATACAGCACAATTTGATGCATTCCAGCTTGCACCCCAAGTGCTTGGCTTGCCTTCTGCTACACAATAAATTGTAAGTGAGTCACAGCCATAGAATGCATGATCTCCAACTGTCTCAATGGTTTCTGGGATTATTATGCTTTCAAGCGTTGAATAACCAAAGAATGCCAATCCGGCTATTTCCTTAACCGGCAATGAATTGTATTCGTAAGGAATAACTACTCTTGTATCATTACATTTGTCTAGCTCGGTTACGATATAGTACGTTTTGTCAGAGCTTAATTCATATGAAAGTCCTGTGCTTGGAGTAGCATAGGAATAGGTACAGCGTGAGCATTGATAGCTATTTTCGTATTTGTGTCCAAGCTTATCAATTTTTTCTTGTTTAACTAGAATTTTTTCACATTCAGAGCATCTCTTGCCCTCAGTTAATCCATCGGTTGTACAGGTTGGAGCAACTGATGCTACGTTTTTAACCGTGTGATTGTCGTTTGTTGGGATTACCTTTTGAGCTATAAGAATATCGCCACATTCGGTACATCTTGTTCCCTCGGTTAAGCCTGTTTTTGTACAGGTTGCCTCTGTTCCCTTTACAATCTCCGCAGTGTGATTGTCGTTTGTTGGAATTATTTCTTGTGCTACAAGAATTGCTTCACAAACGGAGCACATTGAGCCCTCGGTGAGTCCTGTTTTTGTACAGGTAGCCTCAACGCTTTCTATGGTAAGTGGTGTGTGGTCCTTTGTAGGAATTACCTTTTGCGCAATAAGAATATCGCCACATTCGGTACACCTTGTTCCCTCGGTAAGTCCTGTGCTTGTACAGGTTGCCTCTTTTCCCTTTACAATCTCCGCAGTGTGATTGTCGTTTGTTGGAATTACCTCTTGCTTTGTAACGATTTGCTCACATACGGAGCATTTTGTTCCGTCTGTAAGTCCTATTTGTGTACAGGTCGCTTCCTTGCCCTTTACTACCTCCTCCTTGTGTCCAAGTGCAGGAATTTCGTTTTGTGCAACAAGAATTGCATTACAACGACTACATTTTGTACCCTCTGTAAGTCCTGTTTCTGTACAGGTTGGAGCCTTTGCGCTTAATGTCTGCTTTACGTGACCAAGCGCAGGAATCACCTCAGGCTTTGCAATGGTCGCCCTACAATCTGTACATTTTTGACCATCCGACAAGCCTGAATTTAAGCAGGTAGCCTCATAGCCTGAAATTGTCTGTACGTTTACGTGATTGTTACTATTTATAGGAATAATGCTCTGTTCTACTAATACCTTTCCACAGTCAGCGCACTTCGAGCCCTGTGTAAGTCCTGTTTTTATACAGGTTGCCTCGGTGGCTGGGAGCTCCTGTACGTTTGTGTGATTATTACTGTTTACAGGAATAGTATCTTGTCCTGATAATAGCACTCCACAGTAAGCACAGGCTATCCCCTCTGTAAGTCCTGTTTTTGTACAGGTAGGCTCAACTGCCGGTACTTCCTTTGTAGATGAATGAGTACAGCATCCCCAAACAACCGGACGGTTTGAGCTGTTCCAGCTTGTGCTCCAACCACTTGGCTTGCTTTTTGCTTCACAGTAAATTGTAAGAGACGTGCAACCATAGAACGCATCGCTTTCCATTGAGGTTACGCTATTTGGAACCAATATGCTTGTAAGAGACGTGCAACAAGTCGGAGGCCAAGCGGTCTTAGGAAGACAACATGTTTCCCCAACTCCTTGGCTCACAGAACGACATG
>JAZQHJ010000068.1:0-3311 GCA_045540515.1 Eubacteriales bacterium
AAACATTTGCATATCACTTTGTCTTTTCACACCCTCTAAAATAAGTGGTAAAAGCAGCTTCCTGTCCCTGTCAATGGAGAAGTGCTCCATTTCATAATCGCCCTCGGTTTCATTATAGCTATAAAAATCAAGGGAAAAATCACTAGCACCCATAGGGGTACGGCAATAGTTAAAGTTAGCTCCGTCCTTGCCAAAAAGCTCATCAAGAAGAGCTTTTTTCTCTTGCTCAGGTATTTGGTTAAGAGCCTGAGCACCTAGCTCACTAAAACAGGTTCCAAAGCCTCGAATTTGTTGACATTCATTGCCAAAGGTCAGCACAAAGCCATCCTTATTTGTGACCTTGCCATCTTGCCATGGCTTATTTTCAAAGCTTGTAATTATCATTATTATTCCACCTCAATTTTAATAATAGCCTTGCCATTTGGCTTATTTGCGGTAATGGTAGTAAGATAAATGTCAGTCCCGTGCTTAATGCTTCCGTCAACATTACATTCAAGTGCGTGAACGTCTCTTTCGTAGCTTATCGTGTAAGCATCCTTATCAAATTTAATATGAGCCCTGCCGATAATAGCCTCACCCTCGAATATTTGTGGCTCAAGGTAGGAGATAAAGCGTTCCTTAAAGCTTTTTACCACGGAATTAAAGCTATCTGTAATAGTAATAGAGGAGTCATCAAAGGTATAATCACGTCTTAATTCAAGTCCAGAAATGCCATAAACAGAGCCAAAATCAATGCTGAATACACCATTTTCAAAGGTCACTTTTGAGCCAGTGCCAGGTATATTCTTTTGGTATTCATCGTTTATAATAGGCACATTATGTCCTCTTGATGAGGTTTCAAGATAGGTATATCTTTTGTCGTTTTCAAAGTATTGTCTTGTGTATGGACGTCCACCCATATCAATAAGCACCTGTGCGTTGTCTATTGAAAGAATAAATGAGCCAACGTCGTTATGGTTATGGCTCTCACCATTTGAGCCACCACGACCTGCAAAGCCGTATTTTTCGCATCTTTTTACGAACCACCCTTGGTCGCCCATATAGTATTCTGCATTTTTTGAAATGTCCCTTGAAATAAAGGAGCTATTAAAATCAGTAAATGCTCTTAGCATAAATGGGAAGTAGTGCACCTGATAGGAAAGTGCGTTTTGTGGTGGTATCTCAACCTCACTATATAACGTTTTTAATCCATAAATAAAGCCACCAGGAACACTAACGCTTGTGCTATTGCCACAATCTCCATAGTTTACAATTACGTCCTTGTCAAGGAATAGCTTTTGTAAAAAGGTTGAAATGCTCCTTACCTTTGGTAAGGCAGTTAAGTCATATGCACCATTTGTAAATGCCTTTTGCATAATGGCATATTCCATAAAATAACCAAAGCCATAGGACCAGTACCCAGCACCCTCAACGCAAACCCCATCGTCCTTGTAGGAGCGTAGGTAGTCCTGCATATCCTCGTTAATTCTATCACGGACAAGCTCAAAAAGGTCAGGACGCATAAGCATAATGGCACAGCCTGTTGCACCTGCACAAACGGCAGTCCAGTTATTTTGGCGATATTCCCAGTGCCAACGCTTTTTCATAAATGGCTCAATTACACGTCTGTCTATTTCAGCCCTTATTCTTGCCCTAATTAGAGGATGAAGCTTGTCATTAAGCACTGTATCAGTAATCGCAAGAGCCATTGCTATTGTGGTAGCATCGAGGTCAAGCTCGGTGTTGTTGTTTATATCAATGTTATCAATATGAGCAGGGAGTGCCCATACATATTGGTCGCAAATTTCCCAAATTGTATCCTGTAAAAGCTCTAAATAGCTTTCATTTTCAGGATAGATAAAGCACATGAATGACATTGCATAAAGCCTGTGCTGACGCTTGAAGAAAACCTGCTGATAGGCAGTTCTGTCGCCCTTGTCCTTGAAAAGACGGAATTTTGAAAATTTTGTTGTTTCAATCTCACCAAGACAGCACTCCTCAAAAGCATTTATCACTGAATTTATGAGGAATTTATAGCTTTCGTTATTTTTTACCTCTGCCCAAAATTCTGGGCTTTGAGCTTTTCCAAGTAAAGCACTCATTATTTACAAGCCTCGCTAATTAAATTATTTAAAATTTTTGCCTCATTTACAAGAGAAGAAATTTCGCCATCTGGCATAAATTCAAGAAAACAGATACGTTCCGAGGCATTTTCATCATTTAGCACCCTTAAATACTCGGTCCATTCATAAATTCCTCGCTTGGTGCCAAGTGATGCCTTTTCGCCCTTTTCGTTCCAATTGAAAACGTGAACATTTGAAATATATGGTCTTAATGCTTTAAGCGCCTCTAAATTGTACTCAAAGCCCTTTGCGTGATTTGGTTGCCAGTAAAGACGTAAATTGTCAGCCCCAACAGCCTCTAAAAATCTAAGCGTGTCGTGATAATCGTCGCTAAGAGTCTTGAAATGACACTCGATTGAAAGAGTCATCCCGTATTTCTTAGCCTGCTTGCAAAGTGACCTGGTAATGCTTACATTTTTCTTGAAATATCTATCGCAAAGGAACACCTCACAGCCCTTCTTACAGCCACAATAAGGCCAACCAAGCCAAACACGTATGGTTTTTGCAGAAAGAGCCTTGGCAGTTTTTAAGACATACTTAAACGGCATAGGGAAGTGCTCATCGCAGTGATAAATAAGTCCAAAATAAGAGCCGTAGGATGCGCTTTTTAGCCCTGAGCCGTGCATCAGCCTACGAGTAGCTCTTGCACGCTTAACCTTGCCCATAGGGATATGCACATCGCCACCCCATTCGATATATTCAAGTCCTGCATCCTTGGATGCCTTGATTAGCTCCTTGATGCTTTTTTTTCTAAATGAAATAGAAACTAAACCGCTTTTCACCTTAAAATCCTCGCTTAGTTAAAAGGTATAAAATTTATTGTGTAGCGATACCACACAAAGTGTAGAAGCTACTGATAGAAAAGCCCTTGTCACACATGCTAACGCAGAAAGCTCCTTGTCATAGGCACAGGAAAATTTCTTGACATAAGCCTTAATATATGTTTTTGTTCTCTCGGTACTCTCTCCAAACATTCTCAAAGAATCCGCCACCCTCTGGTAGAGGTCTTACAGGACGAGAGGTCGTACAGGGCTTACTGTCCTTATATAAAATTTCAAAAATAGTATCATTTAATGAGCCATCGTCAAGCTCAAACTTGAACACGTCCTCCATTTTTTGTGGAGCAGCACCATTTTCGGAGGTGTAAATAGCACTACCACGTGACTTGCCACCCGCAAGGACATAATCCCTCATAGCACCAATATACAT
>JAZQHJ010000069.1:0-9418 GCA_045540515.1 Eubacteriales bacterium
GTAGCATTTTAGAACGATACAAAAAGCTTGTATTTAAGGCGAAAATTCGCCGATATATAAAAATATTTCAAGAATTTTCAACGCAGAAGACGGGATTTTTGTCCGTTCCAAAACAGGTTCGTATCGCTCCCGTAAGGCTAATAGCTTTAATGAAAAAGAGAGAACAATTTGGTTTTTCCAAAATGTCCTCTCTTATTTTTATTTGCTTTCCTTCTTTTTTATAAGCGTGTAGGTTTTTTCCTCATCCTTTGATGAGCTCTCGCCAGAGAATGAGTAGCTTGATTTATTTTTGCCAAGCATTGTGCCGTTAGCATATAAAATGGTGTACCACCATTCATTATAATTATTCCAACCATTTCCTCCAACGTTAGTTACCTTAATAATTATTCCCTCAAATGAGCCATATGATACAATTATATCTGCGCATGGAGCAGAGGTTGAATAAACAGGAGAGCTAAGGCTTAATAGCTCTGAAATCTCAAAATCCTTATCATCATAGGATACGCTTGGTCCGTCGTCATAGTCATCATACTCGTATTCATAGCGAGAAGAAACATTTAGCAAATATTTTGACATTTGCTTTCTTACAAGCTCCTCTTGCTTCTCATCAAGCTCTGTATAAACAAACGAAAAGCTCTTTGTTGTAAGGCTTGGCGTCTTTTTGTCCGTTTCCTCAATTGGTACTAAAAATCTTGCCTTAATCTTTTCCATATTTTTTCTCCCTTTAATTATTATAAGATAATTCTAACACAGAAAAACGATTTATGCAATAGTGATATAGAGATATAAAATAAATTTTGAGTAAAACAAAAAGGTAGGCATAAAACCTACCTTTTTGTTTTGGCGCAGGAAGAGGGATTCGAACCCCCGTGCCGTTAGGCAAACGGTTTTCAAGACCGCCTCGTTATGACCGCTTCGATATTCCTGCAAATATGATGTATATTATACACCGTTTTTGCAGGACAAATCTTTGATTTGCTATTTCTGCATGGTGTATTATACACATTTTTATTATCTTCACACGTTTTCGTGCTTATTTAATATATCATAAAAATTTTGGTGTGTCAATAGTTTTTTAAAATAAATTATATATATATTGCATTGAAAATTTCTTTATGTTAAAATTAGACTATAAATACTTTTTAATTTAATAAGAGGTTATTATGACAAATATTGAAATTATTTTTTCTCTTGTTGAAACAATCATAGGAGCAGCTAGCCTTATTCTTGTTGTTTTTGGCTGGATTATTCCTTTAAAGCATTCAAGCAAGATGGAAAAGGCAAAAATTCACCACGAAAATGAAATTGAAGCAATTAGATGGAAAAAATCTCTTCTTGATAAACAAATTTCTCAACTTTATGGTCCTATATACTCACTTCTTTCAGAAATGGACACTATAAGAAATAGAGTAATGTATCAGTTAGGACAATATCACGCATTTTCTGCTGGTATGTCTCTTTCTGATATGCCAGAAGAAAATCAACTTATTTGGAAGCACTACGTGGATAATTATAAAATTAAGCAACAGCTTGAAATTGTTAAAATTATTAGAGAAAATATTCACCTTATGTATAAATCAGAAATTCCAAGATGCTACGATGAATTTCTTGATTATGCCCTTGGCTGGGAGCTTCTCGATAACCAAAAAAGAAATAATGTTCCAAACTTTTATGACTATCACTATACCACAAACTTTCCAGTTGATTTTAAATCTTATATAATAAAAACCCTTTCAACATTACAAAAAGAACAAATGGAGCTTGAAAAAAAGCTAGAAACAATATAAGATCTTATGTAATAAACACCCAACCCTGTGTACAAATTTTGCATTTTTTATGTTTTAAAATAGAGAAAAAGCCGACACGTGTCGGCTTTTTTGTCGTTTTTGTTAAATTATTAGCTTTTTGCTTTTTTTCTTTATTACAAAATTGTCAGTAAAACTGAAATGATGAGAAATAAAATACTAAGGCATGCTCCAATAAGAGTTAATATTTTTCCTATTTTGCAATTTTTGCTTGGATTTTCTGTCTCACTTTTGTATTTGTTAAGCATATTTTCGCTAACCATTATTACTATTGCACTTACAAAAAATATTACAAATCCCACTACTGGAATAAAGCTAAGGCACATAAGACAAAGCCCAATAATTGATAGTATAAAGCCAATTAAGGCTGTTTTTTCGCTTGTTTGTCTTTTGCTTGATTCATTCATCTCTTTTTCATCTTTAACTGAATTTTGTGTCTCTTGTAGGATATTTTCCTCTTTACTTACAGATGCTACCATTTCTGTATCCCCCTTAATAGCAATCGTAGTCAAGCTTTTATTCTTGTTTATTACATTATAGCATATTTTTTTGATTTTGTAAACAAAAAATCACTAGCAAATACTAGTGATTTTGTTTTTTTATTACATCATCTCTGATAAAAATAATCCACTAATTATAAGACCTATTATTCCAAAGAATATTGTAACTGGAATTGCAATTGTTGATAAAATTCTACCAGCCTTTGAAAATCCATTATCACAGCCAGCCTGTGCAACATATGAATTTCTTTTCCTTTTAGCTATGCTTGTGCATATAATTGCAGGTACTAAAAATATGAAAAATGGATACATGCTAAATATACCAAAGAATATTGAAAGACCACCAAAAATAAGTGACATAATTGAATCCTTTTTACTTACATTTTGTGGTTGTGGCTGTGGGTTGTAATATGCTTGCTGTGTTTGATATTGTGGTGCTTGTGGCTGTGCCTGTGCGCTTGTATTTACAGAAGCTCCACAGCTTCCACAGAATTTATCAGTATCGTTTACATTATTTCCACAATGTGTGCAAAATGCCATATCTTTTTCTCCTTAAAAATCAAAATTTTTTATCATTTTAGCACGATTTATTCCTTTTGTCAACTTTCTTAATAATTTTATCAACACAAATCGTTGAAAAATCAACAAAATTGCCGTTTTTTTCTTGACTTTTCCACATATATATTATATAATTAAATTAAATCTATTAGTAATAGTTACAAACAAATACTATCTTACTTAAATAATTATTACTTATTTGTGTAATTTTATTTTATTTTTGAAAGGATTTTGATATGACATTCAAAGAGCAAGAGCTTCAAGAAATTTATCAGCTTATTATTAAGTTTCTCTTAAAAAAGCATCCTGACACAGTTGTTAATCTTTGGTTCGGTGACCTAAAGCTCACATCCTTAACCGCTGAGGAGGCAATTTTTATTGCTCCTACCGAGCTTAGAAAAAATGTTATTGAAAATAAATATTCTGATGACCTTTACGAGGCAATCAATGAAATTACAGGCTATGAGCCAACTATTATTATTCACACAAGTGAAAATGCTCAGCTTGACCTTTCTAACTCTCCTGATGAAACAATAAACCAAACTCCAAAGCAGGAGAAGAAAAGACTTGATATTACTGAAAATGGTAAATACACCTTTGATAACTTCATTGAGGGCTCATCAAATAAATTTGCTCTTGCAGCTGCAAAGGCTGTTGCAAATAAGGATTTTTCAAAGCCTGATTTTTCAAATACATATAATCCTCTTTTCATTTATGGTCCAAGTGGTGTTGGTAAAACTCACCTGCTTTACGCAATCACTAATAAAATCTTGGAAAATTATCCTGATAAAAAGATTGTTTATATTAAAAGTGAGGAATTTACAAATCAGCTAGTTGAGTCCTTCCAAAAGAAAACAACAGCTCAATTCAGAGACAAATACAGAAATATTGACGTTTTACTAATCGACGATATTCAATTCGTTGCTGGTAGAATTGCTATTCAAGAGGAGCTTTTTAATACCTTTAATGCAATTTATGAGGCTAATAAGCAAATTATTTTAACCTCTGACCGTCCTCCTCAGGAAATTCAAACGCTTGAGGAAAGATTAAGAACAAGATTTATGTCAGGTCTTATTGCTGATATTTCATTGCCCGACTTCGATTTAAGATACGCAATCTTAAAGCAAAAATCAATTGAAAGAGGTCTTGACCTCTCACCTGCAATTTTAAGATATATTGCAGAAAATGTAAAATCATCAACAAGACATCTAACAGGCGTTTTAAATAAGCTCGCTGCTATTCAATTGCTTGACGGCGCTGAAATAACTCTTGACGTTGTTAAGGCATCAATCGGTGACTTTGTTCAGGGCGAGGAGTCCGATGTTAAGAAAATGGATGAAATTATTTTTTCAGTTGCTAAGCGCTATGGCGTTAAGCGTGAGGACATTCTTTCATCAAAGAGAACAAAGGAAATTGTTGAGCCAAGACATGTTTGTGTTTATGTTGCTCTTCAATGCACTAAGCTAAGCAGAACTCAAATTGCCTCAGCTATTAACAGGGATAGAACAACTCTTAATTCCTCTGAAAAATGGGTTAAGGATAAAATGGCTCAGGATAAGGACTTTGCTTATCTCATTAATGATATTATTCACGAAATTCGCAACATGTAACTTACTTTTTTCTTAGCGCAAAGAAAAAAGTAAGCAAAAAAGAATCGTAAAAAATAAAAGTATCGGTTTTCTTTGATTCTTTCTTTTTTCGCGAAAAGAAAGAATAAATTATCAACATAAGATAAAGCACGGTAGTATAAGGGCTTAAACGACTTATCAACGCACAGTTATCAACAGTTGAAGAAATGTGGAAAATTTTTTGTCGAAATTTTTTAATTTTTGACAAAAGTAGAAAATTACTTATCAACATTTATCAACATTTGCTTGTTGAAATAAAATGGTCAAAAATCCATATTTTAGTAAGCCTTTAAGACTTTTCCACAAATCCACCCGATACTACTAATACTACTACTATAATTATAAATTAAATAATAAAAGAAATATAAAAGAAAAGGACTTTAAAAAATCAAGCAAGATAAGGTCCTTGGAACAGGAGAAAAAATGATTGCAAAATTTGACAAAGCAACAATGCTAACAGCGCTGATACCAGCAATGTACACAGTATCAGGAAAGAAAACAATGCCAGCAGCACAGGGAGTTCACCTAACCTGTACAGATGACCAAAGATGTATGATACAAACCTGTGACCTGGAAAATGGCTTAAAGGGAATAAGAACCTTTATTGACTGTGAGGTTGAGGAAAGTGGCTCATGTGTTATCAATGCACAAAGACTTTTACAAATTGTTAAAACAATGCCTGACGGAATTATTAAAATAAGCGTTGACCAAGCACACAAGACAATAATTGAATCAGGACTATCCCATTTTGATATTAAGGCATTACCAGGCTCTGATTTTCCATCTCTTCCAGAAATGACAGGAGAAAGAGGCTTTGCAATTCCACAATTCTTATTTAAGAAATTTGTAAACAAGATACTTTTTGCAATCGGACAGGATGATGCACGTCCTGTATTTAGTGGTGCTTACTTCCAAATTAAGGGCGATAGAATTATTATTGTTTCCTGTGATGGTAACCGTCTTGCTTACTGTGAAAAGGAAATGGATATTGTAAATAAGAACAGGGACGGCTCCGAGCTTAATCTTAAATTTATAATTCCTGGAAAAACCCTTGTTGAGGTTTTAAAAATGGTTAAGGACACAGAGGAAGAAATTGAAATAAGAATGCTTTCAAGAAGATACGTTCTTTTCAAAATAGGTCCTTTTATGTTTTTCAGTAGCACAATTGATGCAGATTATATCGACTATACAAGAATTATTCCAAAGGAGCATAAAATCTCCTTTAATGTACAGGCTAGCGAGCTAAGATGTGCGCTTGAAAGAAGCTCACTCATTGTTGAGGACCGCCTTGCTGGAACAATTCGTTCATTTGTTAAGTTCACAATTGATGAATGTCTATCTATTTCGACAAATTCAGCAAATGGAAATGTATATGACGAAATTAGCATTGAAAAGCTTTACGGTGATAGCATTGTAATCGGCTTTAACTGTAAATTCATTCTTGACGTATTCAGAGTTTGTGAGGATGTTAAAACAAATATGTCCTTTATAGACCCTATTCGTGGTGTTGTAATTGAGCAAAAGGGTGAGGACAACGAAAAATATCTCTATTTTGTAATGCCTATTAGAATGAACCAGTAACTTACTTTCTTTTCGCGAAAAAAGAAAGTAAGCAAAGAAAACCGGAAAAATAAAAGCCATTAAATTATTATTCATCGGTTCTTTTGCTAAGCTTTTCTTTTCGCGAAGAAAAGCGAAAAAATAAAAGAAAGAAAAGCGAAAAAATGATTTGTCGTGAAATAGAATTAAAGAATTTTAGAAATATAATAGATGAAAAAATTAGCTTTAATGAAGGCATAAATGTAATTCACGGCGAAAATGCCCAAGGAAAGACTAATATAATAGAGGCTATTTATATTTTTGCAAGGGGCAAGAGCTTTCGTGCCTTTAAGGATAGGGAGCTTATAAGCTTTGGTTCAAGCGTTGCTTACGCAAGGCTTGTATATAAGAAAAAGGATGGGGAATGTGAGCTTGGTGTGGAAATACCAAAATCACCAACCAAGAAATTTTACAGAAACAAGGTAAGGGTGGAAAAAACGGCTGACATAATAGGAGAATTTAGAGCAGTTTTATTCTGTCCGTCCCATCTTGGAATAATAAAGGATTCACCATCAGTAAGACGTAAATTTTTAGACATAGCAATATCTCAGCTAAGACCTATTTACATAAAAATGCTAGCAAAGTACAATTCAGTGCTTGAAAGCAGAAATTCAATACTTAAAATGAGTGATGATGAAAGAGTTAACTATGAGGGAATGCTTGATATTTACTCAGAGGAGCTTGCAACGCTTTGTGCAGATATTGCGCAAATAAGGATTGAATACACAAAAAAGCTTGATTATTATGTGAAAAAGTATTTTTACGATATGACAAACGGCAAGGAAGAGCCGAGAATAAGCTATGAAACGAACGCAAGTGAGATTGATTTTGAGTCAAGAGAAAGACTTAAAGAAAAGTATTTAAGCCTACTTAAATCTAACAAGGAAAGGGAGCTTAAATATGGTGCAACCCTGTTTGGAATACACAAGGATGATTTAAAAATTGAGATAAATTCAAGGGATTCTCGCTTTTATTCATCACAGGGACAGCAACGTTCACTAGCACTGGCTATGAAGCTTGCAGAGGGAGAAATAAGCAAGGATATGACGGGAGAATACCCTGTATTTTTGCTTGACGATGTTCTTTCGGAGCTTGATGAAAACAGAAAACGATACATTTTATCAAACATAGAAAAAAGACAAGTAATAATAACAACCTGTGAAAACACGGCATTTGAGGGAGTTGAAAACGTTAATTTTATTGGAATTAAGGACGGAAAATACTATCAAAGCCTTGAAAATGAGGAAAAAGAGACTCAAAAAGCCGATGAAAATGATATTTTAAGTGTCGAAAATGAGCAAAACGAGGAATAAAAATGCTTATACATATTGGAGAAAACAAGGTTGTAAGAGCAAAGGATGTTGTTGCTGTGTTTGATATGGACAGTGCAACGGTGTCAAGCGTAACAAGAAAAATGCTAAGCGTGGCACAAAAGGAAAAAAGAGTTATCCCCCTTGGCTATGATTTACCAAGAAGCTTTATTTTAATGAGGGATAATACAATTTATCTAAGCCCGTTACTTTCTTTTCGCGAAAAAAGAAAGTAACCAAAGAAAACCGAAAAAATAATAATATAAATTTTACAGATTTCAAGTTTATTCAACTTTTGAGAAAAAAGAAAGTAACCAAAGAAAACCAAAAAATAATAATATAAATTTTACAGATTTTAGGTTTTTACTTTCGCGAAAAAAGGAAGTAATTAAAAAAGCCGAAAAAATAAATCTATAGTTTTTAAAAATTTTAAGTTTTTTTATTTTCGCAAAAAAAGAAAGTAAACAAAGAAAATCGGGAAAAATAAAAGCTTTGGTTTAACTTAAATTTGTGAAAAGAAAAAGGTAAGCAAAGAAAACCAGAAAAAATAATATTTAAATTTAAAAAATTTGAAATTTAAAAAATTTTGCGTAAGAGCGAAGGAAAATATGCAACCATTCCTTTGTGATTTTGCGCGTGCGAATATAACGCATAGAAAAGTAGCAGGAATTGATTTATTAGTATCGATTCTTTTGCTAAGCTTTTCTTAGCGCTAAGAAAAGCGAAAAAGGAGAAAGAAATGGAAGAAAAGGAAAACTTAGTAGAAAAAGAGTATGGCGATGAGCAAATACAGGTTCTTGAAGGTCTTGAAGCGGTAAGAAAACGTCCTGGAATGTACATAGGAACGACTTCAATAAGAGGACTCCACCATCTTGTGTATGAAATTGTTGACAACTCTATTGACGAAGCAATGGCAGGACATTGTGACAAAATTGAGGTAACCCTAAACGCAGACGGTAGCGTATCCATACAGGACAACGGTAGAGGAGTACCTGCTGGTATAAATGCAAAGACAGGAACACCAACGCTTGAGGTTGTTTTCCTAGTTCTTCACGCAGGTGGTAAATTTGGCGGAGGCGGATACAAAATTTCAGGTGGACTACATGGAGTTGGTGCATCTGTTGTTAATGCGCTATCTGAGTGGCTTGAAGTAGAAAACTGTCACGATGGAAAAATGTACACAGAAAGATTTGAAAAGGGAGCGGTAGTAAGACCTTTTGCGTGTGTAGGAGATGCGCCAAACGGAAAGCACGGCTTATTTGTACGCTTCAAGCCGGATGCAACTATATTTGAGGAGGTAGTGTTTGATTATGAGACACTACTTACAAGACTACGTGAGCAAGCGTTTTTAAATGCGGGAATAAAGATAGTATTCCGTGATGAAAGAGAAAAAATAGAGTTTGAAAATGAGGACGGAACCAAGTATGAGGACTATCGCCAAGAGGAGCTCATATATGAGGGTGGTATTCGTCAATTTGTAGAATATATAAACAAGAACAAGGGCTGTGGCTTAATTCATGAAGAGGTAATCTACATGAAGGCAGAGAAGGGGGACATTACTGCTGAGGTTGCAATGCAGTATAATGACACCTACACAGAAACAATAGTTACCTTTGCGAACAATATGTCAACAATAGATGGTGGTACTCATGAGGTTGGCTTTAAGGAAGCGATACGTAAGGTAACAAACAATTACGGTAAGAAGCTTGGCTTTTTGAAGGAAGGAGACAAGCTATCCGGAGAGGACACAAGAGAGGGAATTACCGCTGTTGTATCAGTAAAGCTACCAGATGCTCAATTTGAGAGCCAGACAAAGGCAAAGCTTGGAAATAGCGAAATTAGAACGATTGTTGATAACATAGTAAGTGAAAAGCTAAGCGAATACTATGAGGAAAATCCAGACGTTGCAAAGATAATAATAGACAAGTCCTGCGCTGCATCAAGAGCAAGAGAGGCGGCAAGAAAAAGTCGGAGGCCAAGCGGTCTTAGGAAGACAACATGTTTCCCCAACTCCTTGG
>JAZQHJ010000070.1:0-10180 GCA_045540515.1 Eubacteriales bacterium
GTTGTTAGAAAGGGTAAGGTTAGAAGATCTAAGCTTTACTACCTTCGTGACAGAGTCGGCAAGGCATCTAAGGTTAAAGAACTTAACTAATTTAACAAATAAAAGGCTCCGTAGTGCACGGAGCTTTTTATTTTATCTTAAAAATCGTCTTTTCCTAAAGCTTTTTCTTTCTTTTTTAGTTCCAAGCATACTACCTAATATACATACAACAGGTATCAAAAGCTTCCATATGTAATCAATTAAGGTAAGAGAATCATTAAAGCAAAGCGAAAGAATAAGATTTATAACAAAGAGCATTAATCCCAAAATTAAACCACCTGAAAAATATCTTTGCTTATTGAATAGTGAAAGAAAAAGACCGCTAAAAAAGGCAGTAAGGTACATTGATAGCAGAGAAGCAATATGAATTTTTCTTGTAGGGTCGGGCAAATTAAAAAATATTGCCGATATTACTAATGTAAAGGCTAATGCAAGTATAGCACTAACGCCAAGAAAGGCAAAGCTACGCTTAATTAGTCCTAAAATAGTTAGTTCTGTGCTATGAGAAATTGTTTTTTTATATTTATTCATAGAAAAAAGACCTCACAAATACTTTTAGTAAAGTATATTGTAAAGGTCTTATTTTTATGATTATTTTGTTTCTTGATTATCTGCTTGCTCGGTAAGAGGCTCAGCTTCAACTACGATCTCCTCGTTTGTTGCTTCTTCCTTAACCTCATTTTCAGCCTTTTTGTTCTTTTTTCTTCCAAAAAGTCCCTTCTTTTCTGGCTTGCTATCGTCCTTTACAGGTGTAGCCATTGCAGCCTCCTGCTCAGCCTTCTTAGCAGCAGCTCTGCCGTCCTTTTCAGCAGCATGAACATCAACAGAACGAATAGCAGAACGAAGAATTCTGATTTTAGTCTTGTCCTTGCCAGTTTCGATAGTAACGGTTTCTTCCTTAATTCTTACGATTTCGCCAATGATACCGCCAATAGTAGTGATTTCATCGCCAACCTCTAAATTGTTTCTCATATCGTTTTGCTCGCGTTCTTGCTTCTTATTTGATCTCCACATAAGAATAAAAACGCCAATTATTACGACAATCATTATAATTGAACCAGTAGTTCCCATAATATACCTCCGAAAAATTTATCTATGTCATTATAGCCTATTTTACAAATTTTAGCAAGTGTTTATTAAAAAAAAGTAAAAAAATTTTCATTTGCTAATCGAATTGTTGAAAAAAATAATAGTTTATGATAAAATTTTACTATGAAAATTATAATAACTCAAAAAGAGGCAGGTATAGAAATTAAAGCATTTTTAAAAAATATTAGTATGTCTGCATCTTTAATAAAAAAGCTTAAAAAAATCCCAAACGGAATATTAGTAAACGGCTTACACCAAAATGTTAATTATAGGCTCATAGAGGGCGATATTTTGGAAATAAATTATGATGATACACAAGAGGAAGTAAACGAGTATCTTGAGCCAGTAAATATCCATATTGAGATAATATACGAGGACGAAAACATCACTGCTGTAAATAAAGGTCCCAATATGCCCACACACGAATCAATAAATAATCGCGGTAACTCTCTTGCTAATGCACTTGCATATCGCTACAAGGATAAGCCATATGTATTCAGAGCCACAAACAGACTTGATAAGGACACAAGTGGCGTAGTGCTTACAGCTAATAATAAGTATTACGCAGGACTACTTTCAACCAAAATCAAAAATGGTGAGATTGAAAAGGAATACCTAGCAGTCGTTTCTGGTAATCTACAAGGAAGCGGAAGAATAGAAATAGGTATAAAGCGAATGGGTGAAAGCATTATAAAGCGAATTGCTAGCGACGACGGGGAATACGCACTTACCGAATACAAGGTCATAGCATCCTGTGATGAGGCAAGCTTAGTCCTAGTAAGACCTCAAACTGGAAGAACACATCAAATAAGAGTCCATATGGCATATATCGGTCATCCGATTATTGGTGATGAAATGTATTCCTGTAAATCAGAGCTAATAGACAGACAGGCATTACATTGCTACAAAATGAACGTTTTAGGAATAGGAAGCTTTGTTGCAAGCGTTCCCAATGATATGAAGAATCTAATAAGGAGGTATTTTAATGAAAGCATTTTATAAAAAGCTAAGAGAATACGTTCCATTATTTTCTCTAGTTGTTTTTTGCTTGACATTTATAAGCCTGATTTTTTATATCATCATTTTAAACTCCGTAAAATTTGCAGATTTTTTCAATTATAATATTACCTCGATAGTAAGACATATAATGGCAATTTCAACGTCATTTATACCATTTTCAACGGCTGAAATTTTTTTACTCTTGTCACCAATAATACTTGCGTTGCTTATTTTTGCTATTGTTAAACGTGCAAAAAGTGGCAAAAAAGCAAGTGTAAGATTTTTAATGATTATAATTTCATTAATTTGCTACTTGTTTATTTCGTTTGTATGGACTTATTCAAGTGGATTTCATACCACACCACTTGATAAACAGCTCGAGCTTGATAAAAAAGCTCCCACAAATGAAGAGCTTCTTGAATCAACTCAATTTGTTATAGGAAAATTAAACGAATTAAGTGATAAAATTGAATATAACGAAAACGGAGCCTCAATATCTCCATACACCTACAAGGAGCTAAGCAAGGAAATATGCAAGGCTTATGAGAAATACGAAAACGACTATGGAATAATAAAAACCTTTGATTCGAGAATTAAACCAATTATACTCAGCGAGCCACTGACATATACACACATATCGGGAATTTATACCTTTATGACAGGAGAGGGCAATGTAAATGTAAATTATCCCGACTTTATAGTAGCAACCTCATCAGCACACGAAATGTCCCACCAAAGAGGTGTTGCAAGAGAGGATGAGGCAAATATAACCGCATTTATAGTCCTTATAAATTCTGATAATGAGTTTTTACAATATTGTGCTTATCTTGATATGTATAGATACTTAGCAAATGCGCTTTATTCAGCAAGCAATGAGCTTTATAGTGAAGTATATAAAAGCCTTGATTTAAGAGTAAAAAAAGATTTAGCTAGCTACTCACAGTTTTTTAAAAAATATGCCAATTCTAAGGCATCAGAGGTAACAGACAAGGTAAATGACTCATATTTACAGGCAAATGGTCAGGAGCAGGGGATTAAAAGCTATGGAATGGTAGTAGAAACCACTTGTGCATATTTAATAAAGTATAAGATGAACTAAAATGCATTTAACTGAATAAAATAGCAATAAAAAGCTATTTTGAGGTTAAAATGCAAAAGATATTGATAGAAGGAAAAAACAAGCTTTTTGGTAGTGTTAAAATCGGTGGAATGAAGAATTCCGCATTGCCAATAATATATGCAGCTATTCTAATTAAGGACGAATGTATAATTGAAAATATTCCAAATGTAAGCGATATACAAAATTCCTTAGAAATTTTAAAGGGAATGGGTGCGCAAATTTATTATATTGATGAAAAAACAGTATCAATAAACACAAAGGACCTTACCCCTCAAATAAATAATAAAGACCTTGTTTCAAAAATGAGAGCATCAAGCTATCTTATGGGAACCCTTCTTGGACGCTTTGGAGAACTTTCGATTCCACTCCCAGGTGGATGTAATTTTGGTGCAAGACCGATTGAACAGCACCTCTTAGGATTTTCTCAGCTAGGTGCAGATTACGAATTAAAGGATGATACAGTAATTCTAAATGGGAAAAGCACCCTAAAAAGCAATAAAATAACACTTGACAAAATTTCTGTTGGTGCTACAATAAATATGATACTTGTCTCAGTGCTTCTTTGCGGTGTAACTATTATTGAAAATGTAGCAATTGAGCCACATGTTGATGATTTAATTTGCTTTTTAAATAAAGCGGGTGCCAAAATAATGCGTTATGGCAGAAAAATTTATATAATAGGTGTATCTAAATTAAAGGGAGTAAGATATAAAATTTTTCCTGATATGATAGAGGCACTTACATATATAACCTTTTTAGGCGCAAGTGGTGGTAAAATTGAGCTTGTTAATGTTATACCAGAGCATCTTAGCTATTCAATTGAAATTTTTAAAGAAATGGGCTTTAAATTTGATATAAATAATGATAAAATAATAGTAGAAGCACCAAAAGAATTGAACGGTGTTGATGTTGAGACAAACCCATATCCGCTTTTTCCAACGGATATGCACCCACAGCTTTCGGCTCTTATTTGCTTTACTAAAAATGGTGGCAAAATAACAGAAAACATTTTTAAAAACCGTTTTGCTTATGTAAATGAGCTTAGAAAAATGGGAGCAAATATTGTTCAAAATGACAATTATGTTATAATTAAACCCTCGCACTTATATGGCACAAGCCTTGATGCTACTGATTTAAGAGCAGGAGCAGCGCTAGTAACTGCATCACTAGGAGCAAATGGGAAAACAGAAATAAACAATGTTAAATATATCGTTAGAGGGTACGAGGATTTAGTTTCCAAGCTATCAGCTATCGGTGGAAAAATAAAAATAATTTAAAGGAGATAAAAAATGGTAGTAACAAGAAAAACAATTATCGGAGACGTACTTGATTATAATCCAGAAACAGCTCAATTTTTCTTTGAAATTGGTATGCATTGTCTTGGATGCCCACATTCAAGAGGCGAATCAATTGAGGATGCTTGCAGAGCACATGGTACAGATTGCGATGCGCTTGTAGCTAAGCTAAATGCATTTTTAGGTAATAACTAATGCTAAAAATAAGCAAAAGACTTTGCACCGCCTCGCAATATGTGCGTAGCGGTGCAATGGTTGCAGATATAGGCACTGACCATGCTTATTTACCAATTTATCTTGCTCTTGAAAAAAGAATTAAAAGAGCAGTGGCATCGGATATAAATGAAGGTCCCTTAAATACCGCAAGGGAAAATATTAAAAGATATTCCTGTGAGAATATTATTGATACATATTTAACAAACGGACTCAATGGCATTGATAAATTCAATCCAACAGACATTGTGATTTGTGGTATGGGTGGAGAGCTAATTGCTAAAATTCTTGAGGATTCAAGGGAGCTTGTATGCAATAGTAGCATAAGACTAGTATTACAGCCAATGACTATGGTAAAGGAGCTTAGAGAATATCTTTCCAATGGTTTTTCTACAATTGCCGAAAATATTGTTTTTGAGGATAATAAGCTATATCAAATAATATGCGTAGAGTATGACGGAGTAAAGCGATTGCTTACAAATGCACAACTTGAGCTAGGTCCTAAAAACATAGAAAACGGCGGAGAATTGTATGAAAGACTACTATTTTCTACAATTGTCAAAAAACAAAAAAAGCTAGATGGCAAAAGGCTCGGTGGACAAGATACCAAGGAAGTAGAGTGTGAGCTAAATGAGTTAATTGAGCTATCAAAGGAGATTAAAAAATGACCTTTTATGATTTGTATAATAAGCTGTCTGAGAAGTATTCAGAATCTTTAAGATGCGAATGGGATAACGACGGAATAATGTGCTCATACGACTTAAACAAAGGCGTAAATAAAGTGTTAATTGCTCTTGATGTAACCATGAAGACAATAGATTATGCAATAAACAATGGCTTTGATACAATTATTTCTCATCATCCTCTAGTTTTTAAATCTCAAAAGGGCTTATCCGAGGATAGCTTTACTCAAAAAAAGCTAATAAAGCTTGTAAGAAATAATATAAATGTTATGTCATTTCATACCAGACTTGATGCTGTTTGCGGAGGCGTAAACGATACATTAGCCAATACATTGGGCTTTAAAAATGTAACGATTGATGAACAGGACCCAATTGGCAGAATTGCTTCACTTAAAGAAGAATGTACATTATCGACATTTGCCGAAAATGTAAAAAATGCAATAAATTCTCCACTTGTGCTTTATGCAGGAGCTAATCCAGTAGAAAAAGTATATATAGTCGGTGGCGACGGTAAGGACTTAATTCCAAACGCACTAAATGTAGGAGCTGACACTCTTTTAACTGGCAGAGCAAGCTACAATACAATGATTGATGCTTGCGATATGGGAATTAATATTATTGAGGCTGGTCATTTCTTTACAGAAAATCTTGTATGTCAAAAAATTAAAGAGGATTTATTTGAAATTGACTCAACAATTCAAGCAGAAATCTTTAATTCATTTAACATAAGCATAATATAAAAATATCGGACATCACTGTCCGATATTTTCATTTATTGCATATAAATTCAAATCCCATGCTGGTATGTAAGGAAGCCGTCTCAAATATAGCTTATAGCTAGGATTAAGCTTGCTTACAAGCTGTGGCAGAAGATACATATCCTCGCTTTTATGATACATTGAAACAAGCAAATCAGGAGAACATTTAGCAATGAGCTCCTTACTACCTAAAAGAGCATCAAATTCAAGCCCTTCAACATCATATTTAATAAAATCAACTTCATTTGCAACAAGGTCAAGTGCCTTGCCTTGAAGAATAATTTTTTTATGCTCAAATGAGCCACCACCTGCACCACTTGAATTTCTGTTGCCAGATATTAAAAATTCAATATCCCTATCAGAGTCACAGGCGGGGTTATTTAGCAAAATAAATTCAACATAAGAAATATTATCACAAAAAGCAGAAAGCTTTTTAAAATTGCGTGTATCGGGCTCAAAAGCATAAATCTTTTTTAAATTAGGGCACAAGGAAAGGTATTTTTTTATCGTATCGCCATTATAAGCACCCAAATCGGCATAAATTTTATACTTATTCACCTGTAAAAGAGCATCAAGCTCGCTTTCGTCAAATGCAGTTGTTTTTAAATATTTTAATTTGCCACTTAGCTTAAATCTAACAATATCATCAAATACTTCCTTTGATTTGTCATCGCAAAATAGCTCCCTTACATCATATAGCTCCTGCTCGTGTATATCAAAAAATTCTTTATTAAATAATTGATTACCACAAACAGGCACATCAAGAGCATAAATATTATGATTATCTTCAAGAGAGTAAATTTTTTCGATAACATCAGGCAATTTTGAACCAAAGGAAACCACAATATCAAAGCCTTGTGGGTATTTATCCCTTGCTTGGGAATATGAGAGAACTGTTTTTCCCTTAAATGAGTGACCTCTTACAAATCCATCACTTGCAAAAAAATCTTGATATTCAATCCCATATTCCTCAAAATAATGAATTATTTTTTCAGCACCGTTGCCCATTCCATATATTAAAATCGGTAGCTTGGAATTTTTTAGCTCCGTCCAAGCATCAGTGCAAAAATCCTTAAAAATTAAATTTTTATATTTACCCATAATGTTTCCTTGATTTTAGCTTAATATTTTGATATAATTATTATACAATAAATAAAAATTAAGGTCAAGGAGAAAAAAATATGGACTGCATTTTTTGTAAAATAGCAAACGGAGAAATACCATCAAAAAAGGTTTATGAGGACAATAAAATTATGTCATTTTATGACTTAAATCCACAAGCAAAGGTGCATGTGCTTGTAATTCCAAAGGAGCATATTTGCTGTGCAGATGCAATAAATGAGCAGAATAGTAATAATGTTGCATACATTTTTGAAAAAATTCCAGAAATTGCAAAGCTAGCTGGAATTACCAATGGTTATAGAGTGATAACAAACTGTGGAAATGATGGCTGTCAAACCGTAAAGCACCTACATTTCCATGTTTTAGGCGGAGAAAAGCTATCGGAGAAAATGGCATAATGGATATATGCTTTAACACGGAAAAGGGTGTGTTTAATTATAGAGTCTGTGCAGTAATTATAAATAATGACAGGCTACTTACATTAAAGGACAATCACGCTGAATATTATTACTTACCTGGTGGCAGGGTAAAATTTAACGAAACAGCGCAAAGTGCCTTAATACGAGAGTTAAGAGAAGAGCTTGAAATTGATGCAAGAATTGTGCGACCTCTATTTTTGAACCAAAGCTTTTTCAATGAGGACGTGCTAAAAAAGGATTATCACGAATTATGCTTGTATTTTCTTGTTGATATAACAAATACAGATCTTTTATCACGAGGAGCTTCCTTTATGGGCAAGGAGCTAAAAAAGGAGCAGTGCTTTAAATGGATGTCCTTTGATGAGGCAAAGGAGGCATATCTTTATCCGTTATTCATAAAGGAAAGATTAAAAAGCCTACCAACCGCCCTTGAATTTATAACAGAAATACAATAAAAAAGAGAAATCCCAACATTTGTTGGGATTTTTTATATCATTTTTCTAATTCTTTCAAGAGCACACTTTTCGATTCTTGATACCTGTGCTTGTGAAATTCCAATTTCACAGGCTATCTCGCTTTGTGTTTTTCCTGCGTAGAATCTCATATCAATTATTCTTTTTTCTCGTTCATTTAGAGTTTTTATAGCTTCCTTTAATGCTATATTCTCAATCCACATTTCATCATCGGAGCTTGTATCTCTGATTTGGTCCATAATATATACAGAATCACCCGAATCATTAAAAACAGGCTCATATAGTGAAACTGGCTCCGAAATAGCCTCAAGAGCAAGCACAATAGTCTCTTTTTTAACATCAAGACGCTTTGCAATATCTTCAATTGTAGGCTCGGTTAAATTATCCTTAGTAAGCTCATCTCGTGCTTGCAAGGCTCTATATGCAAGGTCCCTTACCGAACGTGATACTCTTATAGAGTTGTTATCCCTTAAATATCGTCTGACCTCTCCAATTATCATAGGTACAGCATAGGTAGAGAATTTAACGTCTAGCTCGACATTAAAATTATCAATAGCCTTTATTAGCCCAATGCACCCAACCTGAAATAAGTCGTCCATGTTGTCACTTCTTTTTGAAAATCTTTGAATAATTGAAAGAACAAGCCTTAAATTACAATCAAAAAGAGAGTTTCTTGATGCCATATCTCCGTTTTTTGCTTTTATAAGAAGTGTTCTTTTTTCCTCGTCGTTTAATACCTTTAAGGTGGAGGTATTAACACCGCTAATTTCAACTTTATTATACTGCATTTTCTGCTCCTAATCTTTAATAAAATTATTGACAGAAAACACAAAATTATTTAATAAAATTTAATTACCAAAATATACATTATTTGCAAAATGGTACTAGTGAAAGAATAGCTATGTTAAAAAATATAAAAAATTGAATTATATTGAAAACAACTTCTTAATATGTTAAAATTATAAAAAAACAAGGAGAATGATTATGTATAAAATTGGACTTTCAAGCTGTGGATTCGAATTAAATGAAGAAAATTTTTCAAAGCTACAAGAATCAAAAATTGATGCTGTTGAGGTTTCTATGTCAACAGAAAAATATAATAACATTAATTATAAAGAATTAAAAGCCTTATCAGAAAAGAATAATGTAGAGCTGTGGTCATACCATTTGCCATTTTATCCATTTGAAAAAATAAATATTGCTTCACTTGATAAAAATGTACGATCAAGCACTATTGACTATTTAACAGGCTTTATTAAAAAAGGCTCAGATATTGGAATAAATAAATTTATTATTCATCCAAGTGGTGAGCCAAATGATGATAAGGAAAGAGAAGAAAAATTAAAATGCTCAATGGAAAGCCTTGATATTCTTGCTGAAATTGCAAGTAAAGAGGGCTCAGTTATTGCAGTAGAGGATTTGCCAAGAACCTGTCTTGGTAATACAGCTGATGAAATCTTAAAGCTTATTTCAGTAAACGAAAAGCTAAAAATTTGCTTTGATACTAATCATCTTTTGCAAGATAATAATATAAATTTTATCGAAAAATGTGCAAATAAAATCATTACAGTACATATATCGGATTATGATTTTATAAACGAAAGGCATTGGCTCCCAGGAGAGGGAAAGGTAAATTGGCAAGAATTCTTTGATAAGTTCAAGCAAATAAATTATAATGGGGTATGGATGTACGAAATAGTACTTAGTGCAGAATCTACCATGAAAAGAAATAGAGTGCTTACCTTTAATGATTTTTATACCAATGCACAAAACATATTTACAAACAAAAGCCCACTATCAAATATTGAAAATTTAACAAGAGAATATTTAGTATAAAAGAGAGCTATATTTGTTGAAAACGAAATAGATGGTAGACACCTTTTAGTGACTACCATCTTTCATTTTATCATCTTATAGCTTATTTTAATTTAATGCATTAGGCATTGAGGAAAGCATATTTTCTATAAAAA
>JAZQHJ010000071.1:0-5821 GCA_045540515.1 Eubacteriales bacterium
TGGCCCTTCCGACTTCTTAGGCAGCACTGCCCTTGCATCGGCTGTTCTTACCTCAAAGCATGGTATTAAAACAGTGAAATGAATTTTTTCTGAAATATCATAGATATAGCTAATGGTTCTGCCGTTTTCCCAAACGGTTATACAAAGTGAGCCATATAGGGCTGGAATTACGTTGTCTGGATGTCCCTCAATCTCGGTGCAAAGCTCACAAAGTAGCTCCCATTTTTCCTTAACAAAGTCCGTTGGCTCGGTTCCACTTGGTGCATTAAGCATAAGTGCAGAATACGCACCTGCGCAAATAAAGGTTGATGAGGAGCCAAGTCCTCTTGCATTTGGAACATTCACGTCGATAATTGTAATTTTTACACTGGGGTCTGCGCCTATCTTTTCACACATTGTGCGATATGCGACGTTGGCGAGGTTGTTCTCGTTTGCAAATTTTTCATCACAGCCAAGAATTTGCACACCCTTTTCTATTTTTTCAAATTCAAATTCATTGTAAAGCTCAAAGGCGATACCAGCACAGTCAAAGCCAGAGCCAACATTTGCCGAGGTTGCTGGAACCTTTAATCTAATTTTTTTCATAACGCACAGTGAAATGTTATTCTCTCCAAATTTTTGTGTTAACCATTTTGTCAACAAAGGAGAGCATTTCGTCCTTTTCAACTGTTACATTGTGAGCAATCTTCTTACTTTCAATGTTTTCAAGTGAAGCAGGGATTTTAACGCCTGTTAGAGCATTTAGCTTGTTTACTGCGTCAAATTCGCTATCGTAGTCCTTACCGAGTGCGTTCATTACGCTTGATGAGAACTTATATGGTGATGCGGTTGAAAGCACAACGCTAACGTCTGTGTTTCCTGTTTCCTTTGCCCATTTTTCATAAACACTCCAAGCAACTGCTGTATGAGTATCCATTAAATATCCGTGATTTTCGTACACGTCCTTGATTGTTTTTAGAGTTTGCTCATCATTTGTAAAGCCTGCATCAAATTCTGCTCTAATCTTTTCAAGCTCGTCCTTTTTTAGGGTATATTCTCCCTTTTCCTTTAGCTGTGCCATATAGTCAGCGCACTTTTGAGCACCACAGGTTAGGTAAAGAAGTCTTTCAAGATTTGATGATATAAGAATATCCATTGAAGGAGATTTTGTTACGTGGAATGCCCTGTTTTTGTTGTAGGTTCCATTTTCAAAGAAATCGGTTAGCACCTTATTTTCGTTTGATGCACAAACAAGCTTACCAACTGGGAGTCCCATTTGCTTTGCAAAATAGCCTGCAAGAATATCACCAAAGTTTCCTGTTGGAACAATGAAATTAACCTTGTCGCCCATTTTAATTCTGCCACAAGCCATAAGGTCACGGTATGCCTTAAAGTAGTATGCGACCTGTGGAGCAAGTCTTCCTATATTTATAGAGTTAGCGCTTGAAAGCACAACTCCGTTTGGCAAATCGAGTGTTGCAAAGATGTTTTTAACACCGCTTTGTGCATCATCAAAGTTTCCGTTTACAGATACAACACAGGTATTTTTACCGTCAACGGACACCATTTGGCGCTCCTGAACGGCGCTTATTCCCTTCTTTGGATAGAATACAATTATCTTAACTCCGTCAACATTTGAAAAGCCTGAAAGTGCTGCACTTCCTGTGTCTCCGCTTGTTGCAGTAAGAATTACAATTTCATCATTCATTCCTGTTGCCTTTTTTGAAAGTGCAACAAGCTGTGGAAGTAGCTGAAGAGCAACGTCCTTAAATGCACAGGTTGGACCATGGTATAGCTCCATAACATAGGCATCACTTACCTTAGCAAGTGGAGCAAAGTCCTCGCCCTCGAATTTTCCGTCATATGCACGTGATACTGCATTCAATGCCTCGTCAAAGCTACCATTAAACATTTTGTCCCCATTAAATAATAATGAAAGAACAGTTGCAGAGATTTCCTTGCCTGTTAACAATGAAAGCCTTTCCATTGGAAATTTAGCATTTTCAAAGCTTTCTGGCATATAAAGTCCGCCGTCATCTGCTATGCCTTGAAGCACTGCCTCGGATGGAGTTTTCTTAATTTTTTGATTTCTTGTACTTAAATAAAACATTTTTTAAAATACCTCTTGATTTTTCGATGATAATATGATACACTATCTTTCAACAAAATACAAGTGTTTTTGAAATAAAAACACAAAGAAAGGTAAATTTTTTATGAAAATCGCAATTCTAGGCTATGGAGTTGTGGGTTCTGGAGCCTACGAGGTGCTTTCCTCACACGGCTATGATGTCAAGTGGGTGCTTGACATTCGTCCTCACTCTGAGCTTGGTGATGTTTTAACCTCAAATTACGATAATATTTTGAATGATGCTGAGGTTGGCGTTGTTGCTGAGGCCATTGGTGGTCTTGAGCCTGCGCATACATTCGTGGTTAAGGCACTTAAAGCCGGTAAACACGTTGTTTCCTCAAATAAGCATTTGATTTGTGAATATTACGAGGAGCTTCATTCTCTTGCTACGGAAAATGGTGTTACTATTCGCTTCACCTCCGCTGTTGGTGGTGGTATTCCTTGGCTTTATAATTTAAAGCGTAGCGTTCGCTGTGATGATATTTATAAGATTATGGGTATTATGAACGGCACAACAAACTTTATTCTTGATGCAATGATTACAAACGGAAGCGATTTTGACGAGGTTTTGAAGGAGGCACAAGCGCTTGGCTATGCCGAGGCAAATCCTAGTGCTGATATTGACGGTCTTGACACTGCAAGAAAAACTGCCATTTCCTCATCAATTGCATTTAATACTATTATAAAGGAAGAAAATGTTGACGTTTTCACAATGCGTACTATCAAAAAGTGCGATATTGATTATATCAAAGCAAGGCTTAATAAGACTGTAAGATACCTTGGCTTTGGCATTAAAGCAGATGACGGAATTTCAACCTTTGTTGAGCCTACTCTTTTGAGTGCTGATGCTCTTGAATCAAATGTAAACAAGAATTTCAATATGATTACCCTATTTGGCAAGGATGTTGGTCGTCTTTCCTTCTATGGTCAGGGCGCAGGTAAATATCCAACTGGCAACGCCCTTGCACAGGATGTTATTGATATTGTAAATGGTGCAAGACGTGTAATGTGTGGCATTGGTAAGGCTACTGTAAGCAATGACCTTGCCCATCGTAAATATTACGTAAGAGCAAATGCTTGTGTTGATGAAGGCATCATTGAGAGCTCTGAAAAAATCGAAAATACAAATTATATTATAACAAAGAAAATCAGCGTTGCTAAAATGCATAATATCGCAAAGGCAATTTATGAACAGGATAGCACAGCTTTTTTTGCAGGAATCGAGGAGTAATTTATGTTAAAGGTAGTAAAATTCGGTGGTTCATCACTTGCAAGTGGCGAATCATTTGCTAAGGTTAAAAGAATTATCGAGGCAGACAAATCAAGACGCATTGTTGTTGTTTCTGCCCCTGGAAAAAGATTTGGTGGAGATACAAAGGTAACTGACCTTCTTTATATTTGCCATGCGCATATTAAGTACAATGCACCATTTGATGATGTTCTTGACAAGATTGAGGACAGATACAGAGAAATCCACGCTTCATGTGGACTTACACAGGATATAGAAACAGAATTTTTAAAGATTAGAGCAAATCTTTCAAAGAAAACAAGCGTTGACTACATTGTTTCAAGAGGTGAGTACCTCAATGCAAAGCTTATGGCTGAATACCTTGGCTACACCTTTGTTGACAGTGCTGAATGGCTTGTATTCAATTACAATGGCAAGGTTGATTTTGAAAAGTCCTACGAAAACCTTGCAAACATTATGCAAAGTGCTCCAAAGGTTGTTCTTCCTGGCTTCTATGGCGCAACTCCTGACGGAAACATCAAGACCTTCTCTCGTGGTGGTTCAGATATTACTGGTGCCATTGCGGCAGCAGCAATGAATGTTGATATGTACGAAAACTGGACAGACGTGTCTGGAATTATGACCGCTGACCCAAGAATTGTTGAAAATCCAAGACCTATTGAAAATGTTACCTTTGCTGAGCTTCGTGAGCTTTCATATATGGGCGCTGAGGTTCTTCACGAGGAGACCGTTTTCCCTGTAAGACAAAAGAATATTCCTTTATTTATTAAGAATACTAATGATATGAATGCACGTGGTACTCTTATTATGGAAAGCTTTGACGAGGATGAGGAAAGCAAGAATAAAAACTTTATTACTGGTATTTCTGGTAAAAAGAACTTCTCTATTATCACAATTGCAAAGAATAGAATGAACGATGAAATTGGATATGTAAAGCGTGCTCTTGAAATTTTCGAGAATTTCCAGGTTCCAATTGAGCATATTCCTTCATCAATTGACAGCTTCTCCGTTGTTGTAGCCTCAAAGCATATTGAGGGCGTTATGCACGAGCTTATCTCCGCACTCAACGACAGATTAAAGCCAGACAGCATCAAGATTGCAAACGAAATTAGCTTAATTGCTATTGTTGGTAGAAAGCTTGCTTGCAATATTGGTATTGCTGGAAGAATATTTACAGCACTTGGCGAAAATGATATAAATATTAGAATGATTGAGCAGGGTGCTGACGAAATTAACATTATTATTGGTGTTGATGATATTAACTTTAAGAAAACTATTAGAGTTCTATATAATTTAAGTGAGGTAGATGAGTAATGAAAAAATTTAATGTAGGTATTCTTGGTGCAACAGGTGCTGTTGGCCGTGAAATGATGAAAATTCTTGAGGAAAGAAATTTTCCTCTTGGTGAGCTAAGACTTCTTGCAAGTCCTCGTTCTGTTGGTAAAAAGATTGAATTTATGGGCAAGGAGCTTGAGGTTCAGCTTGCTCAGGTTGGTGCTTTTGAGGGGCTTGATATTGTTCTTGGTGCTGCTTCAAATGCTATTGCAAAGGAGCTTGCTCCTGACATTGTTAAGGCTGGTGCAGTTTTTGTTGACAATTCAAGCGCATTCAGAATGTGCGATGATGTTCCACTAGTTGTTCCTGAAATCAATGGCGAGGACGTAAAGAAAAACAAGGGCATTATTTCCAATCCTAACTGCTCTACAATTATTACACTTGTTGCTGTAAATGCTATCAATCAGCTTTCAAAAATCAAGGGTATGGTTGCATCAACCTATCAAGCAACCAGCGGTGCTGGTGCTGGTGGACCTGTTGAGCTAAGAGAACAAGAAAATGCGCTTATCAATGGTGCCCAAATCAAGAGTGAGGTTTTCGCTTATCAAATTGCCGAAAACGTAATTCCTCATATTGGCTCATTCAACGCTGACGGCTTTACAACTGAGGAAATGAAGATGCAAAACGAGGGAAGAAAAATTCTTCATCTTCCAGACTTAAAGGTTACATGCACCTGCGTAAGAGTTCCTGTTGTTCGTTCACACTCTATTTCAGTTACTGTCCTTACTGAGGACAAATTAACTGTTGAGCAGGTAAAGAATGCTATTGCAAGTGCCAAGGGCTGTAAGCTTTATGATGACCTTGATAACAAGCAATACCCAATGCCTATTGTAACCTCAGACCAAGACCTTGTTTTTGTTGGTAGAATCAGAGAGGACCTTGTTTTTGATAATGCTATCACGCTTTGGTGCTGTGGTGACCAAGTACGTAAGGGTGCTGCTACAAATGCAATTCAAATTGCTGAGGAGCTTACAAGATTATAATTGCCAAAGGGCTTGAAATAGGTATAAATTTAGAGAGGATGTAAAAATCCTCTCTTTTTTGTATTTTTATACATCAGTAATTGCAATATCAACCTCTATATTTCCTCTTGAAAGTAATTCTACAACCATCAAACCACCTTGTGATTG
>JAZQHJ010000072.1:0-14477 GCA_045540515.1 Eubacteriales bacterium
CACAGGACTTACAAGCATAACAATCCCTAACAGCGTAACCACAATTGGAGGTGGTGCGTTCTCTGGTTGCACAGGACTTACAAGCATAACAATCCCTAACAGCGTAACCTCAATTGGAGGCTCTGCGTTCTCTGGTTGCACAGGGCTTACAAGTATTACAATTCCTGACAGTGTAACCACAATTGGAGATGATGCGTTCTATAAATGTAAGTCACTTACAAGCGCAAATTACCTTGGTACGGTTGAGCAGTGGTGTAATATTTCATTTGGTGATTATCTTGCAAATCCACTATGTTATGCTGAAAAGCTATATCTAAACGGAACACAAGTAACCGACCTTGTAATTCCAAATACAGTAACGAAAATTAAGAAATATGCGTTCTCTGGTTGCCAGTCACTTACAAGCATAACAATCCCTGGCAGTGTAACCACGATTGGAAGCTCTGCGTTTGAGGATTGCACCTCACTTACAAGCATAACAATCCCTGATAGCGTAACCACAATTGGAAGCAATGCGTTCTATGGTTGCGACTCACTTACAATCTACTGCGAGGCAGAAAGTCAGCCAAGTGATTGGGACTATTATTGGAACGATTATGGTTGCTCTGTTGTTTGGGGACACAAGGGATAAAATAGAAAAAAGGACTTCAAGCGAAGTCCTTTTTTTACTAACTAAAATGAATAATTTACGCAATTTCAATAACGGAGACGGTCATATCGTCGGAATGATTGTGTAGCGCCTTCATCTCGTTGATAATTTTTGCGCCAAGTAGCCTTTTGTCGTAAGACGTGTCTGCTTTTAAGAGCTTTATAAGGTGGTTGGAGTCGTTTTCATCACACACAACGCCGTCGCTTAACATAATGCAAATATCACCCTTACGTGCCTCAAAGCTTTGCACCTGTGCATCAAGCCCCTTAATTATGCCAATTGGCATAGTTTTTGATTCAAGCTTGAACACGCTTTGCCCCCTTTTAATGAACGAGGGAGCAGCGCCACTCTTGACAAGCTTACCCGAGCCTGTAATTAAATCAAGCTCAAAAAGGTCAACCGTACAGGTGCATTCCTTGCCCCTTGCACGAATGAAATTATTAAGCATAAGCAGAGCAGTGTCCTTGCTAGTGCCACGGGAAAGAAGCTTTTGCAAAAAGGTTGTGCATAGCATTGAGGTGAGCCTTGCCCCCTGTCCGCTACCCATTCCGTCGCAAAGAATGGTATAAAATTTTTCATCCTCGGCATCAAAGAAAATACAGCTATCCCCGTTGATTCCGTCGGATTTTGCAGGGATTGAAACTGTTTCACAGCTTGCATTTATCGCCCTTTGAGTATAAATCGTCATTGTCGTGCCCCTGTCGTCCTGCTCCAAAATCGGCTCGGTAAGAGCAATTCCAAGAGCCCTTTCAAATGCACTCTTAACGGTTGCCTTGGTGCATTTTGTCCGTTGAGTATCAACACCAAGAGCAACAATTTTTCTACGTGTCGTACCAAAAACACAAACCTCGTCACACACAAAGCCGATTTTTACACAGGCTCTTTTCAGTCGTGAAACTGCATAGGAGTCATTTGCTTGATTTTCGTATGCCTTGTCGGCAAGCCGTGATAGCATTTTTGAGGTCAGCTCAAAGTCAAGTGAGCAAGCCTCTAATTTGTCATTTTTTAAGCCCTGTGTACGATTTTGCTTAATTTGTGAGTTAATTTTTTCAATAATAGTATCAATATTTGGGCAACGGTGCAAGAATCTCTCGCTAACGTCACTTGCAGAAACAGAGCCCCTTGAAAAGCCAGAGGACGCAAGGGCTTTTAGGTTCGTTTCGGTGGTGTCCGTGTCCTTTTCCCAGCAAATGGATTGCTTTGGACACCCATAGCACGATGCCTCACAGCACTCGTAGCAAAGGAAAAGCATATCCTGTCTTGTAAGGATTTTTGATTTCTTGCTAACGTCCTTTAACATATCGGAAATTTCGCCAAGCACCTCGGTGGTGCTATCAAGCATTGACCTTGCTTTCTTTTCTTGATTTTCAAGCACAAGCACCTGTACATCCTTGCTCGGAGCCTTAATAAACGACGGAACGGGCAAAAGCTCAAACCTTAAAAGCGAATACATAATAAGACAGGAAAGAAGCACCTCAGGTAGCAGATAAATTATTGCATCATAGCCGTTTGCAAAGATTGCATATGCCGAGCTAACAACAAATGCTCCCATTATTGCAAGGTACGAGGAGGTTTTCCAAAGAAAGCCAGATATTAAGCCAAGAATTGCAATTGAAACCGAATAGGTAGGACCGATGCAAATTCCAAGAAAAATTCCAAGCGCTCCTGCGTGTGCAAGGCTTAGGTATTTTGAGGTATAAAGCACAAGCGCACAGCATAGCACGGTTGCAATATTTATTCCCCAAAGCTCAATGCTCCTGATTCCATAAAGAATAGCAAAGGCAAGGGCGCAAAGCGAAAGCACAAAGCCCTTTTTTGATACCTCATCAAATGCGCCAAGCAGAGCATAGCTCATAATTCCACAAACGATTGCAAGAAACAGCGCCACAAAGCCGTCAAAGAACGAAAACCCGTTTACTATAAAGAAATACACGCCGAGCCCCAGTGCGCAAAAGCACGAAATTACGACACGTACCGAGGAATTTTCGTAAAAAAGCGTGTCAAGCACCCCGCCCTGTGCCCTCTTGCCAAGAATGATGCTTGTGTGCTTGTCCTTTTTTTGAATAAGGCTACAAATGATACGTAGCGCAAGAACACAGCAAAGGGTGATAATGTAGGGCAAATTCATATCAAGCAAAAATGCGTAGGAAAGTAGCGCACCACAAAAGGCAAAGATTGAAAATCTCCTGTTAGCGCACAAAAAGGCAATTCCAAAGGGATAAATCCCAAAAATAAATCGCACCGATGCAAGATAAAACGCAAGGGCAAAGCACAGACATTCGGTAAGAATTAGTCTTATGCTTGGCGATATTCTGATTTTGTTTTTAAGCTCAATAAGTCTTGTCATATTTTACCTCTCTTTTTCATATTATTTATGCCCACACGGCATATTTGGCTTTATTATATGCCTAAAAATAGCCATAATTTGTCGCACCTCGCTGTAAAAAATTAGACACAGGGTGCGACTTTTCGCTAAAAGAGAGGAAAATCCGTGCAAAATGGTGCTTTTGGTCAAAATATCACTATGAAAATTTTGCCAAATCATTGAAAAAAGGTGGGTTATATGTTAAAATTTAAAAGGAATCTTAATCTAATAAAAGGAAAAAACAATGGAAAATAGCGTTTGCTTTACAGGACATAGAGAAGTCGGCAGTGATTTTAACTCTGCAAGGCTTGATGAATATATAAATCTTATGATAAGCAAGGGAGTAAAGGCATTTATTGTTGGCGGAGCACTCGGCTTTGACACAATAGTGGCAAAAAGAATACTCGCCTTAAAAAAGAACGGCTACGACATTGAGCTACACGTTTACGTGCCTTGTAGCAATCAAAGCGAAAGGTGGAGCCTTTTTGATAAAATGGCATACAATAAAATATTAAAGCAGGCTGATTATGTTGATATGGTGAAAATGCCATATTACGACGGCTGTATGCGTGTGCGCAACTATAAAATGGTTGACAACGCAAGCTATTGCATTTGCTATTTTAACGGCAAAAGCTCTGGCACCTCTCAAACTGTAAGATACGCAAAAAGAAGGGGACTTGAAATTTACAACGTCTCTGACACAAATGCAACAGTCTGAAAAGCCTGTGTCATACCCTTGAAAGGAGAAAAAATGAGTAAGGTTAGCTTAAATACAGGCGCACTTTTAGCGCCAGTTCCTGCGGTTATGGTTAGCTGTGGAGATATGGAAAAAAGCAATATAATCACAATCGGCTGGTGTGGAATTTTAAACACGTCCCCTGCCAAAACCTATATTTCCGTGCGTCCTAGCCGTTATTCCTATGGCATAATCAAGGAAAAAATGGAGTTCGTTATCAATCTGGTTCCCGACGTCCTTGCAAAAAAGGCTGACTACTGTGGAATTTACACAGGAAAAAAGGTTGACAAGTTCAAAAAATGTGGCTTTACCAAGGAAAAATCAAGCGTAGTAACTGCGCCAATGATTGCAGAATGTCCGATTTCAATTGAATGTAAGGTAACAGAAATAATCCCTCTTGGCACCCACGATATGTTTATGGCAGATATAGTAAACGTAAGCGTTGACCAAAGACTTTTAGAGGGCGAAAAGCTCTGCATAAACAGGGCTCACCTTTGCGCCTATGCGCACGGAGAATATTACAAGCTTGGGGCACGAATTGGAAAGTTCGGCTTCTCCGTAAAGAAAAGGAATAAATAAGCTTTACAATACGTCGCCCTAGTCCACGACCTCACCTTGTTCGTTCGTGGAGCCACGGGACTTTTCCCTTTGTGTTGGGTTAAGATTTGCAATACTTGCTCTTATGCAAGTCAAGTAAATAGAAAATAAATTTTAAGGAGATAAAAATTATGATTTTTGAAAATGGTGACAGAGTTGTTTTTGCTGGTGACAGTGTAACTGACTCGGGAAGAAAGCGCCCCTACGGTGAAGGACTTTGGGAGGGTGTTGGAAATGGATATGTAAGAAATATTGATTCCATTTTAAGCGTGCTTTACCCAGAAAAGCTAATACATATTACCAACGTTGGTTGCAGTGGCGCAACAAGCACAAATATGCTAAATGATTGGGAAAGCAATGTTGAAAAGCTAAACCCAGACTACGTTTTCTTTATGATTGGCGCAAACGATGTTTGGCGTCAATTTGACGAGCCTGGTCAATACACACAAAGCTATACCCCAGAGGTATATAAAGCAAACATTGAGGCAGTTTGTGCACGTACAATAGACAAGGTAAAGGGACTATTTGTAATAAGCCCATTCTATATGGAATCAAACGACAACGACCCAATGAAAAAGCGTATGGTTGAATATGCGTCCATAGCAAAAGCCGTTGCAGAAAAATACGGTGCAACCTACATAGACGTTCAAAAGGAATTTGACAAGCACCTCGTACACAGATACCCAGCCTACATTTCCTGGGATAGAGTTCATCCAAACTGGGTTGGCTCAATGATAATAGCGAAGGAAGTATTAAAGGCGATTGGTGCTGACCCACTTTATTAGGACTTAATAAGCTTTGCAATACTGCGTTGTTCCTCGATTGAGACCCCCAAGGGGTCCCCAGAAATTCGTAGAATTTTAGGGGGTTGGGTCGACGTACGCCAAGTACGTTATCGCCCTCAATCTGTGGTAGGGGTTCCCCAAAAAAGCAAAGCTTTTTAGGGGGTTCGCGTGGTACGCCTAGAATCACTTGCTTATAGCTCCTAATATTAAGACGTGATAAGCTTCGTTATACGTCGTTACATTTCATATAGCGACCTCGACGTACAAGGAGTACGCCATCATCCACAGTCTGCGGTTGTGCTTATTCAGCCCTAGCAAATATAAAAAGAGGTCCGGTTGGAGCTCTTTTTTAGGTTATAGTTAGGCTTATGTGTCAATATAGTATGCGTAAAGGGTTGTGTCGGAGTCGAAGTCATATTTTCCGTAAGAGCGACCCTTTTCGTCGGTTATTTTTGTGCCCTTGCCGCCTGGCTCGGTGTAGTAGCCGACAAAGGTGTAGCCGAGGCGTTCAATTACGTCAATACGGAATGAGTTTCCGCTTGTAGCTTGAAATGTAAACTCGGTTGGAATGGCAACCCTTGACCTTGATTTTGGATTTTCGCCACCTGAAACACGGGCAAAGAGATACACGGGCTTACCAGGCATTGAGTCCGCAAAGGTATGCGTTGCGTAAACGGCGATAATATCTCCTCGCTTAACGCTTAAATTAAAGGTTTTATCCATATCGTTTGTGAGTCTGGTTGGCGCCATTATTTGCGTTTCATCCGTTTTATTCTCAACCCAAACGGTTGCCTCTAAATCGTAAACAGAGGGGTCATTTACTCCAACCGTTAGCTCCATATCGCCGTCATACTGAAACATATAGGAAATTACATAACGGTTGTTCGTGCTTGGTTCAAGCTCAACGCTATGGTTGCCGATTTCAAATACAGGAATAGCGCCCGTGGCGTCTGCAACCTTTTTGAACTTTGGATACAAGGTCAAGTCCTTTGTAACCTTTTCAGTAAAGCTGAACTTGTGCTGTAAATTAGCATCGGTGTACCAGCCCTCGAACATATGTCCTCTTGGAGTGCTTGGCACACGATATTCTACCATATCGTTTGTTCTATAAGTAACAACCTCATCGAGCCTCTCCTCGCCACGCTCGGTACAGCTTTTGAAGGTCACTGTTAGCTTGGTGATAATTGACGTGTTTGGAACGGTTATGGTGTAATAGGGGGCTTTTACATAGAATTTATACATATCAGTGCTTTCATCAGTAATAGTCCAAGGAGCAATGCTTTTTCCGTTTTTGTCAATATATTTAATTCCCTTGCCGTTTGGCTCACTGTAACAGCCCATAAAGTTGTACCCACTCTTTTCGGCAAAGGAAATAGAGTAGTCGCTATCATAGGTTACTCTGTGTGAAGAAAATCCAACGCCGTCCTCGGAATAGCACTTAAAGTAATATTCATTTGCGCGATAAATTGCGTACAGGGTGGTATTCTCGCTAGTGCAGTAAAGCTCCTGTTGTGGAACGCCATTCTCCCATTCTGCCCAGCCCTCAAAGGTGTAGCCAACAATTTCGTCGCACTCTGGGAGCTCAATTTTGTCATTTACGAAATATTTTTTTGGCTCTATTATTTGATTTGTTCCAGTTACAAAGGTAACAATGGACTCCTTTAAGGAGCATAACGGATAGGCAAAATATGTAAAGCTACCATTTGTTGAAATTACAAAATCAGCAAATTCCTTTGTTACAATGTTGTTCTCGTCGCAAATTTTTATGCCCTGACCATTTGGCTCGGTGTAGTAGCCATAGTAATGGTAATGTTCAGGATAAACCCTTGACGGAAATGCAGAGGTGCTTGTGTTTAATATATTAAGCTCATATCTGCAATATTCAACCTCAAGATTTGCCTCGGGGGCATAAACTGCAAGTCCAATATCGTACATTGTTTTTTCACTCTGTGTTGAGATGTCCTCGTCCCTGTTTCTAAAAAAAAGACAGGAGCAGAGCAAGGGTATAAGCACAAGTAAGGGTACAAGTGCAAGGATAAATCTTTTCATAAAACCCCTCCTTTTAAATAATTATAGCACAACAAAGCCCGCTATTGCAACAGGGCTTTTTCTTGCAAAGCAAAAGGGCGACACGAATCGCCCTTTTATCACATATCTGCAAGCTTTTTTAAGGTAACGCTTGAAATGTACCTTTTCTTTATTTCCATAGCGGTGCTCATATGGGGTTGAGTCATATGGATTTTTTGGTGCTCGGGGCTTTCCCAAGCCTCATAGAGCAAAATGGTAGCCGCATTTGAAAAATACTCATATTTTAAGCAACCGTTTTCGTTTCTTATTGCATCAAGCACACCGCTTTTTGTCATTTCGGCAATAAATTCCTTGCCGTCCTTTTCGCTTTTTGCTGTGTAAATAACTAAAATCTCAAACATAATTCTCACCTGTCTATTTCTAAATGCCTTTTCCAAAATTCAAGGGACGTTAAAAGCTCCTTGCTATTCATAAATGAACGCTTTGCCCTACCATATTTAAACAGAAGCTTAAAGGAGAGGGAAAAGCACTTAAAAAACCATTTAAAGAAGCTTCTCACGCTTCTGTTATATGCATATCCAAAATCAGAGCCAAGCTGATATTGAATTGTTTTTTTACGTAAAAATGCAGAGCCAACCTTAGCATTTGACAAAGGAAAGGCAGAGATTTTTTTCTTTAACATAAAAGAGGGAACAAGGTGTCCACCAAGGGTTAAAGCCTGTAACAGCTTTGATAAAAAGCACCTTCTTTTTGGCTCATATGGCTTTCTTAGCTCATTATCCCAGCCCTGTATTTCATTAAGTGGAATTGCCCTTGGAGCAAGTGCCATAATTTCCTTATTCAGAGCTTCCTCATCAGTAGTAAGAAGCAACGAGGAGCCCTTTAAAAAGTCCTCAAATGCCTTAAAAATCAACGGCATAAGGTCATATCTATAAAGGAACAAGTGCTTTGCACTCACCTTTGCAAGACGTAAAATGCCATTTAAAGCGCCCTTTTTGCCCTGTGTAGAAAGGGTAATGAGCTGATTTCTTATCGTATAATATTCAAGGTGTGGTGAGTATTTTGCATCAAAATCCTCGTGAAGCACACAAATGCCGTTTGAGGTAATAATGGGAGCATTCTTACAGCACCTTGTACCATATTCAACGTCATCAAATTTTATAAATAAAGGTAGTGGTAAGCCAAAGCTATCAACGTCTGAAAGTGGGAGCATAAAGCACCACCATGCGCCATACTCAACCCTGTCCTGCTTTAAGTTTTCAATAATACTGCTTCGCCTTGTAAGGTCAAGTCCTTGCTTGAAGGAAACAATATGCTGACCATTAAATCTTGCTCCTGCCTCAAATTGAATATATGGCTTAGAAAATGGGAGCATTGATGCACTAATGTGTGCGTTTTTATATTCGTCCTTAAAAATTGACGTAAGAGCAACCATTCTAAAAATGGTTTGCTTTTTTATCTCAATGTCGTCATCCATTAAAATAACGTGTGAGTGATTGCCACCGCTTGCCTCAATAAGCCCACGAGTAAAGCCACCTGAGCCACCGAGGTTTTTATTTGGTAGGATTTTAATAAAATCATCACTTGGCAAATCAAGAGTTTGTCCGTTGTCAATTATATAAACTGCATCAAGCACACCCTTTAAGGAACGGAGCACCTCTATGTTTTTCAAAACTGCACTCTCTCGCTTATAGGTGCAAATTGCAACGGCAACGCTTATGCTCCTTGCAGTGGCATCACACAAGTAATCTCCACCAAGCACTAAAAGGTCGCACTCTGCCTCAATTACAGGATATAAAATTACGTTTTCAGGCAACAAATCAAGCTCTGCCTCTAAAACAACGCACCCTGTGTCCGTTTTTTGAGCAATGATTTTTTCACTCTTGCCGTCATAGGTGCAAAGAGAAAGCCTTGCCGTGCCTGTAATTTGTAGGCTTATGAGCACTTTTGTAGCGCTTGTGTATTTTTTTAAAATACCAACAAAAAGGGAATTGTAATAGGTGTCAAAGGATACTCTTTCTCCCTTTTTTAGTGAAAGATAGCTTGCTTTATTATAGCCAGAATGACAAAAGCCACCACGAAAATACATTTCGTCATAGGCGTGCAGACTGTCAAGGACTATGCTTTGTATTATCATGATGACTCTCCTTAATTTTATTTTATGCTAGTAATTAAAGCTCCTTGCTTACCACATCAAGCGCCGATGCAATTACCTTATCCATATCGTAATACTTATATTGACCAAGTCTGCCACCAAAAATAACGCTTGGAGTAGCATCGGCAAGAGCCTTATATTGCTCGTAAAGAGCATTGTTTTTGTCGTTGTTGATAGGATAATATGGCTCATCTCCCAAGGACCACTCGCTTGAATACTCACGGGAGATAACCGTTTTTGGCTGAGTGCCAAATTCAAAATGCTTATGCTCAATAATTCTTGTGTATGGAACGCTTCTTTCGGTGTAGTTTACAACTGCATTGCCCTGATAGTTGTCGGTGTCAAGCACCTCGGTTTCAAAGCGAACGCTACGATATTCCAAAACACCAAGCTTGTAGTCAAAGAAGCGGTCAATTTGACCTGTGAAAACAGTTTTTGTAGCAATATCGGCATTGTCCTTAATAAAGTCAAAGTAGTCGGTATTAAGCATAATGTCCGAGCCTTGTAGCATTTTTTCAATAATAGGTGTATAGCCACCGATAGGAATACCCTGATATCTGTCATTAAAATAGTTGTTGTCGTAGGTGAAGCGAAGAGGTAGGCGCTTGATAATGAAAGCAGGAAGCTCGGTGCAGTCCCTTGCCCATTGCTTTTCTGTGTAGCCCTTAATTAGCTTTTCATATACATCACGACCAACAAGCGAAAGTGCCTGCTCCTCAAGGTTTTTAGGCTCGGTAATTCCTAGCTCTGCAATTTGCAAGGCAATCTTTTCCCTTGCCTGTGCAGGTGTTTTAATTCCCCACATTTTGCTAAAAGTATTCATATTAAAGGGCAAGTTATAAAGCTCGTCCTTATAAATTGCAACAGGGGCATTGATATAATTATTAAACTCTGCAAATTGGTTTATATATTCCCAAATTTCCTTGCTTGATGTATGAAAAATATGGGCTCCATACTTGTGAACATTGATGCCCTCAATGCTTTCACAGTATATGTTTCCACCAATATGACCTCTTTTGTCAATAACAAGACATTTTTTGCCTTTCTTGGTTGCCTCGTGTGCAAAAACTGCACCAAAAAGACCGCTACCGACAATTAAATAATCGTATTTTTTCATTTTGAACCTCTTTTTGCATTTATTTTGAGCCTTAACCTACTCTGTGGGGGCAAAAGCTTGTTTATAATTCTTTTTTTGACAGAGGAATAAGCATCAATTCTTGGCAAATGATAAATTTTTGTGCCCTTTGATTTTAAATAAAGCACATAAATTCCAAGTAGCCTTTCACCGAGGTAGCCGTCTGTACGGTCTGCCTCAAAATATCCGTGAAGGACCTTTCTTTTGTCAAGCTCCTGTAAAAGAGAGAACAGTAGGCTTGAATATTCCATAAAAATTTCCTTGCGCATAATAAGCATATTACAAAAATATTGCTCATAGCCCTGCATATATTCACGTGCAAAGGGTGTAAGCCAAGGCGCTTTTTCGTTGATAATTTCAAGGAATAAATCAATATCCTGCTTAAAATGGTGCTTTGAGCTTACATATTTTTCGTAAGCGGTAAGCCCAACGCTTTCGCTTCTTGGCAAAATCACGTCATAGCTCTTACAAAGCTCGGCAATTTCGCTTTCTGTGGCAAAATGCTTATCCCTTGGCTTGCCAACGGCAAGATAGGGAGCACGAGTGATTTTTTCACTGCCAAAAAATCTACGATAATGACAAAAGCCATAAAAGTCGCAGTCCTCGTTTTTATAAGCATAGTATTGAACGGTTAGCTCACAATATTCAGCATTTTTGCTCGAAATATCACCATTTGCCCCAGTGTCGGGAATGGTGCATGGCACAGGCTCACGATTTACAGCTCCACCAAGCACGGGAGTGCAAAGAGGTGGAATTACAAGCGGAGCTCTATGCGTACACATAAATATTTTAATATTCACAAAAGCCTCTTTAAAAGTAGGTTATTTTTTTAGCTTTAAAGCCTCTTTTACCTTTTTAATAATACCGTCAGCATTTAAGCCGTAGTATTCAATAAGCTCCTTAGCAGGTCCACTTCTACCAAATTCGTCGTTTACGCCGTGCTTAACCACAGGAACAGGACAAATCTCGCAAAGCGCCTCGGAAACAGCGCTACCAAGACCGCCGATTACACTGTGCTCCTCGGAAACAACAATTGCACCAGTTTGCTGTGCCTCGCAAAGAAGAGCCTCGGTGTCAAGTGGCTTAACTGTGTGCATATTTAAAACGGAGGCAGAAATGCCCTGTGCAAGAAGCTTTTCTCTTGCAATAAGAGCCTGCTCAACCATCATACCATTTGCAACAATGGTAACGTCGGAGCCGTCAGCCATTTTAATAGCCTTGCCGATTTCAAATTTATAGTCAGGATTGTCGTTGATAACGGAGATAGCAAGACGGCCAAAGCGCATATACATAGGGCCATTATACTTAATAGCAGCCTCAACTGCGGCTCTTGCCTCAACTGCATCACTTGGGTTGATAACAACCATACCTGGAATTGTGCGCATAAGTGCAATATCCTCACAGCATTGATGAGTAGCACCGTCCTCGCCCACGCTAATACCTGCGTGAGTTGCACAGATTTTAACATTTAGGTGCGGATAACCGATTGAGTTTCTGATTTGCTCATAGCTTCTGCCTGCTGCAAACATTGCAAAGGTAGATGCAAAAGGAATTTTTCCAGCAGTAGAAAGACCTGCTGCAACTCCAAGCATATTGTTTTCTGCAATACCACAATCAAAAAATCTATTTGGGAATTTCTTTTTAAATATAACTGTTTTTGTAGCCTCTGCAAGGTCTGCATCAAGAACTACAACGTCATTGTAAATGCCACCAAGCTCTGCAAGGGCATTTCCGTATGCTTCACGTGTTGCGATTTTATCTGCCATTAGCTCTTACCTCCTATAAGCTCATTCTTGTGAGCTGTAAGCTCCTCTATTGCGAGCTTGTATTGCTCCTCGTTTGGAGCCTTTCCGTGCCATGAGGCTTGGTTTTCCATAAATGAAACGCCCTTGCCCTTAATTGTTTTTGCAACAATGGCAGTTGGCTTGCCCTTTGTATTACGAGCCTTTTCAAATGCTCCTAGAATTTCCTCTATATTGTGTCCATCAATTTGAATTACATTCCAACCAAATGCTCTTAATTTACTTGCATAAGGCATAATGTTCATAACGTCCTTAACAGCACCGTCAATTTGTAAGCCATTGTTGTCAATGATTAGGCAAAGGTTGTCAAGCTTGTAGTGGGACGCAAAGGTAAGAGCCTCCCAAATTTGTCCCTCCTGTGTTTCTCCGTCTCCAACAAGAGCATAGGTGCGGTAGGAAAGACCATTAAGCTTTGCAGCAAGAGCCATACCACAAGCACAGCTGAAGCCCTGACCAAGTGAGCCTGCGGACATATCAACACCCTTAATATTCTTCATATCTGGGTGACCTTGAAGAATTGAGTCAGTGTGTCTGAATGTTTTTAGTAAGGAAACAGGGAAGTATCCTCTGTGCGCAAGCGCTGCATAAAGTCCAGGACAGGAGTGTCCCTTTGAAAGCACAAAGCGGTCTCTGTCTGGCATCCCCGGCTTTTTAGGATTGATATTTAGCTCAGAAAAGTATAGGCAGGAAAGAATATCAGCACTTGAAAGAGCACCACCTGGGTGACCGCTTTTAGCGTTGAAAACTGCCTCAACTGCACCAATTCTGATGTCGGTTGCGTGGATTTTTAAATCTAGAATTTTGTTTTCCATATTTTCTCCTTTGATGAGTGATAAGCGTCGTTATACTGCGCCCTAGTCCAAGAACTCACGATGCTCGTTCTTGGAGCCACGGGATTTGCTCCCAAGGGTTCCCTAAAAATGCGAAAGCATTTTAAGGGGTTGGGTTAAAGGGGTTGGGTTAGACGTACGCCAAGTACGTCATCATCTGCCGTTTCCGCTTCGCCTAGTCTAACTCGCTTTTAACTCACAAAATTTTGATTGTTTTATGTTTAATTAGTGAAGTCCTTCGCCATAGCTTGACGAAAGTATTATTTTAGCTCTTGGAGCTCAAATGGTGTTACCTGATATACATAGTAGTTCAGCCAGTTTGAGTAAATGAGGTTGGCAGTAGAGTACCAGTTTGGCACAACCACGGTTTTTTCCTCGTCTCTAAAATAGTTTACAGGTGGGTCAATGTCAAGTCCCTTATTTAAGTCACGATAATACTCGGTTTTAAGGGTGTCTCTGTCATATTCCATATGTCCCATTAGGTAAATCTGTCTGCCGTCAACTGAACGAACAATCGATGCACCAACATCACGGCTTCCAGCAAGGATTGAAAGGTCTGGCACGTTTTCAATGTCCTCAAAGCGAACAGAGGTGTGCCTTGAATGAGGAATGTAAAACTCCTCGTCTGTGCCTTTTAGTAATGGGTCAAATTGAACGAACTTCTTGTGCTTGAAAACACCAAAAAGCTTTTTATCAAGAGTGTATTTATTTATACCATAATAATAGTTTAAGGCAGCCTGTGCGCCCCAACAAATAAATATGGTGCTTTGAACATTTGTTTTTGCAAATTCAAATATTTTAGTAAGCTCATCCCAGTATTTGACCTCGCTAAATTCTAGCATTTCAACAGGCGCTCCTGTGATAATCATTCCGTCAAAGCGTAAATCCTTGATGTCGGAAAAGGTCTTGTAGAATTTTTGCAAATGACCAACAGAGGTGTGCGTTCCAACATAGCTCTCCGTACCGATAAGAGTTACCTTAATTTGGAGAGGGGAGTTTGAAAGGAGCCTTATTAGCTGTGTCTCCGTTTCAATCTTTGTTGGCATAAGATTTACAATAGCAATCTCAATAGGACGAATGTCCTGTCTGCCAGCTCTTTCCTGATCCATTACAAATATGTTTTCGTTTATTAGCCTTGAAAAGGCGGGGATGTCTTTTGGAATAATAATTGGCATAGCGTATCATTTGCGGAATTAACGATAGCGGTAAAAACGAAAAAGCGACGCCTTTCCCTAAAAGGAACGGCAAAACAAAGCCGACACCCTTAAAGGTAAAATACCAAGGAAGAAAATTTCCTTAAAAGGAGAATTTTCAAAATGCTTTTTCTTGCCACGACCACTACTCTGCAATACACCAGTATTGCGACGACTACGTGTTCGAGGCATTTTCCTCGCT
>JAZQHJ010000073.1:0-2007 GCA_045540515.1 Eubacteriales bacterium
AGATATCAAACACCAAGAACATAATCACTGCGAAAATAGGCAAGCCTAAAAATTTATTGGTCAAAATTGCGTCAAGCTTGTCTTGGGAATTTTTTTCCTTGGTCAGCACCTTACGTTGTTCAACAGAAGCAACAATCTTATTGACGAAAGCAAAGCGTTTTTTATCAGCCTCAATAACTGCTTCCTTGCTGGACAAATCAACTTCGCCTTGGCTATAAGGTGCTTTTTGTCCTTTGCCGTATTGGTTGACAGCAGCCTTCACAACTGCTTCCAAACCTTTTTCGTCGGTAGAAACGGTTTCAATTACGGGGCAGCCTAATTTTTTAGAAAGCTCTGCCACGTTAATGCGTGTATCTTTTTTATCGTTGATGTCAGTTTTGTTAAGAGCGACAACAACGGGAACATCTAATTCTAAAAGTTGAGTGGTAAAGAACAAGCTACGGCTCAAATTGGTAGCATCCACAACGTTGATGATAACGTCAGGATTTGCATTCTTCACGTAAGCACTGGTAATGCTTTCCTCAGAGGTAAAGGGAGACATAGAATAAGCACCGGGAAGGTCAACTGCAATAAGTTCTTCTGCATTGGCACAGAACTTTTTACTAATGGGAGCTTCCTTTTTTTCCACGGTAACGCCTGCCCAATTACCTACACGTTCATGCATACCGGTAAGTGCGTTGTAAGTAGTTGTCTTACCACTATTGGGATTACCGGTTAAAGCAATTTTCATTGTGAAATCCTCCTGTGTAATTTATCTTGCTTGCCTAATTTATACTAAATTCATTATGATTAGCAAAAGCTAACCACGCTCCAAAAATAAAAGGCTAAAGTAAGCCTCTCATCATTTAAATAGAAATGGCTTCTGCCAAAGCATTGTCTATGGTGTAGCGACCATCTTTGATGGAAACAATGCAACCGCCGTGAATGTGAGACACTACCGTAATGGGCTCACCCACGTAGCAACCCAAAGAGAACAAAAATGCGTCCACTTCTTCGTCGCCGGTTTCAATGGCAGTAACAATATACTCTTTTCCTTCTTGAGCGTCTTTTAAATTCATAAGTATCTCCTAATTCAAAAGCAGTTAGCTATTACTAACTTCCATAAAAATATACCATCATTGTTTGAATTCGTCAAGCTTTAATTTAGCAATGGCTAACTCAAATTTTTAGAAGCCTTCCTTTCGCAAAGGCAAAGCTAATTTTGCTCCAATCTTTTTACAAATATAAGGTGACAAAGTTACAGTATTCCTCTTGGGATTAGGGTATAATTATCTCAAAGAATAAATAAAAGGAAGTGACAATATGGCTATCCTGTATCCGAACGCTCAAGAATTTAAAGCAATGCTCCAAGAAAAGAAAACTTTTTTTGCGGACTTCTTCGCAACCTGGTGTGGTCCCTGTAAAATGGAAAGCTACGTGCTGGACGACCTTGACAAAATCATGGGCGACAAATTAGACATCGTGAAAATTGATATAGATAAAGAGCCTGCCCTCACCGAAGAGCTGGACGTTACCATTGTCCCCACCCTGCTCTTCATCAAGGACGGAGAAATTGTTTCCCGTTACAGTGGCTTCCTGCCATTGGAACGCTTGCAAGCTCGCTTAGAAAAACTTTTGGGCAATGAACCTCCCGTGGAAGCTGCGCCTGATGCGTGCTTCGATTTGATTATTGTTGGCGGTGGCGCAGCAGGTTTGACCTCTGCCATTTACGCAAGACGTGCAGGCTTGAAGACTTTGGTTTTAGAAGCCTTCGCCCCCGGTGGCAAGCTCATTAAAACTTTCGAGCTGGAAAACTGGCCCGGACTTAAAAATGTAAATGGTAGCCAGCTGGCTTACGATATTTACGAGCAGGCAATGGCTCTTGGTACTGATTATCTCTACGAAAAAGCAACAGAAGTCATTAACAAAGGCGAGCAAAAAATTGTAGTGTGCGAAGGTGGCAAACGCTTCGGTGCGAAAGCAGTTATCATCGCAACCGGAACTGTAGAGCGTACCCTTGGCATTCCC
>JAZQHJ010000074.1:0-1954 GCA_045540515.1 Eubacteriales bacterium
TCTTCCTAAGACCGCTTGGCCTCCGACTTCCCTCAGCACCAAATGCTCTTGCTTGCTTAGCATCAGCTGGTGTATCTGCATTTGTTCTAATCTTAAGCTGTCTGTATTCGTCAGCCCAAGCCATAATAATACCAAACTCACCGTCAACAGAAGCAGGAACAGTTGGGATAGCCTCACCGTAGATGTTACCTGTTGAACCGTCAAGTGAAATATAGTCGCCTTCAACGTATGTTCTGCCATCGAGAACGAACTTCTTGTTTTCCTCGTCCATCTTAATAGCACCACAACCAGATACACAGCAAGTACCCATACCACGAGCAACAACTGCTGCGTGTGATGTCATACCGCCACGAACTGTAAGGATACCTTGTGAGTAGTGCATACCCTCAATGTCCTCTGGTGATGTTTCAAGTCTAACAAGAACAACCTTTTCGCCTGCCTTGCCTTGCTCAACAGCATCCTCAGCTGTGAATACAATCTTACCACAAGCTGCTCCAGGTGAAGCTGGAAGTGCGCTTGCAACTGGCTTAGCTGCTTTAAGTGCCTTAGCGTCGAATTGTGGGTGGAGAAGAGCATCAAGTTGCTTTGGATCGATCATTGTAAGAGCCTTTTCCTTAGTAATCATACCCTCGTTTACAAGGTCAACAGCGATCTTAAGAGCAGCCTTTGCAGTTCTCTTACCGTTTCTTGTTTGAAGCATATAGAGCTTACCGTGCTCAACAGTAAATTCCATATCCTGCATATCTCTATAGTGGTTTTCAAGGATACCACAAACCTCTACGAATTGCTTGTAAGCCTCTGGGAACTTGTTTGCCATTTCAGCAATTGGCATTGGTGTACGAACACCAGCAACAACGTCCTCACCTTGTGCGTTTGTAAGGAACTCACCCATAAGCTTCTTTTCGCCAGTAGCTGGGTCTCTTGTAAATGCAACACCAGTACCGCAATCCTCACCCATGTTACCGAAAGCCATAGCTTGAACGTTAACAGCAGTACCCCATGAATAAGGAATTTCGTTTTGCATTCTGTAATAGTTAGCACGTGGGTTATCCCATGAACGGAATACAGCCTTAACTGCACCCATGAGCTGCTCCTTAGGATCGGATGGGAAGTCAGAGCCAATCTTTGCCTTGTACTCAGCCTTGAATTGGTTAGCAAGCTCTTTAAGGTCGTCAGCTGTAAGCTCAACGTCAAGTGTTACACCCTTTTCTTCCTTCATTTTGTCGATAAGCTCTTCAAAGTACTTCTTACCAACCTCCATAACTACGTCAGAATACATTTGAATGAATCTTCTGTAGCAGTCCCAAGCCCAACGTGGGTTGCCAGACTTTTCAGCAACTGTGTTAACAACGTCCTCGTTAAGACCAAGGTTAAGGATTGTGTCCATCATACCAGGCATTGAAGCTCTAGCACCTGAACGAACAGAAACTAGGAGTGGATTTTCCTTATCACCGAACTTCTTGCCAGTGATTTCTTCCATCTTGTCGATGTACTCCATGATTTGAGCTTGGATTTCATCGTTGATTTGTCTGCCATCCTCGTAGTATTGTGTACAAGCCTCAGTTGAAATTGTGAAGCCCTGAGGAACAGGAAGACCAATGTTTGTCATTTCAGCAAGGTTAGCACCCTTACCGCCGAGAATTTCTCTCATTGTTGCGTTACCTTCGCTAAAAAGGTAAACATACTTCTTTGTACTCATTGTCAAAGTACCTCCATAAAAAATTATTAACTGTGTAGGTCGCACATCTGTGCAGAAAATAGCACGAAATTTGGCATAACAAAAGTATGCCCCTTCGTACGGCGCTATTATTGTATCATAAAATTATATAAAATGGAAGAATTTTTTTAAAAAAATTGCAAATTTTATTAAAATAATTAAAAATACAGTAATAAAAATCAATATTTGATTATTATTTTATTATGGAGGTACTTTGAATGAGTACAAAAAAGTATG
>JAZQHJ010000075.1:0-8580 GCA_045540515.1 Eubacteriales bacterium
CTTTACCCTTTCGGAAACAACCTACGGCGCAGAGGATAAATTCGTTTACACCGCAATCGTTTCCTTTGAACACGGTGTAGCCGCAGGACTTGCCTTTGGTGCAGAGGACGGATCTCACTATTGGGTATTTAATGTAGATAGACAGGCTAATCTTGTAAAGCTACTTTACTTTACAGTTGAAGACGGAAAAACAAAAGCAGTAGAGCTTTTAACAGATTATTTTATCGGCAACGATAAGATGACTGAAAGTGAAAGACGCTTGGTTGGCTCTAAGGTTGCAAATATAGACAAGGTTCAGCTAAAGGTCGTTATTACCCCTGAGGATGACGGCGTTTATGCAGAATTTTATGCTGATAATATTCGTAGATTTGGTATTGATAATACGATAAATCTTAACTCCTTAGAAAAACTTCCCGAGGGCGTATCCTATGGTGGAGGTAATATTGGATTTAACTGCTTTAATTCAAAGGTTAAATTCGCTGATATTTACTACGGTAAGAGCGATTATTCATATTATACTGAGCTATATCGTAATCAGTATCATTTTTCACAGTATGCACACTGGAATAATGACCCTAATGGTTTGATTTATTACGATGGCTATTACAATATATACTATCAGCACCATCCCTATAATAACTATTGGGGAGATATGTATTGGGGACACGCAAGAAGCCGTGACCTTGCCCATTGGGAGCTTCTTCCTATTTGTCTATTTCCAGATGAGGATTGGGGTACTGGCGTAGGCTATATGTGGTCAGGCTCTGCTTATGAGTACAGAAAAGGCGATAGCGAGGCAATAGATGCGCTTAATTGGTTCCCAAACGGAGATGGCAACGGTATTATTGCCTTCTATACCCGTGATGGTGGTATGCAGGATCAGATGATTATGTCCAGTGACGATAGTGGTATGACATGGACAAAGCGTAAGATTATTCCACAAACAGTTGCAACCGCATCAGACAATATTCATCATAAGGTTGCTTGCCGTGACCCAAAGGTATTCCCTGTGAAAGTTGAGGACGGCAAAACTACCGTATGGGGTATGGTTGTTACAGGACAGCAGGAAAATAAGGTTTGGTTTATGAAATCTGAAAACCTTTTAGATTGGTCTTATGCAGGTCAATTCAGTGCATATGCCCCAGAATGTCCTGATGTTGTTACCTTAACCGCAGATGATGGTGAGCTTTACACAGTGCTTACCTTAACTGCAAGAGAATACATAGTTGGTAAAATGGTTTATGACGGAAATACCATCACCTTTACTGATAAGGACGGTGGAGCAATTGATCAGAGTGACTTTCAAATAATGGATTTCGGTCCCGATTCCTATGCTACTCAAACCTTTAGTATAAGAGATAACGCAAGCGATTACTTTGGTAAGACAGTATCAATTAGCTGGTATGCAGGTGTTCCCGCAGATACCGATAGTGGCATTTATGCAAATGTAAGAAAAATTTGGAACGGAAGCGGTATGACAATACCAGTTATCTGGGGCTTGGCTACTGAGGGAGACGGATATATATTAACTCAGACACCTATTGTAAAGGACGGCACAGCCTTTGAAAAGCTTAATTTGTTAACCTTAACCGACAAAACGGTTGATAAGACAACAGAGAATATACTTGCAAATGTAAATACACATATTTTTGAAATGCTTTTAAGCATTGATAATCCTAATAATGAATCAATTTCCATAAAAATCAATGTAGGTGATGGCGAATATACAGAGATTGGTTGGAATAAAGAGGACGGCTATTTCGTTGACCGTAGATTTACTTCCTCAGCTGGTCTTAGCATAAGAGACTATCATTTCAAGTTTACATCAGGTCCAAGAAGCCTTGATGCACAAAGCTTCTACATCTTGTCCGATAACGGTGGTGTTGAGGTTTTCTGTGATGACTTTAAGATTCCATTCTATGTATTAACGCTTGCTTCCCCATATTCTGTAAAGGCAGAATTTTCTGTGGGCGGAGAGGTAACCGTTAAAAGCCTTGAGGTTAATGAGATTGCATCTGTATGGCGTACAGGTGAGGTAGTAGATGGTGAAACCGTACTATATGTAAGCGATGAAGCACTTGAGCTTGATACAACAATTACCACAGAAAAGCAAGTAACTGCATATTCAACCTCAGGTCAGGAAATTATATGGGCATTAGAAAATGGAAGTGAATTTGTTGCATTAGAAAACATAACTGGTGGAGTTATCGTAAAGGCTCTAAAAGCAGGCAAGGCAACTATTATTGCATCCTGTGGCAATCAGCGAAAGGTAATTAATGTTACTGTTTACGAAAGCTCACCAGAAACAGACATTCCATTTAATTCTGATGGAATAATTTCAGGAAATTGGATTGCAAAGGGCTCTGAGATAATTTCCACAAGCCCAGCAGGTGATGGATATATCCTATCAAGTAAGAGTGCATCCGATTTCAATAGCTCAGTCTCATTCTCACTTGATGCGGTTGCTGCTGCATTTATCTTCAGAGCAACTGAGGATATGAGTGATTACATTATCTTTAACTACGATAACAATGAGAAAATTGTTAAAATGTGGTCACCTCGTGGTGAAATTGGCAGAGCAAATGCACAGGATATAAACACTGGCAATGTAGTTTTGAGAGTTGAAGCAAAGGGTAGCTCAATTAAGGCATATATCAACGGTCGCTTGGCTATTGATACTATATTGAGTGAGGATGAGCCTAAGGAGGGCTTCTTTGGCTTAAATGTATTCTCTGGAACAGCTACATTTAAGTCAGTGGTAAACTTCAACGAGCAATATTCTTATGATGGAGCTGGTAGCTTAACAGTTGTTGGTGACTCAAATCAAGTGATAACCTCTCTTTATAATAAGACATTGGCTAATACAAAAGTTGACAGAGCTTTCTATGTAAGTGACGGAAGAAGGCTTATAATAAATCCTGCATATCTTGAGCTCCTTCCTGTTGGAGTATATACCTTTAAGGCTTATGGTGGTGCAAGCTCATATGAGTTCACATTAAATGTTACTGCAAGCACTGAAACTACACTTAAGGATATAACTATTCAAAAGGGCTGTAATGCAGTTATCTATCTTGGAAATGTTGAGGTAGGCTCCGTCACACTTAACGGAGCTCAGCTTACCAAGGAACAATACAGGGTAGAGAATTTGATGTTGATTATAAATGCAGATCTTTTAACAAAGGACACTAACGAAATCGTAATAAACGGTGACAAAACCGTTACTGTAACATTAGTTTAAAGTCCATATTTAATATACACATTTGCTAATAGTAAATTAGGATGTAATAGTAGCTTAATTTGAGAGGTAGATATTTGGAAAAAACAATTAAAGATGTAGCAAAGTATGCGGGAGTAGGGGTAGGTACCGTTTCAAGAGTTATAAATAACGAGGGCTCGGTAGGCGAAAAAACTCGTAAAAAAGTGCTTGAGGCAATGGAGGCTCTTAACTATTCACGAAACAATATGGCGTTTCGGTTAAGAAAGAATGAGACTCGAATTATTGCTTTATTAGTACCCGTTGTTAATCACCCATTCTTTGCAAAGCTGGCATACTATGTAGAGGATGAGGCAAGCAAATTTGGTTATTCGGTAATTTTGGTGTCCTCACAGCAAAAGGTTGATAAGGAAACTGAGATTATAACCAAAATCAAGCATAGAGAGGTTGACGGGGCGGTTTTCGTTACTCACTATATGCACACGGAGGAGGAGCTGTACGGCTGTCCAATTGTCTCGATTGACAGAACCTTCGGTGAAAAAATTCCTTACGTTACCAGCGATAACTACGATGCTACAAGAAACGCAATAAATTATATGATAGAGCACGGTGCCAAAAGAGTTGGCTTTATCGGCTCTAAGCCTCTGGTAGATTCTGAGGTTTTAGAAAGAGAGAGAGCATACCTTGACGTTATGGAAGAGCATGGAATGCCCCCTCGCTTAGTAAACGAGATTATTCAGCACGGAGAGGAAACAGTAGTAGTTGCAGACTTTATGGAAAAGTATGCAGATGTAGATGGAGTTTTTGTTTCAGGATATTCGCTTTCACAGGTTTTTTATGAGGAAGCGATAAGCCTAGGAAAGAAAATACCCGATGACCTACAAATCGTTTCCTACGATGGAATTTTCAAGCAATGGGGCATTAGCAACATAACAAGTGTAGAGCAGCCCATTGAAGAAATGGCAAGACAGGTAGTAAGGTTGCTTATTAAAAAAATACATAATGAGGAAACCTGCACCAGAACAGTTTTAAAAACAAAATTTGTGCTTGGCACAACCACTAAATAATAAATAATAAACGAAAAACAATCAAATATTGTATATGAGGAGAAAAACAATGAAAAAACTTTTAACTTCGATTACTGCATTTTTGCTTGTGCTAATTATGCTATTTGGTATGACCTCCTGTGGTAGAAATACTAATAGCAACGGTGATGATGCACCTACAATAGATGCAGAGGGAAACACCATTGTAAAAATTATGTTCCACGTTGACAAATCCTCAACAGAGGGTCAGGCTTATCAAAAAAGAATAAACGCATTTAATCTTGCATATAAGGATCAAAAGATTAAGGCACAGGCTATATTTAAGGCACGTAGTGCAGGTGCGTCAGGCTACGAAACAGAGCTTCAAAACAATCAGCTAGAGGGCACTCTTGCAGATATTATTACCTTTGATGCTCCAAATACAGCCGCATATGCAAGCTCAGGCTTACTCTATGATATTAGCGGGCTTATTTCTGCTGAGGAGCAGGAAAAGTTCTACTCACTCAATAAGTATAATGGCAAGCTTTATGGACTTCCAATTCAGGAATCAAGTGCAGGATTTTTCTATAACAAAAAGATTTTCCGTGAAGCAGGAATAGATGTTAGTGGCTTTACTGCCGAAAACCCTTGGACTATGGAGCAGTTCAATGAGGTTTGTGCAAAACTTAAGGCTTATGGTGTTACTGCGGTAGATATGCGTATTGATGCCACCAAGGACGAAACAGCACCATACTTGCTTTATCCTTTCATTTATGCGACAGGCGGTAGCTTTGTATCTGAGGATGGTTATACCGCAACAGGCTATTACAATTCCGCATCAACCGCAGAGGGCTTCCAGTTCATTAAGGATTTAATTTCAAAGGGATATACCTCATATGCAATTGGCGCAACCGACTTCTTTACTGGAAAGGTTGGTATGTATTTATCGTCAGGTTGGACTATTCCTGACCTTGATAACAAATACAGAGAGTATTTTGGCTCTCGTGATGATTGGGGACTTTTACCTTATCCTAAGGATGTACAGGCAGCAAGTGCGACAGGTAGCTGGTCTTATGCAATTACAAACAATCACCACAAGGATAAAACCGCTTCCTTGGAATTGCTTAAGTGGATGACATCCGCAGAAAGCTCTGAGGCTATCACTAATGCAACTGGTATGATTCCAGCGCGTAGAGATGTAGTTAAGAATTACGCAGTTGGTTCTCCTGAATACACCCTTATGAAGCAGCTTGAATTAAGTGGCAAGGAGCGTCCAGTAACCGTTGCATACCCAACCTTCTCCACTACCTTTAACCAGATAATCTTTGGCTTAGGAAACGGAAATGTAAACGACCTATTGAACTCAGCTACAAACACGCTTCAGGAAGCGATAGATAAAATTAAAAATCGAGGATAGTATTACATACTAAATAGATGAAAAATGATTAATACATCAATTATTATTTTCGTGTTGTTTTTATGCGCCTTCGGTGGCTTTGTCGCTTATGATTTAGTCACCGCAAGGAAGCGTAAGGAGGTATATCGTGTAAAATCATCGGTAACGGCGTATCTTATGCTTTTGCCATCAGTAGCACTTGCGTTTTTGTTTATATTGCTACCGATTTTATATTCATTGGGCTATGCCTTTACTGATTATTATTTGTTGAAGCCAAATGACATCAACTTTGTGTACCTCGATAATTTTGCCGACATTTTCAAGGAAATCTCGGCAAAGGGAATGCTTTATAATGCAATAAAAAACACCGCTACCTTCGTAATCGGCGTTGTGCCTTTGCAAATTGGTCTTGCACTTCTTCTTGCCCTTTTTGTAAATAGACCTGGCATTGGAAGTAAGATTTTTAAGGTTTGCTTTTTTGCTCCTGTTGTAATCTCACTTTCGATTACAGCATTTTTGTGGGAGCAGATATTAGCACCAGGCGAGGGTGGACTTTTGAACTCAATGTTAGGTATATTTGGTGTCCCACCACACGACTGGCTACGTGACCCAAAAACTGCAATGCCTTGCATTATAGTGCTTAGTGCTTGGCAGGGCTGTGGCTATCAAATGCTAATTTTCCTCTCAGGACTTTCAAATATTAGAAAGGATCTTTATGAGGCAGCGTCACTTGATGGAGCAAACTGGTGGCATAAGTTTTGGAATGTAACCTGGGTTGGCTTACGCTCCACTCTTGTTTATATACTTATCACCGTGTTCATCGGTGCTTGCAGAATTTTAACACAGCCTATGCTGATGACAGGATATATGGAGCATACAGTAACATTGTCCTACTATATGTATAATAGCGGTTATTCTGAACGCTTGGTAGGTGAATCATCAGCTGTTGCACTGCTTATGACGATATTTATCGGCGGTATAACGCTGATACAACGTAGATTGTTTAGGGAGAAGTGATATGGAAAAGCTAATTAAAGATTTACCTAACTTTAGGCCTAATAAAAAACCCGTCAAAAAAACGGTTAAGGAAATAATTTACCATATCGTTGGAATAGTTTTATCCCTTGTGTTCATATTGCCCATAATGTATATGCTGGCAACATCTACAAAGAGTGAGAGCACCTATGCTGCTGGTGTAGGATCGCTTAATATGTTCTTGCCAGACTTTGCTAACTTGGGTATCGCATTTGATAACTATAAAAATGTTTTGATGAATTATGATATTTGGAAATACGCTTTAAACAGCTTTGTATATGCAGCAATAGTCATAGTGCTTAATATACTTGTAAACGGACTTGCTGGCTATGTAATGGCAAAGCTTACCTTCCCTGGTAAGAAGCTATTATCCTTTTTGATAATTTTCTTAATAGTAGTACCGGTAGAAACATCAATTATACCACTTTACTCAATAGTTAAAATTATGCTTGGGCTTAAGCAACAGATGTCTGTTTTGGGTGTGATTTTACCAGCTACAATAAGCATATTCAATATTTTTCTGTTTACACAGTTTTTTCAAAATATTCCAAAGGAATACGAGGAAGCGGCACGCATTGACGGCGCAAGCACGTTAGGTGTGTTTTTCAAGGTTATTTTGCCGTTGTCAAAGCCTATACTTGCAACCGTGGCGGTATTCTGCTTTATTGGTGTTTGGAATGATTACCTTTGGCCGTCAATGATATTGCCATCTGCTGATGACGGCACTTGGCCTCTGTTACCAATACAAACGGCACTTATTTCAATTAAGAGTATTGAAAGCATTACCACAGGTGAAATAATGGCATCACTGGTAATTACAAGTATTCCTATTTTCGTAATTTATGTTGCGGCACAAAAATACATTGTACAAGGCTTTGGCACGTCCGGGCTTAAAATGTGAGGATTTATGAGATTTAACAGATTTATAGCATTATTTATATTTTTGGTTATGCTGCTTGTCACAGCAGTAGGGTGCAATAACAGCTCTGATTCCGATTCCGATAAGGATACCAATACAGTAGCGGGGGAAAGCACCCTTCAATTAAAATATTCGCTTGACGAATCCGAGGGCAGTCTTGCAAAGGAATCTGTCAGCGGAAAGGATTATACAATTAACTATGTGTTTAATGCACAGAATGCAGACACTCTTTTTAAAGAGCCAAACGACCCATTGAGAAGACCTGGTGTAAAGGGCAATGCCTTGTATATGGACGGCTTTTCAAACAACATTGTAAATAAAGACTTTGTAGCTCCATCCTCTGCGATTACATTGTCTGCGTGGGTTGCGCCTAGAGTATTTGAGAATATCGTTTATTACGATGGAGCATCGGATGCTGCTGGTCACACCCGTATGACATCAATTATCAATAAGGGTGATGTTGAAATGTGCGAGGGCTTCCTGCTCGGCTATGGAAGACTCGGTCTTTGGGGCATTCAGCTAGCATTACATAACGAAGAAACAGGCGAGGATTTCGTAGTCGGCTTCTACGACCCAATAAACGCACTTCCACTTTATGAGTGGTCTCATGTTTCAGTTGCCTTTGATGGCGAAACTGGATATATTGGACTCTTCTATAACGGAGAAAAGTCTTATGAGGCGCTTATACCAGAGCTGGTTGCAACCAGCATAATCTATACCGAAGAGCCCTTGCGTATAGGCTGTTATGTCAGTCCACAAATTGAATTTGGTATTAAAAGACAGATGGTTTCTGGACTTCTCGACGAGGTAGAGATTTATTCATCAGCATTAACACCTAAAGAAATTCGTGAAATTTATAATGATACCGACTCCACCGAGGCACATCCATATCTTGATTGGAAGGATATCGCACTCGATTCCTCGGTTTACGAGGGAGACCGTTATCGTCCACAGTATCACGCTATACAAGTCGGAGGCCAAGCGGTCTTAG